>JAFDZE010000044.1:5502-7273 GCA_018267155.1 Bacteroidota bacterium | reverse complement strand
GGCCAATCCGGTGTTACGAAGGCGAAAAGCCCCTCCGTTCCGGTATTGATGTTCACCGTGCTGCCGCTGTGTACCTGGGTGGTGCCGTACAGGGATCGCGCACGATCGGTGAAGGGGTCGCCATCGGGCAGGCCCGCGAAGGAGGCGTTGTTGCCATACGCGTTCACAAGCACCTCGAAGAGGTTCGAGCCTTGCACGGGCACCACAGGCCCCTGCGTGGTGGGCACGATCACGATGCCCTCGGTGAACGGTGCGTAAGGATCGAACACGGTGTGGAAGGCCACCATGGGCACGTCACCGGGATCCATCCAACTGGTGTCGGCCAGGGCACCGCCCATGTTGACGCAGAACTGGGTGCTGTGGTCGTAACCGTTGGGGAGGTACAGGTTCAACTGGCCCCCGAAACCGTTGATGTTGCCTACCATGTTGCTGTCCACGTAGCTCACCGTGGGCTCGAAGGGATCGGGCAGGAACTTCTCGATGTAGAGCTCGCTCGGGTGGTCCAGTGTGGCGTTGGCCAAGGCGATGTATCCGCCGGTGCCCTCGCCCAGCACGATGATCCGGTCGCTGCAGATGTCATACGTGTTGCCCTCCTCGGCCGCGTTCTTCTTCAGGCCACGGATGCACTGGCGAACGTCGTGCAACGCGCGATAGATGGCGTTGAGCAATTGGCCGCGGCGCTCCTCCTCGGTGGGGGCCAGGGGGTTCCAGCCCAAGCGATAGCTCATGCTGATGGCCACGTACCCGCGGCGCGCCATGCGCTTGCAGATCTCCACCGCCGTGCTGTCCGTGCGCAGCCCGTTCGGGCTGCCGTTGATCGGCGGGGGCAGGGCGTTACCCGTGTGCAGGTACAATACAACGGGCCTGCCGCTCACCGTGTCGATGGCCTGGTCCGGCTGGTACACGTCGAATTGCAGGTCCTTCACCTTGATGGCCGTGCTCTGGTCCGACGGCGTGTAGTACGGCGTGGGTATGGGCTGACCCGTGGCCACGAGCGTGTGCAGCTCGGTGAGGTCGGCCGGAACCTGCGGCGAGGACAAGGTGGAGGTGAGGAAGTCGATGTTCGTGGCGTAGGTCACGTTCGGCGTGATCGTGATCTGCGCATCGGTGAACACCTCGGTGAGGTAGCGCTGCGCCTGCGCGTGCATGGCCAGTACGAGCGTACCGTACAATGCTGTTGTGCGTAACACGTGTTTCATATCGTAGGGTTTTCGGTTTTCGCGTCCTTGTTTGACCGCTCCAAAGTACACCTTGTCGCGATGTTCCTGATCATTTCCCGCCCGCGCCCCGGGTCGGCGGTGCCTGCGTACCCTGCCTCGCAGCGGTTCAACGGTTCTGGCCACGGATGAATACGGGTGAACAACCCCGTGCTATACAGAAGGTTCCGCGAAGGCGTCGTGGACACGGATGCCTGCCGATCGTAATGGGGGCGCGCATTTTCGTCCTTCGCCCGGTCGAACCGATCGGATGAGGGCACGTCCTTGCCGAACAGCACCACGATGCCGAAGCGCTACAACAAGCCGGGGTTGTTTCTCAATGCGTGATCCTCATCGCTTTCAGGCTGCTCTGAACACTTCTTTGCTCGGAAAATGAGGATGAAGACCGGGCTGCCCGATCCCAACAGAAAAGTGCTCGTCCATCAAGGCTTGCAACGCGGGATCGCACCAAGATCGGGGACGAGCGCTGAGAACAGGAGTATGGCGCTTCGGCAGGCTCAGGTGACAGTTCAAATAGATCAGCGTGAGCGATCAGTATTATAGCGCGCTTCGGC
>JAFDZE010000044.1:0-5419 GCA_018267155.1 Bacteroidota bacterium | reverse complement strand
CAAGTCGGTGTCGTTCGATCGCGGATGAACAGCACCTTGCTTCACAGAAGGTTCCGCGAAGGCGTCGTGGACACGGATGCCTGCTGATCGTACAGGGAGCCGCATCTCCGTCCTACGCTCGGCGAACCGCCGGGGGCGGCCGTTCGGATCAGTTGCGGGTGGACAGTTCGTAGCTCAGTTGCAGGTAGGCCAGGCGCCCCACTTGCGGGCCGCCGTACACCATGTAAACCTTGTTGTTCACCGCCCGCTCGAACCGATCGGATGAGGGCACGTCCTTGTCGAACAGCGGCGCGATGCCGAACAGGTTGCTGGCCCCGAGTTTCACCGTGAGATGCGCCTTGGGGAAGCCCACGCTCAACTGCGCGTCCACCATGTCATAGGTGCGTATGGGGCCCGAGAATTGCGGCGATCCCGTGAACGTGAAGCCCTCGATGAATTTGTAGTTGACACCGAAGCCGAGGTCCCGTTTATCGGTCCAGGGGATCCGGTATTCATGTCCCGAAACGCCGAGGTTGAATTTGTTCAAGGGGGTGTTGTACGCGGGGATGATCGGATCGTCGGCCCCGCTGATCAGCTGGTTGTAGCTGTAGTTGAAGGTGTAGACGGCCTTCTTGCGGTAGTGCGTCACCCCGAAGTTGCCGCCCATGGTGCGTACCAGGCTGGTGGCATTGGCGGCCAGGCGGTACACCTGGATGCCCCCGAGCGGGAAGCCGGTTGTGGGATCGAAGGCCGCGTCGATGCCGATCATGTAGCCGATGAAGTCGGTGTACCAGCTGTGGTAGGCGCTCACATCGAAGTACCAACTTTCCCAATGGGTGCCCCGGTATCCCACCTCGATGGTCCGGGCCTTCTCAGGGCGGATGCGATCGATGTTGAAATAGTCGAGCTCGGCCAGGCCGCTGATCAGGTTGGCGCCGGGTGTGCTGCGGTACCTGTCGAAACTCGCGACGGTGATCAGGCTGTCGCGTCCCCGTTCGAACTGGCCCTCCACGTTGCCCAGCAGGATGGCGCGACCCACGTTGTAATGGAAGTACTGGTCGGCCAGCGTGGGGTTGCGGATCGCGCTGCTGAAGCTCAGCCGCCACACGTGCGCGGGGGTCCTGCTGTACACCAGCGAGAGGGCGGGGGAGAACTGCGGGTCGAAGTTCTGGTTGTGGTCCATCCGCAGGGTGGCCGTCATCTTCAGCGTGCTGTCCACGAAGGGCTTCTCCAGGCCCACGAACAGGCCATACTCGCGGTTGCGGATCTTTACGCCGGCCGTGTCCTTGAAGATGGTGCCCCGGCTGTCGGGCATGTACTGCCGGAAGTTGCCGCCCACGCTGATCTCGCCGAACCCCGGCTTGAAGCGGTACTCGCCCATCGCATGCACCAGTCGCGACCGGTCGTAGAACCGTGATCCACCTTCGGTGAAGAGCTTGCCCGTGATCGCGTTGAACGCGTCGTCGAAGCGTTGCGTGCCCGGTACGTACGCGGGATCCAGATAGGTATCGTTGGTGTTGTTCACGGAGTCGGTCACCAACTGGTGGTAGTATTGGAAGAGGTCCGGGTGGCTGTTGATGAAGCCCGTGAGGTACGCGTCGTAGGTCTCGGCGGTGGTGCCCGGCCCCAGGCTGTCGGTGGCTTCCTGGCCCGGCTGGTACCATCCCGTCTGGCTTTGCAGCAGCCCCGGCACACCGCCCGTGCCCGGCCCTTTGATCCAGGTCTGCCACAAGTTGTAGTAGGCCGTGTTCCAGCGGCTGGTGGCGCCGGATGCGTCCTGGAGGCGCAACGCGGTGGTGAAGATGTCGTAGGTGTTGCCCGCATCCTCACCGGTATGATACCCGCGCACGTACCATTTGTCCTTCTGCCGGATCTCCAGCCGCTCCTGGTGGAACTGGATGTTCTTCAGGCGGTAGCGGTTCTCGCCGTGGTACACGGTGCTGCCCCGGCTGTAGCTGCCCGCACCGATCACCTCGATGTCGTCGGTGAGTTTGTAATGCACCGATGTGCCCGCCTTGATATTATCGGTGCCGTAGTCCACCAGGTCGCTCTCCTTGTACCCGGGCCGCAGAAAAATACCGAGTCCGGGGGAGTTACGCCGCTCGAACAGGCTGCGCGTGTAGTCGTTGTTCACTGTCACGTTCTCGTCGCCGTAGATGTTCACTCCATCGTAGCCGCCAGCATTGGCCACCGTGGTGGGCGAGTTGCCGGTGGCGCCGTAGTTCTGCGCGTACCAGTCGGTGGCCCGCAGGGCGAAGAGGTTCAGCTTGTAGGCGAATTTGTCCCTGCCCTCCTTGTCCTTGAAGACCTGCGCCCAGCGCACCGCTCCTTCCAGCAGGTCGCGCTCGCCGCCTTTCACGCTCACGCTCAGGCCGGGGAACGTCCACGGGCTCTTGGTGCTCATGCTCACCACACCGTTGAAGGCGCCCGGACCGTAAAAGGCCGTGCTGGCCCCGGCGATGATGTCCACCTTCATCACGTCCAGGTCCGAGGCGCCCAGGAAGTTGCCCAGCGAGAAGTTGAGCCCCGGACTCTGGTTGTCCACGCCGTCGATCAGCTGCAGGGACCGCACCGGACTGGTGCTGTTGAATCCCCGCGTGTTGATCACCTTGAACCCCATGCTGGCCGCGGTCATGTCCACGCCCTTCAACGTACCGAGACTTTCGTAAAAATCGCCGCTCGGGGCCTCCTTGATCGCGATCACGTCCATGCTCTCCACCGTGAGCGGCGCCTGCTTCTGCTTCTCGCTGATGCGCTCCTTCACGATCACGGCCTCGCGCAGCATCACCTCGTCGGGGCCCATCCGTGCTTTCACGGGTTCGTCCAGGCTGGCCACCGCGATCTCCTGCGCGGCATAGCCCATGCTGGTGATCACGATGACGAAGGGCGGGAGCTGCGTCACCTTCAATGTGAATTTCCCGTCCAGGTCCGTGCTCACACCCTTGGCTTCGCCCTTCACCTTCACCACCGCCCCGATCACCGTTTCGCCGGTGGCCTTGTCGGTGACGGTACCGCGCAACTCGTACTGGGCCGAGGCGTTGAGGGTGAGGAGCAGGAAGGTCAACAGCGCCAGGAACGGCGCGCGGCTTCGGCGCATGGTGGGTGATCGGACGGCCTTCGGGGCACGGCGTGCGCCAATATAGATGGTGGCATCCTTCTACATTCGGCGCCTTTCCATCCCACCATGTCCCAATTCCACCGTTCGCTCCGCCTGCTGGATGCCGTGATGCTCGTGGCCGGCTCCATGATCGGCAGCGGCATCTTTATCGTGAGCGCCGGCATGCTGCGCGGTCTGGGCTCGCCCGCCTGGCTGCTTACCGCCTGGGTGGTCGCGGGGGTACTCACCGTTCTGGCCGCCCTCAGCTATGGCGAGCTCGCCGCTATGATGCCCGAAGCGGGCGGCCAGTTCGTGTACCTGCGCCGCGCGTATGGAAAACTCACTTCTTTCATGTATGGGTGGACCGCCTTCACCGTGATCACCTCTGGCATCATCGCCGCCGTGGCCGTGGCCTTCGCCAAGTTCAGCGCCGTGTTCTTCCCGGTGCTTTCGCCGGACAACATCCTCCTGATCCTCGGCCCGGTGCATGTGAGCGCCGCCCAGGTGTACGCCGTGTGCGCCATCCTGCTGCTCACCTGGTTCAATACGCGCGGGGTGGAACACAGCAAGACCTTCACCACGGTGTTCACCCTGGCCAAGGTGGCCGCCGTGCTCGCCCTGGTGGTGGGCGGCCTCGCCGTTGGTCTGGGCACCGATCTGCTGAGCACCAATTTCAGCCGTGGATGGGAGGCCGTGCGCACAGGTTCCGATGGCGCACTCACGCCCCTCACCGGCATGGCCTTGCTGAGCGCTTTGGGCGTGGCCATGGTCGGCTCGCTCTTCAGCAGCGACGGCTGGAACAGCGTCACCTTCATCGCGGGAGAGATCCGCGAGCCGCAGCGCAACATCCCGCTCAGTCTTTTCCTCGGTACTTTCATGGTGACCGCGCTCTACGTGCTGGCCAACATCACCTACCTCTCATTACTGCCGGTGGAAGGCATCCAGGGCGCGGCGTTCGACCGCGTAGGCACCGCCGCCGCCGAAGTGATCATGGGGCCCGCCGCCGTGGGTGTGATGGCCGCGCTCATCATGGTGAGCACGTTCGGATGCATCAACGGTTATGTGCTGGTGGGTCCGCGCATGTACTACGCCATGGCCCGCGAAGGTGTGTTCTTCAAGAAGGCCGCCACCTTGAATGCCCGGGGCGTACCCGCCTGGGCCACCTGGCTGCAATGCGCATGGGCCTGTCTGCTCTGTTTCAGCGGCACGTACAACGACCTGCTCGATTACACCACCTTCGCATCGCTCCTGTTCTATGTGGTCACCATCGGTGGTGTGTTCATTCTGCGGAAGCGCGAACCCGACACCCCGAGGCCCTATCGCGCCTTCGGTTACCCGCTGGTGCCCGCGATCTACATGCTCTGTGCCCTGGCCTTCTGCGTGAATCTGCTCGTGATGCAGCCGCTGTTCGCGGGCCTCGGTCTGGGCATCGTGGCGCTGGGTGCCGTGGTGTACTTCGCTACAGGTATGCAAAGGAGCGGTAGCTGATCCGGTGCGGGTCGGGCGCTGTTGCTCATCGTGCATGCGGTCCACTCGTACGACCGTCCGGCCATGGATCCGGCCTTCGACGAACACCACGCACCCGATCGCCCGTCCTGGATACTCAGACGGTGATAAAGAAGCGGTCGGTCCATGGGTTCAAAAGTGCGAGGGTGCAAGGGTTTGAGCCTCGCGCTCTCGCACCCTTGCACCCTTCGACCCACCATGGTTGATCGCCGGTCAAACCGGATCTTGACCACCGACTGAGTAAGACCGCCACCTGCGCGCTCCATGCCGCCACTTGCTCGGCCACGCTCACGGTCCGGCTGTCATGTCGCTTGTTTCGCATCGTCAACAACGACAATATCAACAACCAAAAAATCCAACGACCATGGCATTCCGCGCAGACCTCGAGATGAACGGCAAAACCTACCGCCTGCTCCATTGCAGCTACGCCCTCAACCGCGATGTGGACCCCACGGGCCGCCCGGCCAGCGAAGTGAAGGGCGGTACGATCCAGTTCGAGATCGAGAGCACCGAGGACACCTCCATCTGGGACCTGATGATCGCCCAGTACAAGAGCACCGACGGCACCATCACGTTCAAGAAGCGCGACGAGGATGCCAAGATGAAGGAGCTGAAGTTCAAGACCGCCTACGTGGTGGCCCTGAGCGAGAACTTCGACAGTGTGGGCGGAAATCCCATGAGCCTGAGCTTCACCGTGAGCGCCAAGGAACTGGCCCTCGGCAGCGAGACCCTCGAGAACGAGTGGCCCGTGTAGCACACGGAACGAGCTGGGCGCGGTCATCCCGGGAGGGGTGGCCGCGCTCGTTTTCCGTATGACCCGTCCTAATCTGGGTTTAC
>JAFDZE010000043.1 GCA_018267155.1 Bacteroidota bacterium | reverse complement strand
GCAGGCGGTAGAAGGGGATGCGGGGGTTCAGGTGGTGGATGTGGTGGTAGCCGATGTTGGCCAGGAACCAGCGCATCCAGGGGCTCATCTTCATGTGGCTGCTGCTGTCCAGCGCGGCGTCGGCGTAGGTCCATCCATCCTTGTCGGTGAAGGTGACGCCCGGGAAATTGTGTTGCGCGTAAAAGAGATAACTGCCCAAGGCCAGCACCAGCACGAACGGCAGGAGGAAGCCGAAGAAGAAGCCCGTGAACCCGGCGAGCCACCAGATGAGCGCACCGATACCGAAGTGGAAGACCAGCGCCACGATGCTGTCCCAGTGGCGGTCCTTGTTGCTCATGAGCGAGCGGATGCACATGCCGTACATGAACATGAAGATGTAGCCCATGCCGATGGTGACCGGGTGGCGCACGAACATGTACAGGGTGCGTTCGGCGGCGCTGCTGCTGAGGTATTTTTCCTTGGTGACGATGGGGTAAGACCCGATGCTGCTGGTGTACAGCTTGCTGTTGTGCGCGTGGTGGTAGTTGTGGCTGCGCTCCCAGATGCTCACCGGTGCCAGCATGAAGAGGCCGAAGGCCACGAACAGCACCTTGGCCATACGGCTGTGCTGCAGGATGGCGTGGTGCAGGTAATCGTGGTAGATCACGAAGAAGCGCCCCAGCGTGAGGGCCACCAGGATGCTGCCGCCCACCTTCACCCACCAACTATCGGCCACGAAGACCATGGCGTAGCCGCCCCCGAGCACTACCAGCGTGGTGAACAGGTGCCACCAGCTTTTCCAGCGCACTTCGTTGGCGAAGGGCCGCGTGGCGAGAATGAGGTCCTTTCCCTGGAGCATCGGCGGCGAATCTACACACCGGAAGGACGTCGATGTTTCCACCGGCGGTGGGTCCAGAGCCAGAACGCCGGTTGGCGCTGGATGTCGCGTTCCAGCCGCCGGGTGTGCAGCTCGCTGATCGCGCCCTCGGGCAGGCCTTTGGGGGCGGGCACCAGTTCCTCGAAGCGCATCAGGTAGTACCCGCGCCGCACCCGCGCAATGCCGGTGTAAATGACCGGATAACCCAGTTTGGCCGCGATCTTCTCCGTGCCGAAGAACACCGGGGTGTCCTGGTGCAGGAAGCTGGTCCAGTAGGCTCGCTCGGGTGGCGGGGTCTGGTCGGCGATGAAGGCGGTGGCCGTTACCTGTCCCCGGTCCCGCAGCATGCCCTTCAACGTGTCGTTCATGGCGTACAGCCGGTTGCCCAGCCTTGTGCGCATGTGTTCCACCAGCTTGTCGAACCGAGCGTTCTGGAGCGGGTGGTAGATCACGTACAGTTGATGCACTCCGAGTTGGCTGAAGCGTGCGCCGCCCAGTTCCCAATTGCCCCAGTGGCCCATCACCAGGATCACGCTCTGTCGCGCATCGAAGTATTTCTTCAACACGTCCTCGCCTTCCACGGCCACGCGTTCCTTCACCTGGGCCGGGGTGATCGTGAGGGTCTTCAGCGTTTCCACCACCAGATCGCAGAACCAGCGGTAGAAGGAGCGCTCGATGCTTCGCAACTCCGCAACGCTCTTCTCCGGGAAGCTCATGCGCAGGTTCTCCCGCACCACCTTCGTGCGGTAGCCGATCAGCTTGTACAGCAGCAGGTACAACCCGTCGCTCACCCCATACAGCAAGGGGAAGGGCAGGAGTGCGATGCCGTAGATGAACGGAAGGGCCAGGTAGTAGCTGAGGGCGCCCATGCGGGGCGAAGATCGGTGCCCTGTGCTCCGCCAGGGTGGGGCTGTACGGCCGAGCGCGTCAATCCCGCAGACAACGCATGCAAAGTCCGACCTCCTTGAAAAAGAAGTGCCTGAGGACACCTGTCTGATAATATTTCAGACTACGGTACCTGGCGTAGAGCTCGCTGGCCTCCGAGGAGCTCCACATTGGGCCGTCCGTGCCAACGAGGTAGAAGTCGCCATCGGAGGAACGGCTACCGCTGGGCATGCTCGAGAAACCACTCGAGTTGGTCGCTCCCGTGTTGGGGCTGTTCCATAGGTCGATGGTCTTCATCTGGCCTCCAACGTTCTGCGCAACACCGTGCCAGCCTTCAATGTTCAACTCCTCCGCAGGCACGCCCAGGGTCGATTCCAAGGTCATCCACTCGGCATCGGTGGGCGCATGCCAGCCCAGCGGGCAGATACCGGGGTTGGCGGCGGCGAACCAGTTGTAGATCTTACCGTAGGTGGCATTGTTGGCCGGGTCGTTGTCATAGTTGCACCATGCACCGGTGTTCTGCTGGCCCCAGGCGTAGCCGTCCGTCACATGGGGTATGATGCTGCCATCGCTGTAGTGGGCCGTGCGCAGGTTGGCGGCCATCCAGCACTGGCCACCGATCTGAACAACAGGATACACGTTGCCATCAACGTCCGTGACGGTCGCGGGGCACACCGGGGGTATCTGTTGCGCCACCACGTTGTTGGGGGTGTTGCTGCCCACGGCCACCATGATCGCATCGCGGTCGTTGCCGGAGCCCGTGTACTTCACCTGCGCGTCCAAGGTCACATCCTCCGGGTGGTACCCGCTCACCACGTTGTTCGGTATGCCCCCGAGGCGGATCAGAATGGGATCGCGGTCGTTGTTGCTGCCCGAGTACTTGATCTGGCCGTCGCGATGGGCATCACCGGTGCGCAACACGCGGTAGCTGCCCACGGTCTTCAATGCGTCGCTGCCGTATGTGTCCAATGCGCCCGTGGTGAAGTCCCATGTGGTGATGTTCAATGACAGGGCCACGGGCGCAGCGGTCATCACGCCCAAGTGGTTGCGGTGGCGGATGGCCACGCGGTAATTGCCCGGCGTAGCCCCGGGTATGACGAGTACGCCGTTGTTGTTCAAGGGCACCACGTCACCATCGCTCTGCAACAGCGCGCATCCGGTGTGCATGATGGTACCTGGATCGGTGGCGCTGTGCAATTCCACCAGCACCCAATCCACCACCGCGTTATTGCCGTCCATGTCGAGCACGGAGGCCTGGATCATTTCGCCGCTACCGCCCATCATGGTGAAGCCCAGCGCGGTGAAGGGCTCGGTGAGCGGGAAGGAAGGTTGTGTGCGTAGCGCGGCCGTCATCGTGCCGGTATCGCTGTTGAATGGGCCTTCAAGGAACACCTTGGGCCTGAGGGCAACTTGCGCGTTGGCGGAGAGCACGAGGATGGAGGCGAGAAGTGAACAGTGGTATGCACACATGGTCGGTCAGAACGAAGAGTCATTGGAGAGACGGCCCATGGAACCGGTGGTTGCTTTGCCCGCTACCCGGAGAACGCAGCAGCGATGAACCGCCAGGAACACGAAATTCCGGGGCTTCCCGGTGCGCCCGGCGGCCACGCGCTCACCTCACAGCTCCCTGCCCGGCACGTACGGCTCCATGTAGCCCTTGGCCATCTTCCTCCCGATCTCCATGAATTTCTCCTTCTCCACCTTCTGGCGCGAGCGTCCACGCTCGTGCCTTTCTCCGTCCCTGCTGAATTCCGGGCATGAGTGAGCGTTGGAAGTTCGTTGATGAGTATGCGCATTTCGTGAGCTTTTCCGTGGTCGGTTGGATCGATGTCTTCACGCGGGCCGACTATGCCGAGTTCTTGCTGAAGAACCTGGACCACTGCCGGAGGAACAAGGGCCTTGCGTTCGACGAATGCGTGCGGTATGTGCGCGATAATCCTGTGCCAGCAGGACTGGTCACGCATAAGGCCGCCTACACGTGGAGCAGTGCGAACCCGGACATTCACCTAGAGTTGGAAGAGGCCTGAGCGAACATCGAAGGGCACGAGCGTGGACGCTCGCGCCAGAATTGGAGACCTTCCATGCACTGTCACGCTGAATACTCCCATGTTTTGTCACGCTGAGCCTGCCGAAGCGCTACCATGATCACGTGCATGTGTGTATAGCGCTTCGGCGCGCTCAGCGTGACAGTTCAGGAAGATCCTCAAGGCAGTGTCCAAGCGATAGCGCAGCATTGATCCAACACTCCTTCTGGGGCGAGCGTCCATGCTCGTGCCTTTCTCCGTTCGAAGAGCACGAGGGTGGTTGGCGGGGAGAAAATTGGTGGTGGCGTGAGAGCAGTCGTCCCTCGGCGAGCATCACCTCACTGTCCTGCGCTCGGCACGTACGGTTCCAGATAGCCCTTGGCCATCTTCCGCCCGATCTCCATGAACTTCTCCTTCTCGGGCCACGCCCAGGTGCCCAGCCCGTCCACGTAACGGTTGAACATGCAGAAGCTGGCGGCGATGAGCACCGTGTCGTGGATCTCAACGTCCGTTGCGCCAGCGGCCCGGGCTTTTGCTACGTCATCATCGGTAACGTGCTTGCCGCCGCGTTGCACCTGGTGCGCCACATGCAGGAGGGCCCGCATTTTCGGTGACAAAGGTTCGTTGGGCAATCCGGCCTTGATGGCGTCGATGAACTCCGCATCGCGGTCCAGGTGCGCGCATGCGGCCGCGCCGTGACTGGTATGGCAGAAGTGGCAATCGTTCCACCAGCTTACGCTGCTGGCGATGATCTCCCGTTCACCGGGCGAAAGGGTGGACGGGCCGAGCAGCAGGATCTCCACCAGTTCGCGCAGGGGCTTGGCGGTCTCTTCGCGGTACATCAGCAGGCCGCTGATGCCGGGACTGTGCCCGGGGGGAAGGTTGATGTGTGGCATGGATGCGCCGAAGCTACTCAGACGGTGATAAAGAAGCGGTCGATCCATGGGTTCAAAAGTGCGAGGGTGCAAGGGTTTGAGCTTCGCACTCTCGCACTCCTGCACCCTTCGACCCACCATGGTTGATCGCCGGTCAAACCGGATCTTGACCACCGACTGAATAAGCGTCGGGCCACACGGGCACCCAGCGAGGTGTGAAGCGGGGTGTTCCGTACGCCGGACCGCCTCGGCGACCTGTCACTGCAGTACCACCCTGCCGGTATGCACCAGGCCATCGCGCACGGTGCGCACGGTGTACACGCCCGGGGCTTCACTGCCGAGATCCACGCTCAAGGGGCCGCCACTCATCGGGGTGAGCGACACATGCTCAACCAGGCGTCCGTCCGGGGCGATGATGGTGACCCGCGTAGCTCCACCTTCGGTGATGCCGCCGATGAAGAACTGACCGCTGCTCGGATTCGGGTAGAGTTCAAGTGTCGGGCTCGTGTGCTCCACGATACCGATGGTGCTCACCTCCTGGTCCATGATGCGTGCGATGCGGTTGCGCGGTGTGCCATCCACCTCCTGGAACCATCCGCCCACCATGTAGCGGCCATCGGGCTGAACGGCCAGCGCGTACACCTCGGCATTGAAGCCTTCGCCGATCGAGAAGCTCTCGTCCAAAGTCCCATCGGGGTTCAGCCGGGTCATGCCTTTGCGCGAGACGCCGTTGTACGCCCCGAAGAAGCCCACACAGGTGATCCGGCCCTGGTCGTCCACATCCACACCGAACACACGCACGCCGGGGCCGCCCGTAAAGCCACCTGTACCACTACCGAGCAAAGGATCCATGTCGCCATTCAGTTCGAGTCGGGCGATGCAGCCGGGCATCATGCCCACGGCCAGTACGCGACCATCGGGTTGGATGTCGAGACCGAGCACGGGGCTGAAGTTCCAGCCGAAGGGGGCGAACGATGGGTCCAATTGGCCGCTGGGCAACAGGGCCGCGATGCAACGACGTTCCACGCCCTGCACAAAGCTGAAGTTGCCACCTACGATGATCCGGCCGTTGGGGCGCAAGGCCAGGGCGTACACGATGGGCACACCACCGGCATCGAAGCCCGTATCGCGTGCGCCGTTCGTTTCCAAGCGCACCAGACCCTGTGCCACCTGGTTGTCGAGATGGAAATAATCGCCGCCCACCAGGATCTTGTTGTCGGGCTGTACCAGCAAGGCGTACACGTTGCCATCGAAGCCGAGCCCGGTGTTGAAGCTGCTGTCCACCGAGCCGTCGGCATGGAGGCGTACCAAGTGGTTGCACCAGATCCCATTGTAATAAGTGAACGCACCACCGATCAGGATCTTGCCATCGGATTGCAAGGCGATCGCCGTCACGTTGTCATTGGCCCCATAGCCCGGCGCGAAGGAGGGATCCAAGCTGCCGTTGGGGTTGAGGCGGGCGATATGGGGCCGCTCCACGCCATTGACCATGGTGAAGCTACCCCCCACCAGGATCCCCCCATCGGGCTGAACCACAAGGGCCTGGCAGCCGCCGTTCAGGCCGTGGGATGCGCCGCCGCTGGGGTCGGTTGGGTTGAAGCTGGCATCGAGCGAACCCGCTTGGGCGAGCACAGTGCCACAAATAAGGAGAAGAGACGTGAGTAGGAGTGGACGCATAGGGCTGTTTCGCGGTGCCGAAACTAGCTTCGACTTCGACGAAAGTCCGAATTATTTCGACGAATTTCCACCAACAGGGGCTCATAACCCCTTGGCTGCGTGAAATGACTTGATACTGAAAGAGATAGCGATGATCCGGGGCGATCGTGCGGTGGTGGGCCTGAACACCTCCTCCCGAACGAAAGGACGGGGCCATCGTCTGCGAACCTGCGAGGGCCGAAAACCTTGCAGGCTCGCTTTTTTGGATCCGATGGCCCGTTCCGGACCGGTTGTTTTCCAGAACGGAATTTCGTTTTCGACCCGAGCGGATGCAATCGGGTACGGTCCCCCGGCACTATTCCGTGGCACGCACCAGGAGTCGACCGCTTCGCACTTGCTCGCCTGTGGTAACGGTCACCAGGTACACACCTGCGTCCAAGGTATGTCCCAGTTGAAGCGTGGTGCGCAAGACCCGGTCCTGAATGGGTACGGAGGTTCGGAGGATCCGCCTGCCCAGTGCGTCGTGGATGTCCACGTGGGCCAGTGTTTCTTCCATCGGGAGGTCGTCGATCATGAGATTGACCGGACCACCATCATTCGGGTTGGGGTAGAGACGCAGGTCCGTTGAGGAGGCCATCCACGTGGATGGTCCATTCTCTTCGACCATTTCACCGCCAGCCGGACTGCAATAGGGCTGTGGCCCATTGTTGGTGATGGTAACCTGGCACATGGTGCCGTAGGGACAATAGGTGACCCCGCCATCGAAGCTGGCCTGCACGCGCACATCGTAGGTGTAGGTGCCGCAGAGCAAGGGGTTCGTCTGCCAGATGCCGAGTTGGCACACCGCGTTGGTGCTCACCAGGTTGCGGCTGTAGCCCTCGCCCGGTACCGCGAAGTTGAAGCGGTAGTGGGTGGCCGGGTTGCCACCGCTGGTGACCACCAGTGCCGAGATGCGACCGGTATTGCCGCTGGCGCCCACCACCTTTCCGTTCACCCCGCAGCTGAAATTGGGACTCATGGGATCATTGTTCAGTTGCGTGAGGGTGCAGGAGTTCACATCGATCTTGAAGCGGCAAGCCGGTCCCCAGGTGCCGTCCACCCCGTTCACGCGGCTGCGCACACGCACGTTGAGAAGGGTGTTCTGGGGCAGGGGATAGCTCACCATGCTGCTGAGCTTGAGCTTGGTGGCGCGGATGGCGTTAGCCGGACCGTGCCCACCGCTGGTGGCGTGGTTGCGGAAGATGCGGCGGTTGTAGCTGCCGCAGGGGTCCAGGAACCAGAACGTGTACCCATCGTCGGTCTGGTCGCCGATGCCCCACTGGGCACTCACGGCCGGATCCGCGCTGGCGATGATGACATCGTTTGGCAGCCAGTTGGTCTTGTCGCAGTGGATGCCGATCACTGTTTGCGCACTGGCGGGTTCATTGCAGAAGGCCAGCCCGTGGGTGCTGATGGTGCTGAAGCAGCCACCGTTGTCCACATTGTCCAGGATGCGGCGGCCGTTGTTGTCCAGGAGTTTCCAGCCACCATCGGTGATCCCGTCGTTCCCACTGTCGTTCACGGTAAGCCGGTAACAGCCTCCCGGTGGCACGCAGATGGTTTCCGTGTTCGAGCTGTTGTCCGGGTAGGGCCCACCGCTGGCGATCACACTGAGTGTGGTGGCGTCGGCGATCTGCCAGGTGGTTTCGTTGCCGTTGTCGTCGGTGTCGATCGTCAAGGTCCAATTGTCGCAGGACACGGGTGTGTACGCTCCTGCCCATTGCATGTGGCGTTGCCAGGTGCCTTGCAGGTCGATCACATTCACCGTTTGGTTCAGCCATTGAGGAGCCTGCTGCGTCCACGGCGTTCCCAGTGGTCCATCGCGTCGCAGCAGTACCGAACCGGGTTCCGCGGCGGTTCCGTCCAACTCCGGGTTGCCGGTGTAGCTGTAGTTCACAAGATAGAATGCCGATGGTGCTTCAGCGAGGAAGACACCGAAGCACCCGCCACCCGCCGCATCCAAACCGCTGGGCACAGTGCCATCCACGTTGGCGCCGGGGGGATCGACATGATAGATGTGTTTGCCCGCATTGGAGTTGGAGCTGATATAGAAGCTTTCCGTGGGTGTACCGAGCCCGAGGTTCGGCCCGCTGTACGTGTGGGAACTGGTGTCGCCCAAGGCCGCCTCGCTCAGACCGTACGCATCATTCACGCTCACGTTGGTGAGTGTCGCGTGGTGGTTGCCGATATGGTCCCATACCGTTGCGGTGTTCGGACCCGATTCCTCCACATGGTACAGGGCCTGCAGGTTGGCGAGGTCCGGGTGGCTCGTGAGGTTGTTGCGGCACATATAGTCGCGGATGCTCGTTTGACCGATTATGGTATTCCAGATGCGTAGCTCATCGATCTTGCCTGTGAAGGGATACTGCACCCCCGTCGTAGCACCGCTCACCTGCAAGGCCCCGATCGCCGGGCTTCCGGTGAAACTGCCCGTGCCCGAACCTATGTTGTTCGAGGTCACCGGGACGGATACACCATTGATGTAGATGGCACCGGAATTAGTACCCAGATCCATGGTTCCCGCAACGTGCGTCCAGGTGTTGGGGGGGATGGCCACGGAACTGATGAGGTAGATGCGCCTGCTGGACCACGCAGTGGGCGATAACCCTATCTCGATCTGTCCGGACGGGTTCACACGCACGTCAAGAAATTTGTAATCCATACCATTGCATGCCGAGTTGGGATCGTCGCACAGGGCATATATCTCCCCATAGTTGAACGCTCCCGCGTTGATCCATGCTTCGATGGTGATCGCCGGCCCTATCGTGATCGGGTTGGCCAGTGTGTTCGCATGCTGGTTCACACCACCGAACGCCAGGGCCCAGCCCGGGCCATGACCAGGTGGCACGATCTGACCTTTCGCGTGGTATACTGACAGTAAGGTCAGACCGAGCACGAGCGCTTCATTGATCCTTGAATTCATGGTCCAGGGGTTCTTTGTGTTCGTTTCGTTCGGTACCGGGTCGCCTCCTCATGGTTGGCTCGCACGAAGCGATCGCCTGTACCAGCGGAAAGCGGGTAGGGGCAGCCCTCGGGTCGGCCCATGATGGTGCGTTGGCGTGGTCCGGTCAAAAGTGCAGCATCAACCCCCTTTTTCTGACCCGGTTGAAATACAAGTGGGTTGATGGCAATGCGGGTTCATTGTCGATATATCCAATTTGCCCGCGGTCGCGATGCGCATGCGTTCGGGTTCATCGCATAACTGCCCCCGGAGTTCCCGGTAGGCAATACCATTTTCATGTGAAATACCCCCGACCACCTGTTGATGGAAGAAGGGGCACATGCACACCTATCGGATGCGCATGTGCCCCTGCCTATACAGTTCGAGCGGGCCCTTATTGTCGAATGATCCTCAGGCTGCGGCGGCCGGTCCCGGCGTTGATCCACAACGTGTATGGTCCGCTGGGCAGCGGGGCGAGGTCCAGATCAAGTACGCCCGGGATGTGGTTCCCCCGTTCGATCGATCGGCCATGAATGTCGAATAGCTGCCCTGTGCCCGACGAGGTCAGGCCGGAAACGCGCACCGCATCTGTGGCCGGTTGCGGGAAGACCTCCAGAACGGCCGGCGTTGCTGCTTGTGCAAAGCTCGATGCCAGTGATTCGAACACGAGCACCGTGCCGTCCTTATCGATTTTGACCAGGTGTGATACCGGGTTGCTGCGGAAGAAGTCGATGGCGCCGCTGGTGCTCGCCATTTTCAGGACGTCGTTGAACGTTCTTGTTGGCAGGATCACCGCGCCATTGCCCATGTACGCGCGGGAGACGCCGTAGTCCGTTCCGCCAAAAGCGTAATAGTCGATGAAGTAGTTCGGGTAGGACAAGGGGAACTGCAGCGGTGTCTTTGGATCGGTGTAGACAGTGGGATCCGATCCACCGATTCCTTCTCCCAGCATGTCGCACGGTACGGTGGTGAGGTTGAAGTAAGAGTAGCTCGTTCCGCCGGGCAGAACGACCTCTTGGGCCACGTTGCTGGTCGGATAGTCAGCGGCATACGGTGTGGCGCCCGGCTCCATGAACGTTGTGGTGCCGGCGTTCAACAACAAGGTCACGCCGCTGAAGTCCCGGATGACGTTGGCTCCGTCGGCATTGGGGGTCACTGGTACCGGGATCCGTTACCAAGTGAACGGCGCAGGAGGCGCCCAGGAGCTGCACATTGCCATGCTCGATAGCGGGTTGTGCAGAGGTGATCAGAGGCGCGGAAAGAAGAAGGAGTGCGGAATGTCGTTCCATGCGTTGCGGCTGTTGGGCAAGGTCCCATGACCTTGGGGCTTTCGTCAATGCCACTTTCATGTGGGCATGTCCACCGCGCTCCACGGGGATAGAGCTTGTTCAGCGCATCGGTGCGCGAGTTCACCTGCGATTTGTCGTACACGTTGCAGATGTGGGCGCGCACCGTTTCGATGCTCAGCCGCAGCCGCTCGGCGATCTCCTTGTAGCGATACCCTTGAGCGAACTGCTCCAACACCTGGCGTTCACGTTCGCGCAGCAGGTCGATCTCCTTGGCGGTTTTGGGCGGAGCGGTGAAGCGGCCGGAATACGGCGTGCGATCCCTGTGCTCATCGGTGATCCTCCCATGGCGATGCGCTTAACGGCCACCACCACCTCTTCTGGCCGGGAATCCTTCAGCAAGTATCCCGTGGCACCCGCGCACAAGGCGTGAACAGGCTGTCGTCATCGTCCTGTACCGTGCATACAAGCACTTGTGCCTTGGGCCAGCGGGTCATCACCCGTCACGTGCATTATACCATTTACGCATTCAAGGCCG
>JAFDZE010000042.1 GCA_018267155.1 Bacteroidota bacterium | reverse complement strand
GCACCGCTTGGAGATCGCCCGCCATCCGCACGTCCGCATCAGCCACACCGTGCATGAGGTGGAGCCCCGCAATTGGAACGCCGAATGGGAGCGGAGTTTCCAGCCGGTGGAAGTGGGCATGGACGTGCGCATCCGCGCCGATTTCCATCCATTCGTACCCGGATCCAAGCACGATATCGTCATCACCCCGCGCATGGCCTTCGGAACGGGCCACCACGCCACCACGCGCATGATGGTGGAAGCGATGCTGGGGCTCGACATGCGTGGCCAGCACGTGTGCGACCTGGGCTGTGGCACGGCCGTACTGGCCATTCTGGCCGAGCGCTTGGGTGCCGCCAGCGTGGAGGCCATCGACAACGACCCGCAGGCCACGGCCAACGCCCGGGAGAACATCGCCCTCAACGGATGCACCCGCATCACCGTGCGTACCGGCGACGTGTCGCTGCTGGCCCCGGCCACTTGCGGCATCATCCTGGCGAACATCGAGCGCAACACCCTGATGCGCGACATGGAGGCCATGTACAACGCCCTGCTGCCGGGCGGATCGCTGCTCCTGAGCGGCTTCGTGGTGGCCGATCGGCAGTTGATGTCCACCGCTGCGCACAACGCGGGCCTGCACCCGGAAAAAACACTCACCATAGGGGATTGGACCTTGATCGCATGCCGAAAATGAGGTACACCGCACCGTATCCGATATTGACCGTCGTCCTGGCCGGCCTCCTGCTGCCGGCCATTGCCTTCGGGCAGACCATCAAGTCCTTCAGTGCCGATCCCGCGGTATACCTCCAGGAGATGACCACCTTCCTGGTGGACGCCGACAAGAAGCTCGGCAAGCCCTTCATGGAGGAGGAATTCACCCCGGCATGGAACGGGCCCTACTTCAACCAGGGACAGCGCACCCGCATTGTCGGGCTCAGCAACGTCATGCTGAAGAAACGGTTCGAGGCCTTTCCAGGCTTCCACGCCCTGCTGGGCACACTCGTGTCCTTCGTCAAGGGTGGCCGTACGGCCGCGGACTTCGACATGTACATGACCTGCATGGAAAGCGCTGCCAAAAGCACGCGCAAGCAGGACCTGGCCGACCTGGTGGAGATGAGCGCGAGCTTGTTCAAGGACAACACGCTGTACAAGGGTGCGAGCGTATCGTGGCAGAGCAGCTCATCCAAGTTCACGTTCGCGTTCGACAGCATACCCAAGGTGATCTTCGGCCCCATGGACCTGCGTTGCCTGGCCAAGGGCGACAGCGCTGTGATCCGCAACACCAGCGGGACGTACATGCCCACCTTGGGCTCGTTCCAAGGCAAGGGCGGCCGCATCGACTGGCGGCGGGCGGGGCTCAAGCCCACGGCCACGTTCGCCGAGTGGGACCACGCCTACGCCGTCCGCATGAAAAGCTCCGAGATCGAAGTGGACAGTGTCACGTTCAATGATCCCTACTTCGAGAAAACATTGTTCGGCAAAGTGACCGACAAGGTGCTGGCCAACGTGACGCCGGAGAACGCCACGTACCCGCGCTTCGAGAGCAACGACCTTCGCATGAAGATCCGCGACATCACAGAGGGTGTTGACTTCGACGGCGGCTTCAGCATGCAGGGCGCCAAATTGCAGGGCTACGGCACGCGCGAAGCCCCCGCCTACCTCACCTTCATGCGGGACAAGCGGCCATTCATCATCGCGCAGGGCACGGTGTTCACCATCGCTCCGGACAAGATCACCAGCGAGAGCGTGGGCATCACCTTGAAACTCGAGAACGATTCCATCCACCACCCCAGCGTCAGCCTGCGTTTCCGCAAGGACAAGAAGCAACTCACCTGCATCAAGAACAACGAGGGCCTCAGCATGGCGCCCTTCTGGGACAGCTACCACCAGCTGGACATGCAGTTCGAGGAATTGCGCTGGAAGCAGGGGGATCCGCTGGTGGAGATCGGCAATCTGCAGGGGAGTGCCCAGACCAAGACGGTCTACGAGAGCTACAACTACTTCAAGGAGCTCCGGTACAAGGCCATGCTCGGCATCGATGCGGTCCATCCGCTCAGCCGGTTGAGCGACTACCAGAAGGTGGCCGGTGACGTGTTCCAAGCGGGCGACTTCGCCAAGTACACCAAGCTGCAGAAGCCCCAGGTGATCCCCATGATGTTCGACATGGCGGTGAAGCGGTACATCGATTACGATCCGGAATCCGAGACCGTACGGATCCTGCCGCGCTTGAAGGAGCACACCCAGGCCAGTGCCCGACGGATGGACTACGACGCCCTGCAATTCAACAGCGATGTGGCCGACGGCGTGAACGGGACGATCAACCTGCTGAACAACGACCTCGTGCTCAAGGGCGTGGCACGCATCATACTGAGCGATTCGCAGGACGTGCGGCTCTTCCCCAGTGAGCGCACCGTAACGGTGAAGAAGGACCGCGACTTCAGCTTCGGCGGCAAGATCACGGCGGGGCGGCTCAACTTCTTCGGCAAGGAATACTACTTCCATTACGCCCCCTTCACCATCGACCTGCTCAACGTGGACAGCGTGAGTTTCTACGCCGACAGCTTCGAGCCCGAGGCCAACGGGGACCGCCCCCTGGTGCGTGTGAAGAACGTGCTGGAGAAGGTGACCGGCACCCTGGAGATCGATGCCCCGAGCAACAAGAGCGGCATACAGCAGGTGATGCGCGAAGGCCGCAAGGAACCTCGCTACCCGGAGTATCCCAAGTTCAACAGCACGAAGGAGAGTTACGTGTTCTACGACCGGGGCGACATCCAGAAAGGCGCCTACAAGCGGGACAAATTCTACTACAAGAGCGACCCGTTCACCATCGACTCGCTGGACAACTTCACCAATGCGGGGCTCACCTTTACCGGCACGCTCATGAGCGGGGGGATCTTCCCCGACATCCGGGAGCCCATCACCCTCCAACATGATTACGCCCTGGGCTTCGTGCGCCCGACCGGTCAGGGTGGCCTGCCCCTGTACGGCAAGAAGGCCAAGTTCGCCAACTCCCTCAAGCTCGACCACGCTGGCCTGCACGGGGAGGGGGATTTCACCTACCTCACCACCATCGCTACGAGCAAAGACCTCTATTTCACACCTGATACCACGTTCGGCGTAGCGGATACCCTGTACAACGGCGCGGCCACCAGCCCCACCATGAAGGTGCCCAACGTGCATGGTCGGGACCTGTTCCTGCGATTCGAGCCCGCACAGGACGTGCTGCTCGCCAGCCAGCGCACCGCGCCCATGGTCATGTACGATGGGATGGCCCAGTTGCACGGCCTTACCGAATTGCGACCCAAGGGCATGACCGGCGCTGGCCTGGTGGACTTCAGCAACGCCACCTTGAAGAGTACGCTGTTCCAGTTCGAGACCATGAAGCTGCACGCGGACACCAGCGACTTCCGCCTTACCGAAGGGGACACCTCCAGCATCGCGCTCAAGACGGACAACGTGAACGCCACCGTGAAGCTGGACGAACGGATCGGCGAGTTCACCAGCAACGGCGACAACACCAAGGTGGAGTTCCCGGTGAACCAGTACATCTGCTTCATGGACCGCTTCAAGTGGTTCATGGACCAGGGCGATCTGGAGTTGGAAAGCGATGCGAAGACGGCCAGCGTGAACGAGGACCTGCAACTCACCGGCACCAACTTCGTGAGCACCCGCCCCGAACAGGACTCCCTCAGCTTCATGGCGCCCAAGGCGCGCTACGACCTGAAGAAGCACCTGATCACGGCCAACGATGTCCCGTACATCCAGGTGGCCGACGCGCTCATCGTTCCGGACAGCAACCGCGTGCGCATACGCAGGAACGCCGAGATGGACCCGATCTCCAATGCGGTGATCACGGCCAACAGCGTCACCAGGTACCACCGCATCTACAACGCCAACGTCAACATCAGGAAGAAGCGCGAATACACGGCGTACGGCGACTACGACTATGTGGACGAAACGGAGAAGGCGTTCAAGATCCATTTCACCGACATCCGGCCCGACACCAGCTACCAGACCCGCGCCAAGGGGCGGATCAGCGAGGACGAGAAATTCCAACTGAGCCCCGCGTTCGACTACTTCGGCGATGTGGCACTGGCCGCGGCGGAAAAGGATCTCACCTTCACGGGCAGCACCCGCATCTTGCACGACTGCCCCGGCATAGCCCGCAACTGGATGCGCTTCTCCGGTCCCATCGACCCCAAGGAGGTGTTCATACCCGTGGGTGATTCGCTCCGCGACGATACCGGCCTGGACATCGGTGCGGGCGTGTACCTCACCACCGATGATCCCTTCCACCCGTACCCGACCTTCCTGAGCCGGGTGACGAGCAAGGGGGACCGCACCATCATTTCGGCCAAGGGACTGCTCCACTACGACAAGACGAAAAAAAGCTACCTGATCGGCAGCAAGGACAAGATCCGTCAGCCCGATCTTCCGGGCGACCTCGTGAGCTTGAACACCGTGAATTGCGACCTGTCGGCCAATGGGCACATCAGTACGGGAACGGAACTGGGGCAGGTGAAGGCCGAGCCGTTCGGCACGCTCGACCTGGTGGAAGGCGATAGTGCCAGGGCGGCCGCGCACGTGAGCCTCTACCTGGATTTCTTCTTCGACGACAATGCGCTGGAGAAGATGACCGACGCCATCATGGCCTACCCCGAGCAGAAGGCGGTCATCGTCCCCAGTACGCCGTACGAACGCAGCATGCGCGAGGTCCTGGGCAAGGAGAAGAGCGACAAGCTCATCAGCGAACTCAGCATCAAGGGCGAGATCAAACGACTACCCGATGAACTGGTGCGCTCGATCGTACTGGCGGACGTGAAGTTCCGTTGGAACAGCGATGACGGCAGCTGGCAAAGCCAGGGACCGATCGGCGTGGCCACCATCCTGAAGCGACCGGTGTTCCGCACCATCAAAGGCAAGATCGAGTTCCAGCGCAAGCGCAGCGGCGATGCCATGACCGTTCTCCTGATGCTGGACGACCAGACCTGGTGGTTCTTCAGTTACACACGCGGGCAGATGCTCACGTACAGCAGCGATGCGGCTTTCAATACGCGGATCAGCGAGTTGAAGGAGGACAAGATGAAGGTGGAGGGCAAGAAGGACGCGCCCGACTACTACTTCATGCTCACCGGCAAGCGCAAGGTGGACGACTTCAGGGACCGCTTCGGCCTCTGATCCGGGAACCCTGGGTCGCGGTGCGATCAGCTGCGCTCGATGATGGTGGCGTAGCCCTGGCCCACGCCGATGCACATGGTGCAGAGGGCGTAGCGCGCATTCCGTTCGCCCAGCTCAATGGCCGCGGTCTGCAACAAGCGCGCTCCACTCATGCCCAAGGGGTGCCCCAGGGCGATGGCACCACCGTTGGGGTTGATGCGCGCATCGTCATCGGCGATACCCAGACCTCGTGTGCAGGCGAGTACCTGCGCGGCGAAGGCCTCATTCAATTCGATGATGTCCATCTGTTCCAACGAGAGCCCGGCCCGCTTCAGTGCGAGTTTTGTGGCATTCACCGGGCCGATGCCCATGATCCGGGGCTCCACACCCGTGACCGCGCTTGAAACGATGCGTGCGAAGGGCCTGAGCCCATGATCCTTGATCGCCTGTTCCGAAGCCACGAGCACGGCCGCCGCACCATCGTTCAGGCCGCTGGCGTTGCCGGCCGTTACCGAGCCGTTCTTGCGGAAGGCGGGCTTCAGCGCGGCAAGTCCTTCGATCGTGGACCCCGGTCGTAGGAATTCATCCTGGGCAACGAGGAGTGGATCCCCTTTGCGCTGCGGTATGCTCACCGGTACGATCTCGCGGGCGAGCCGACCGTTGTCCCGTGCTTGCGCGGCTTTCCGCTGGCTCCACAAGGCGAAGCGGTCCTGGTCCGCGCGGGTGATGGAGCTGTTGGCATCCACAAGGTTCTCGGCGGTTTCACCCATGGCATCCACCCCGAACTGCTCCTTCATCGCGGGGTTCACGAACCGCCAGCCAAAGCTGCTGTCGAACATCTGCGCATCGCGGCCGAAGGGCGTGCTGGTTTTGCTGATCACCCAGGGGCCGCGCGTCATGTGCTCCACACCACCGGCGATGAACAATTCGCCATGCCCGGCGGCGATGGCCCGGGCCGCGCCCACCACGGCGGCCATACCCGAAGCACAGAGCCTGTTGACGGTTTCGCCGGGGACGCTCACAGGCAGGCCGGCCAGCAAGGCGGCCATGCGTGCCACGTTGCGGTTGTCCTCGCCCGCCTGGTTGGCGCAACCCAGGATCACATCGTCCAAGGCGGACGGGTCCAGTGATGGGTGGCGTTTGATGAGCTCGCGGAGCACGTGGGCGGCCAGGTCATCGGCCCGCACAGGAGCCAGGCTGCCACCGAACGAACCGATGGGGGAGCGCACGGCGTCAACAAGGAAAGCGTCTTTCATGGGGCCGAAGGAAGCGGTTCGTCCGGGAACCACGGCTTGCCGGTCCGGAAAACGGTGCCTTTGAACAGGGCGACCTGTTCGCCGTGCTGGTCGGTCACGGTGATGTGGTACACGCCGATGCTGCGACGGAGGCTTTTTTCCTCCGCGACGGCGGTCAGCACATCGCCCTCCTTCACAGGTCGGGTATGCGAGATGGAGGTCTCAATACTCATGGCTTGTATGCCGTGCGAGTTTGAGGCGAAGGCCAGGCAACTGTCGGCGATCGAGTACGTGATGCCCCCGTGCGCGATGGCGAAACCATTGCACATCTCGCGGCGCACCGTCATGCGCAGCACGCATCTCCCTGATCCCACTTCCACGGGATCGATGCCAAGCCACTGGCTGAAGGGATCATGGTCGAGCATGCGGGCCAGTACGCGGCGGGGCAGGGTGGACATGGCCGCAAGATCACGCGAACAGGTCTTTCGGCAAGCCCCCCTCATGTTCGAGCAGCCATTTCTTGCGCCAGATCTCTCCGGCGTAGCCCGTGAGCAGGCCGTACTTGCCCAGGACCCGGTGGCAGGGCACCAGGATCAGCAGCGGATTGTCGCCGCAGGCCGTGCCGGCCGACCGCGCATTGCCGCCGATGGCCGTGGCCAGTTGTTCGTAGGTGATCGTACCGCCGAACGGGATGGCGCTCAAACGACGCCACACGCGCTTGCGATAAGCGCTGCCCACCTGATACAAGGGCAGGTCGAACTTGGTGCGCCGACCAGCGAAATAGGCTTGCAATTGCACAACGGCTTCCTTGAGCACGGGCGGGAGCTTGCGGTGGGAAAGGCGTGCCGGTGGTACGAATGATACCCGGGTGATGCGTTCTCCATCGCTCTCCACGTACACCTTGCCGATGGGCGAAGCGAACGACGCCACGTACTGTGGGCCGAAAAGTTCGGGTTGGGTGTCCGGTCTGGCCTTGGGCATCGCACCTTCGGATCCTCAAAGGAACATGATGGCGGCCTGGTTCACCAACGATTTCAACCGGTTCTTCAAGGACCTGGCGGGCAACAACAACAAGGAGTGGTTCGATGCGGAACGCAAGCGCTACGAAGCGAGCGTCAAGGAGCCCTTCACCGCTTTCGTGGCCGAAGTCATCGTGCGGATCGCCAAGAAGGACCGGAGCGTGGCCATCGGGTCCAAGGACGCCATCTTCCGCATCAACCGCGACATCCGTTTCAGCAAGGACAAGACGCCGTACAAACTGGAAGCCTCGGCCCTTGTTTCGTCGGAAGGGCGCAAGGGCATGGCCACGCCCGGCATCTACTTCGCGCTCGGGCCCGAGGCGGTGCGCATCTATGGCGGTTGTTACCTGCCCGACAGGGATCAATTGCACCGCATCCGCACGGCGATCGCCCGCGACGGATCGGGCTTGCGCAAGGCCATCGGCGGCAAAGCCTTCAAGGAGCGCTTCGGCGCCATCCAGGGTGAGGTGAACAAGGTGCTGCCAGCGGAATTCAAGAAAGCCGCCCAGGAGGAGCCGCTGATCGCCAACAAGCAGTTCTATGTGGGCACGGAGAAGCCGGCCAGGCTGGTGACCGATCCGGCGCTGTTGGATGTCGTGCTGGAACACTGGTCCGCCATGGCCCCGCTGAATGCGTGGTTGACGGGCGCGTTGAGGGCGTGATCGTTCCGGAACGATCCGGGACACGGATCCGTCAGTCCTCAGGCTGTGGTGCGTAACGGATCGAGCGCAACGGCTGTCCATAACGCAGAAAGGCCCCCGCCGTGCGGCGGAGGCCCTTCCCAAAAAACCTGTATCGTTCCTTACTGGGCTTTGCCCGTGAGTTCGATGGTCAGCTCGATGTTGTCGTTGAGGACGGCATCCTTGTGTCCGCTGCTCCACTTCACCCCGTACTTCTGGCGGTCGAACACCAGCTTGCCGGTGGCCTTGGCCATGCCGTTCTCAGCGGTGAGGCTGATGTCCGTCACCTTTTCGCTGTTGGTCTTGCCGCGCACGGTGAGGTCGCCGGTGGCGCTGTTGCCCTCCACGGCGGTCACCTTGAAGGTGGCGGTGGGGAAGCTGTCCACGGCGAAGAAATCTGCGCTGGCCAGGTGGCCCAGCAGCATGGCCCGGGTGCCCTGCTTGCTGCCATCGGGCGCGTAGTTGGTGTCCAGAGCGGTGATGCTCTTGAGGTCCACCTTGAACTCACCACCGGTGAGCGTATTGGCTTTCGCGGTAAAGGATCCAGCAACCGCCACCGTGCCGTAGTGCGATTTGATACCCAGCATGGTGCCCTTCCAATCCACTTTGCTGGCGGCACCGTCGATCATGTAAGTGTGCTCCATTGCCGCCAGGGCGGCCAGGCTGTCGGCTTCGCGCTTGTTCTTCTCAGCGGCGATCTCGGCCTCGGAAGGACCACAGGCTACAATGCTCATCACGGCCGCAACGGCAGTAAGGGCTACGAACGGTTTCATGCGTATGTGCGCGTTTTTGTTTGGGCCGCGAAATAAGTGCGGCACCGGATCCGCGCGCTTGAACCAGTTCAAGAAAGGGACTTGCCCTGCGAAACTGCCCGACGAAGCAGGGGAGAAGGCCGATAGCGGTCCTCCCCATGATCGGCCTGCAGACGTTCAAGCACCGCCAGCCAATGCGCCTCACCCCGCTCTCTGGCCCAAGCGAGCAGCCCCTTGGGATAGTTCACGCCCTTGGTCATGGCCAGATCGATGTCCGCCGCCGAGGCCACACCCCAGAAAAGCGCGTCGGCCGCCTCGTTGATGAGCATGGCGAGCACGCGCTCCACGATGGCCGTTGCCAGATCCGGATCCACAGTCAAGGTTGGAACGACGGCACCATCCGTGTAGTTGTAATAGCCCCGTCCGCTCTTGCGTCCCAATCGTCCGCTCTCCACCTGGCGCTGCTGCGTGATACTCGGCTTGTAGCGCGGGTCGTAGAAGAAGGACTCCCACACCGTTCGTGTGACCGTAAAGTTGATGTCGTTGCCGATCAGGTCCATCAACTCGAAGGGTCCCATGCGGAAGCCCGCACCCTTGAGGGCGGCATCGATGGTGGGCATGTCGGCGATCCCCTCCTCAAAAATGCGTATGCTTTCGCCATAGAACGGCCGGGCCACACGGTTCACGATGAAGCCGGGCGTGTCCTTGCACAGGACGGGTGTCTTGCCCCAGGCGCGCATCAGGTCCGCGGTACGTGCGGCCAGATCGGTCGAGGTGGCCAGTCCAGGCACCACTTCCACCAGAGGCAGCAGGGGCGCTGGGTTGAAGAAGTGCAGGCCCAGCACGCGTTCGGGCCTGGTGCATGCGGCAGCGATGGCGGTAACGCTCAGCGACGAGGTATTCGTGGCGAGCACGGCATCCGCTGTTACAAGGGCTTCCAGTTCGGTGAAGAGTTTCTTCTTCACGGCAAGATCCTCCACGACAGCCTCCACCACCATGCCGCACCCGGCCAGGTCGCTCAACGCACCAGCAGGATGGATACGGTCATGGACGTTGTTGGCCTGATCAGCGGTCAACTTGCCTTTCTCCACCAGTTTGTCAAGCGTTTTGCGCAAAGCGCCCAAGACCTGGTCCACCGCACCCGGTCGGGCATCGTACAGCAGGGTAGGGTGCCCGGCCTGCGCCGCCACTTGCGCGATACCGCTGCCCATGGTGCCCGCGCCGATCACGGCCACCTGCGTTGCTCTGTCCATCGGGGCGAAGTTCGGATGTGCCGGTCAGATTTTACTGGGGCAATGACGAAGATCCGCACGCACCGGACATGGGAACCGTTCGGGTGCATGAGCGCACGAATGCGAGTGGCGCCGCTTTGACCCCTGCATTCTCGCCCTGTCCAACCATGGAACGACCACTTCTTCGTCACCGGCTCATCAGGGGGGAAGACCACCGGGTTCGATTTATT
>JAFDZE010000041.1 GCA_018267155.1 Bacteroidota bacterium | reverse complement strand
AGGCAGTCCTTCATGGCGGCTTGCCACTTCCGCTGCAAGGTCGCATTGTGCCCGTGTTCGGTGTCGTCGTCATAGTTCTCGTTGAGCGCCTTTGCTCGCGTGATGAGGTGCAGATCGAGCGCCGATCCCATGTGTTGCTTGAGCAGTCGGTCATTCGCTACCTGGAGGCTGAGCAGCTCGTTCATCAAGGCGCGGGCCGTCACGAATCCGAACAGGTAGTGGATCTGTTCATGGGCCAGGATGGCGTCGCTGGTGCTGTCCGTGACGTCAAGGCCTTTCCACACTTTGGCCACTGGCCGGATGGTCAGTTTGAATTTGTCGGTGAAGACAAGCTTGCGCTTACCCGCGTCCGTAACAGGGCGGAACCCCTCGTTGGGAAATGTGAATCGGAACCGGGTCAGGGCAACGATCTCCTGCTTGTCGTGGGGGTCGCGCTGCTTCCCTTCGGTCTTGACGAAGTCGGACCACCGTAAAACCTCGGGGAGCCTTACCACATACGTCATGTAGCGTGGGGATATTCAGACATGCAACATAAATAACGGAGTTGGGAAAAATAGGGCGCGGCCATGTCGCCACGGCCACGCCCCTTGGATCATGTGTTCAGATGGGCCACTCGTTCTCGAGTTTCTCGTTCCCCAGGCTGAGCTTGTGCGCACTGATGGTGAAGCTCATGCTCAGCGGGTTCCCGCCCGTGCTGTCGAAGTTCTCGCTCAAGGCCACCACGTAGCCCGTCTCGAACTTCAACTCCTTCATCTTGGCGTCCTCGTCGCGCTTCTTGAAGGTGATGGTGCCGTCGGTGCTCTTGAACTGGGCGATCATCAGGTCCCAGATGGAGGTGTCCTCGGTGCTCTCGATCTCGAACTGGATCGTGCCGCCTTTCACTTCGCTGCTGGGGCGGCCAGTGTGGTCCACATCGCGGTTGAGGGCGTAGTTGCAATGCAGCAATCGGTATTTTTTACCGTTCATTTCGAGGTCAGCGCGGAATGCCATGGTTGATAAGTGTTCGTGGTTCGTTGTGTGTTGTTGACGAGGCGAAAATGGGATGCTCATTCAGCACGCGTATGCGCGATCGAGCAACTGGTGGAGCCTCGAAAGCGAGTGGCGGCTTCGGGCAAGGCATTTAGATTTCGGCCCACACAACCGACCCCATGCGTTACCTTCTTTGGTTCTTTCTGGCTTCGGCGTCTCTGGCCGTGGAGGCCCAACGGATGCCATTCACCTACCAGGACATGCTGATGCTCGACCGCATCAGTGGTCTGTCCGTGGATGCTGCGGGTAAGCGGATCCTGTTCAACGTACGTGCGACGGACATGGAAAAGAACAAGGGAGTATCGTCGCTCTGGTTGAAAGACCTGGGAGCGCCGACCTCCCGGGAGCGCCGGCTGGCAGTGAGTGACAGTGGTGCGTACAGCGCACAATGGGACCCGGCCGGCAAGACCATCTACTTTCTCTCGGCACGTGGCGGCAGCGGCAGTCGCCAGCTTTGGAAGACGGACCCGGAAGGACGCACCGCGCAGCAGGTAACCCGGTTGGCGCTGGGCATTGATGCCTTCCGCATTACTCCCGACGGACTGGGTGCGGTGGTCGCCCTGGCCGTGTTCCCATCAGCATCGGAAGATGAGATCGCCCTCACGGTGCGCAAGCAGGGCGAACGCTCCATGGGCAGTGGAACGGTGTACGACCGGGTGTTCGTACGGCACTGGGACACATGGGCAGATGGTACGCGGAGCCACTTGTTCCATGTGGACTTCGGCAGCGGGCGGGTGACGGCGCTCACCCAGGGCTTCGATGGCGACATCCCTTCAAAACCCTTCGGCGATGAGGGTGACTACGTGATCGCCCCGGACGGTCGTACGGTGTACTTCAGCGCGCGAGTTGCTGGTAAAGGCGAACCATGGAGCACCAACTTCGACATCTACAGCGTGCCGCTCACCGGCGGTGCCGCAACCAACCTGACCGTTACCAATGCGGCCTGGGACGCGAGCCCGCGCATATCGCCGGACGGGAAGACACTGGCTTACACGGCCATGGAACGGCCCGGTTTCGAGGCGGACCGCTTTGAAGTGCGGTTGCGCGACCTGGTCACCGGCACTACGCGCGCACTTGCGGCCACGTGGGACCGTAGTGTGAGCACGTTGCAATGGGCTCCGGACGGCAAGGGTCTGTATGTGACCGCGGACGACATGGGCCGGCACCGGCTCTTCCGGATCGATGTGAAGAGCGGCCGGGTGACCACCCTCTCGAAAGACGGCCATATCGACGCCTTCGTGAAGACGGCCCAAGGTTTTGTTTTCCTGAAGAGTGGGCTAAACGGCCCATCGCAGCTGTATGCATCAACCCCCAAGTCCTCGCTCATTGATGAAGGCGCGAACAAGCTGACCGCCGTGAACGCAGTACTGGACCAGAAGGAGTTCGGGGTGTATGAGCAGTTCAGCTTCCCGGGGTGGAACAACGAGACCGTGCATGGCTTCGTGATCAAACCGGTCGGCTATCAGGAAGGAAAAAAATACCCCGTGGCCTTTCTCATCCACGGTGGGCCACAAGGCAGCTTCGGGGACGGGTGGAGCTTCCGCTGGTGCCCGCAGACGTACGCGGGTGCGGGCTACGCGGTGGTGATGATCGATTTCCATGGGAGCACGGGCTACGGGCAGGCCTTCACCGACGCCATCAGCACCCACTGGGGCGATAGGCCGCTGGAGGACCTGCAAAAAGGCTGGGTGCACGCACTGAGAACATACCCCTTCCTGGATGGCGACCGCGCGGCCGCGCTGGGCGCGTCATACGGCGGCTTCATGGTGAACTGGATCGCCGGCAACTGGAAGGAGCCGTGGAAATGCCTGGTCTCGCACGATGGTGTCTTCGATGCGCGGTCCATGGGCTACACCACCGAGGAGCAATGGTTCAGCGAGTGGGAGAACGGGGCGAACGTTTACAGGGACCCCGCGAAGTACGACGTGTTCAATCCGGCGTTGCACGCCAAGGACTGGTCGGTGCCGATGCTCATCATCCACGGCGACCTCGATTACCGGATCCCGGTGGAGCAGGGCATCGGAGCGTTCACCGCATTGCAGGCCATGGGTGTGGATTCGCGCTTGCTGCGATTCGCCGACGAGAACCACTGGGTACTCAAACCGCGCAACAGCATGCAGTGGCACAACACCGTGTTCGGCTGGCTCGAAAAGCACATCGGCAAGGGCGGGCGATAGCACCGGAGCGGGGATCCACATGGCTGGAGGCGCCGATCATCCATGATCGGTCGTGTGCCGGATGCGGTGAACTAAACTCACCGCCCATTCAACACGAACATGCGCACCCCATTATTGCTGTTCATCGTATTGCTGGCTGCCTGCGGTCGGGCGCCCTCACACACGGAACAAACCGTCGCGAAGCCCGAACCCACCGGCACGGCCAACCTGGCCTACAAGTGGGGGGGCGTGGCGTTGTGGGCCATGGCCGATGAAACGGACCTTCGCGGACCGCGGCCGACCATCGGCTCCCGGTTGCTGGCCATCCCCATGATCGCCCAGTTCGACGCGTGGAGCCGGTACGACAGCGTGGCCGTTCCCGTCCACCTCGACGCGCCCAGGGCCGCGGTTCCGGAGCGCACACTGGCGAACAAGGAAAAGGCCATCAGTTATGCGATGGCCAGGGCGCTGCAATCCGCCTTCCCGCACGACAGCGCCCTGTTCGCCGATTCGCTACGAGCTTTCGGGTACGACCCTGCCGACTTCAGCCTGGACCCGGCGACGCCCCAAGGCATCGGGAACCTGGCGGCGAAAGCGGTGATCGACGCACGGCGGAATGATGGCAGCAACATGCTCGGCGAAGACCCGCGTGCGCCCGTGCCACTGGGTGATTACACCCATTATGTGCCGAAGAACCCGGTGGAGAAGATGAACGACATCAACCGTTGGCAGCCGAAATACTTCACCAAGGACGATGGGACGAAGTGGGCCCCCGGAGCGCTCACGCCGCATTGGGGCCACGTACGGTGCTTCGCGCTGGACAGCAGCAGCCAGTTCCGCTGCCCGCCCACGCCGCGCATGGGCGACCCCGCGCTTGAGAAGGAGGTGCGGCAGGTGGTGGCCGTGCAGGCAGGACTGACCAATGCGGAGAAGGCGTTGGTGGAGTTCATGCGCGATGGTCCGCGCAGCGTGCAACAGGCCGGTCATTGGCTCCTCTTCAGCCGCGACGTGAGCGTTCGCGACAAGCACACGCTGGACGATGACGTGAAAATGTACTTCATCGTCACGACCACGGCCATGGACTGCTTCATCGCGTGCTGGGAATCGAAATTCTTCTATGACACCAGCCGCCCCTACCAGCAGGTACATTACCTGATGGGCAACGAGGACATCATGGGTTGGCCGGGCCCGCACAAGGGCATGGTGAAAATGAAGGGCAAGGATTGGCGGCCCTACTCGCCGGACAGTTTCCTGTGCCCGCCGTTCCCCTCATACCCCAGCGGCCATAGCACCGTGAGCGGCGGTTGCGCCGAGGTGCTCAAGTTGTACACCGGTAGCGACGACTACGGCTTCCAAGTAAGACTTCTCCCGGGCTGGCTGACCGAGCCGGGCATCACCACGGACAGCATCACGCTGGATTTCCCCACCTTCACATCCACTGCGGAACAGGCGGGTTGGAGTCGCGTGCTCGGTGGTTACCACATCCAGGCGGACAACGTGGAGGGCCTGGCCTTGGGGCGGAAGGTGGGTGCGGTGGTGTACGACAAGTGCATGGGGTATATCAGGGGCACGGCGAAGCGCAAGTGAGCTCGTGACCAACGCCCGGTCAAGCCGGATAGCGGTGCGGGCCACTGATGCCCAACCTTGCGCTCCGGATGCGATACGAATAGCGGTGGTACTCCGGCAGGGTGTAGCTTCACGCGCGGAGAAACCCCCGTTCTGATGGACCGGCTACGACACGTCCTGTACTTGCTCGCGTTGCTCACGGGCATCAGAAGTTCTGCCCAAGCGGTGATCGGCGATAGCACCTACCTGCGTATTCCCGATCAGGCCAAAGCTTACGAGTCGATGCGTTTTGACATGGATGCGTACCGCGATACGCTGCGCGTGTTCCGGGATGCGATCGAGACCACGGCCACAGGGATCAACGCCATCGACAAAGCGGGCCAGGAGCAAAAGGCCAAACTCGGGCGATTGCGCGTGGATGTGAAGATGCTGGACAAGGAGATGAAACGGCAGCGCAAGAAATTGAAGCGACCACAGCCACTGTTCGAGCAGACGGCGAAGGACTGCTCCAAGCTGGTGCAGCGCTCGAAATGGCTGCGCACGCAATTGAAGGAACAGGGCGTGAGGTTGCGCTGAACCCGCCTACCAACGGGCGAGGTACTTGTCCTCCAGTGCGCTCATCGCCTTGCGCTGCGAGGGCTTCTTGTCCGTATGCCCGAGCAGGTGCAGCAGCCCATGCACCATCACGCGGCGCAGTTCGTGCTGCCTGCTCACCCCGAAGGTCTTCGCGTTGTCGGTGATGCGGTCCAGGCTCATGAGCACATCGCCGTTCACCAGTTTGCGGTCTTGCCCGCCATCGAAGGTGATGACGTCGGTGAAGTCATCGTGTTGCAGGAACTCCTTGTTGAATTTGAGCAATGCCAGGTCGCTCATCAGCACGTAGTTCAGCTCGCCGATGCTTTGGCCGTGATCCTTGGCCACAGCGGTGAGCCACTTGCGCAGGCGCGTGCGATCGCGGAAAACGGAAGGTACACCGGTTGCGAGGAAGGTGATCATTCAAGCTTCAAGTCCCAAAACGCAATGCTCAAGCTTCAACATCCAAGAGGTGGGCGGAGGCCTTGAGCTACCGCTTTCCGAGCTTTTGCCGGTTGATGATGATCGTGGCCAGGATACGAATGAGTTCTTCGCACTCCTGTGCGAGCCAAACCAGATCAGGGTCATCATCTGGCATCAGCTTGGAGAGCTTCTGAATGCGCAGATTGCCCCGCGATTCCTTCAACATCTTTAAGCGCGATCTTGCACTTGTGGATGAAGTCGTCGTTCGATTCAGCGGCTTGCGATTCCCCGTAGTGCAAGGCGGGTGAACCGCCGCTCCTCAACAACTGGCCCGCGTAGTAGCGCCCTGCGATGTTCCCCGGCATCCTGTTGACGTACACGACTATCCGGGCGGCGAAAACCGCCAGGCGCTCTTCAAGATCGTAGACCGGTTTGGCCACGGCAACTTCTGTTTCTCCATCGAACCGCAAGGCCATGTTGGGCCTTGCAGCTTGAGGCTTGAATTTTGAAGCTTGACTATTCCTTCACCGGCTGCAGCCCGAAGGCCATGGCCACGGTGGCCCCGTTGTCGGAGAACTCCACGCTGTCCGCTAAGGCGCGCATCAGGAAGACACCACGTCCATGGGGCTTCTCGATGTTCTGGGGGTCGGTGGGGTCGGGGAGGTGCTGGAAGTCGAAGCCCGGACCCTCATCGCTCACCACGAAGACGATCTTATCGCCCTTCACCTGGTAGCCGAGGCCGACGCTTTTGGAGGGATCCAGGCGGTTGCCGTGGTGGATGGCGTTGTTCACCGCCTCGGTGAGGGCGATGAGGATGTTGCCGTAGTGGCTCTCGTGTACGCCGTGCTTCTGGCAGGCCTCATCGATGAGTTTTTCGGCGAGCGCGATGTTCTCGGCCTTGGCCGGAAAGTCGATGCGCCGGGTGTACTGCACGTCCTCGGTAAGAGCTGCCATCGGGGGTTATCGGGGTCGGTCAAAAGTATCGAAATACTCCGCCACCCTTGCCTTGTAGTAGGGCTTCAATCCCGGGGGCACTGTTCGTAACAGTTCGGCCTCGCGCTGTTTGGTGCGTTGGTACTCGAAGAAGCGGGCGGGGTCGGCATGGGGTGTTTCGCGGCCCTCGTTGCTCTCGCGCTTGTTGTCCAACTCGCGCTCCCGCTCGCTCTTCTCGGCTTCCAGCAGGCGTACCATGATGTCCTGCTGGCGCTTGAGGGATTCCTGGGTGATGTTCTTGTTCACGATGTCCTTCTCCAGCTTCTCCATCTCCTCGGCCAGCTTCTGCAGGGGCTGACCGGCGCCGGTGCCGTCCTTGTTCAGTTCCTGTGCGGCGCGTTGCATCTCCTTGCGTATGGCGGCTTGTTGCGCGGCGAGTTGCGCCAATTGCTGGCTCATGCCGGGCATGCCCAGGCCACCGGGTTTGCCATCCTTGCCGGGCTGTTCGCCGGGTTTGTCCCCGGGTTTCTTGCCACCTTTCTCCAGCGCCTTTTTCATCTCCTCCAACTGCTTGCTCAGGGCTTGCTGATTGGCGCGGGTCTGGGCCATCTTCTTGCTGTTGCCGCTGCTGCTGCCCTTGCCGCCGGGCTTGTTGCATTTGCCGCTTCCGGGCATGCCGCTCGGTGGTTGTTGCATCTGTTGCAACGCCTCGTCAAGCAGGAGGGCCAGGTTGTTCAGCCCGGTCATGGCGCGTTGCTGTTTGTCGGCCGCCTGGGGCTTGCCGCGCAGGTCGGCGCGACTGGTGGCCAGGTGCTCCATGGCCTGGTCCATGTTCTCGTTCACAGCGTTCATCTCACGGTTCACCGCAGCCTGTAATTGCGGCACACGTTTGCTCAGCGCGAAGAGCGAGTCCTCCACCACGCGGGCATCGTCGCGCATTTTCTTCTGCTGGCGGCCGATGTCCACCAGGTGCGGGTCCTTGGCGGCGGTGCGGTTGAGGTCGGCCAGTGCGGCCTCCTGATCGAAGCTGAGTTGCACGATGTTCTCCAGCAGTTGCCGAAGCGCATCCATGTCCTCTTCTTGTTGCTGCTGCTCATTGGCGCCCATGGCGCTCTTCATCTGGAAAGCCATCTGCTCCATCTGCTCGCCGGCCTTCTGCTGCTTGTCGCCCGCCTTCTGGTTCTGCTTCTGCTGCATGTCCTGCTGGCTGCCCTCCTGCTCCTTCTGGATGTCCTGTTCCTGTTGGTCGGTCTTGGGGAGCTCCACCGGGGTTTCCAGTTCGCTGTTCTTTTTTTCCAGATCATCCAACTGCTTTCGGATGTCGTCGAAGGCCTTGTTCAGTTCCTCCTGTTTTTTCTGCTGTTCGCTGTTGTCGCCCTTTTCGTTCCTGGTCTCTTCGGCCAGCTTCTTCTGCTCCTCGGCCAGCTTCTCCAACTGCTCCGCGATGTCCTCGGCCTTCTGCTCCACCTCCATGCGCTTGAACTGCTCCATGGCGCGATCGAGTTCTTTTTCGATATCCTCCTGGCTCATCTTCATCTCCTCCATCTTTTCCTGGATATCCTCCTTGTCCATCTGCTCCATGAGTTTTTGCACCTCCTCGTAGAGCTTCTTCATCTCCTCGCTGAGCACGTTCTCGAAAAGCTCCTGAACCTGTTGTTGTTTTTGCAGGAGGCGTTCGTCCATGTCCCGGAAGCTCTGCTGCTCCTGGTTGTTCTGTTTGAACTGCTCGGTGGTCTTCTCGATGCGCTGCTGGAGCTGCTTCTGCTTCTCCATCACGTTCTCGAGCTTCTGTTTGTCCTGCCAGTTGAGGTCCTTCTTGTCGAGCATGTCGCGCCGGAGCTTGTCGAGCTCGCGCTGCAGCTCCTGGGCCTCCTTGATGCTCTCCTTGAGTTCGCTCTTCACCGCTTCGTTATCGGCGTTCTGTTTGTCGGCGAGTTCCTTCAAGGTGGGCGCCTCGAACACCTGAGTGGCGGTGCGAGCGCTCTTGCTGCCATGCACGCCATCGTTGTCCCATACTTCGAACCAGTATTCCAGCTTGTCACCGGGCAGGAGTCGCAGGTCGTTGAGGTCCCAGAAATGGAAGAATTGTTGGCGGGCGTTCTTCGGGTCGATACCGATCGTCTGGTCGCGTTCGCGCAGTTCTGCGGCCGTGCTGTCGCCGCCTTGGCTGAAGCCATAGTGGAACACCAGGCGCTTGAACCCGTGGTCGTCGTCGATGTCGCCTTTGAAGTAGAGGCGCTTGGGCGAGGTACTGTCGGTCTTCTGCTCGATAAGGATGGTGGGGTAGAGGTCGGGCACCACGTCCACGCGGTACTGCAGCGGGTCCTTCGCGGTGCGCTCACCACCTCCGGGGGAGTGGGAGCGGGGCACGATCGTGTACGTGTGGCCCTGCAGGAACCGGCGGCTGGCGGTGAAGGCGTTCTCCCCCTGCGGCACGAGGGTGTACGTGGTGTCGTCGAAGGCGAGTTCGAGCTCGTCGGTGCTGCGCGTGTTGGCGGCCCAGGTGATGCGGGTGCCCGCAGGCACGGTGACATCACCACCGCCATTGGCCGTCGCGGGGGGCATACCGAGATACGGTGGGTATTCCATACGCACGGCCAGGCCGGTGAGCATCGGGTTGCTCACGGTCTCCAGCGTGTAGGGCTTGCTGAAGAAGCCGTCGGCGGTGAGCTTGAAATGGACGGCTTCCTGCACATTGCGGAAGCGGTGTATGAAGTGCGATGCGTCCTGCTTCACCAGCGGGATGCGCTGGCCGTTGATGTCCAGCTCCACCTGCTGGGGCACGGCCCCGTCTACGATGGCGACACGAAGGTCAAAATCCTCCTGTTCAGGTACGTTCAAGTTGTTGCTGTCCAGCACCACGAAGCGGAACGGTGCTGGCGGTGCGAACTCGCTGGTGTGTTTGATGATGCGGTTGGCGGGGTCGGTGATGAGGCTCGGAGCGGCGAAAAGCAGCACGAGCAACACGGCCAGCGGAGGCAGTGCGTAGCGCAGGTATTTGCGGTTCTTGCCCAGGTCGATCGCCGCGGCGAAAGGAACAGGCGAAAGCTCGCGGCTGCGCTGGGCGATACTGGCCTCGATGAGCTCACGGTTCACGAAGTTGCTGTTGGCCTGCTCGCGCAGTTGCAGCGTGTTCAACAGTTTGTCCTTCACCTCGCCGAAATGCTGGCCCACGATGGCGGCGGCCTCGTCGTGCGAGATGACCTTGCCCAGATGGAACAACTTCACCAGCGGAAGAATGATGAAGCGGGCCAGCACACCGGCCGCTACCAGCAGGAAGCCCCAGAAGAGCACCGTGCGCGCCGTGGTACCGAAACGCCCAAAGTATTCACTGAGCGAAGCGCCCAGGAAGAAGAGCACGAGCAGCCCCACGCTGTACAGGGCCCCGCGGATCAGCCGGTCCTTGTAGTACTTGCGGATGAAGGCATCCAGCTTTTCGATCAGCAGGTTGTAGTCGGAGGGCATCTGGGTTGGAAGTGCCACGTCGAGCCAACAGGAACTGTCGGGTCGAGCGGAGCCGAGAACATGGCCGAAAGTAGGGGAGTGGGCAGGGTGTACCGTGTGAACAGATGTTAGATCCGAGCAACAGGATGTGGAGAGCTTGGCGGCAGTCGGAAGCGAGCTCCATGACGTGTCACGCGGTCGCGGCCTATATTGCGTTGGATGTCGCGGTTGCTCTTTGTGCTCTGGTTGGCGTGGTCCGGTTGCTGCGCGTGGGCACAGTCCTTCCTCTTCGACCGCATCACCGTCACCGATGGCCTGCCTGGCGAACGGGTGAACGCGCTTTTCGAGGATCGGGACGGATTCATCTGGGCGGGCACGGAGGATGGCCTCGCCCGCTTGGAGGGCGCGCGCATCCGCGTGTTCCAGCACGACCCGAACGATGCGCGCAGCCTGGCGCACGACCAGGTGAACGGCATCGCACAGAGCACGAACGGCACCTTGTGGTTCGCGACCATGAACGGGCTCTCCCGGCTCGATCCACGCACGGGTGCCTTCTTCAATACGCGGGTTACGGCAACCGGTGCGCTCGATCGCCAGGCCAATCGTATGCGCCAGTTGATCGCGCTCGGGGATTCGATGCTCTGGGTCGTTACCGAGGCGGGCCTGTACCGCTATGACGTATCGCGCGGAGCATTCGCCACGGAGCAGGGCCCGGCCCCAGGCCGTGGGCCGCACGGCATGATCGATGCCGCCTCGGCCTTGCACTGGAACGAAGCGGCACGGACGCTCTGGGCCGGCACGCACAAAGGCCTCGCGGCATGGGACGCGCGCACCGATACATGGACCGACCATCGCAACGGCAGGGGTCCGCTGTGGCGCGATTCCACCGGCACCGATGCGCCGGTGGTACACGACAGCGCGCTGTATTTCCTGCGCAACAAGCCCTACACGCTGTTCGCCTACGATCTGCGCGCTCACGAACTCCGCGCGCAACCGGATGTCGAGGCGAGTCCCAATCACTTCACGCTGCGATGCCAGGCGTTCGATGCGGACGGGCGCCATTGGCTGGCCACCTGGACGCATCGCCTTTTTGTGCGCGAGCCGGACGGGGCGTGGCAGGAGTTGACGGCCGATGCCGTGAACCTGATCTCTTCCCGCACCGGCTGCATGCTGCTGACGCGCACCGGCGAGCAGTGGCTCGGCACGGACAAGGGCATCGTGGTGCTCCGGCGCAGTGCAACGGCTTTCCGATCGCTCGCGCACGATCTCGGCACGGCGCACATCTCGGCCATGCGGCTGTGGGGAACGGACACCCTGTTGGTCGGTACGGCGGGAGATGGGGTGCGGATATGTTCCATGAAGACCGGTAGCTGTACCGGGCTACGAAGCGATCACACGTCCTCGGTGGACGAGTCCGAGTGGAGGGCGAATTCCATACAGGGGTTCAGCAGCGATGCCGACGGAACAGTGCTGGTGTGTACGAGCAATGGCCTGTTGGAATTGGACCCGCGCGCGCTAACGCTACGCCCCGCGGCCGTGTTGATGGACGCGATCAAGCGGGGGCGGGCACGGGCGTACACCGTTGCGGAGCGAACGGAAGGCGCGCTTTGGCTGGGCACCTGGTCGAGCGGACTGTGGCGAGTGGATCCGGGCACTGGCGCAGGCGAGCTGGTCGATACGGCCGAAGGCCGATGGGGCAAGCTGCCCGGGCGCTTGATCCTGTGCTGGCTGAATGGGCGCGATGGCACGGTGTGGCTCGGGTTGAACGACGGAGGAGGACTCGCGCGCATGCGCGATGGGTTGTGGGATCCGGTCACGGACAGCGTTGGTGTGAACGTGGGCGGTGTGGTGCGCGCCATCACGGAGGACAACGAAGGCGTGCTGTGGCTGGGAACGCACGAACAAGGCCTCGTGCGCTATTCACCACGCACCGGCAGCATACGCTACTTCACGCGCAGGGATGGTCTGCCCGGTTCGTGCGTCCTGGCCTTGCGTTGTTTCCGCGATGGAACGCTGTGGGTGGTCACCACCAAGGGCATCGCTTACCGGCCGCCGGGAGTGCAGGGGTTCAGGCCGCTCGCTCTACCCTACCGGTTCGCCGATCTCGCGCTATCCAAAGCCATGGAGGAACTGGCGGACGGTCGCATGATCATCGGCGTTGGCGCGCATTTGTTGGCTTACGACCCTCGAGCGGAACGCGCCACCGCGCCACCGATACCGGTCTTCACCGCGCACCGGTCGCTGGACTCGCTCCGGCTCGGCCCACCTACATCCTTGATCCTCCCGGCTGACCGCAAGGCATTGACCCTGGAACTGGGTGTGCTCAACGCATCGCCCGGCCCGGCACCGCTGTTCCGCTACCGTGTCGAGCCAGGTGATACCGCCTGGATCGAGCTCGGTGCCGCGACCCGTCTCGACCTGTTCGACCTTCCCGCGGGCGTACACACCATCGCGCTGCAGGCGAGCTTGAACGGCGCGTCATGGAGCGACGCCGTGGCCCGCACTACGGTGGAGGTCTTGCCGCTCTTCTATGCCACGTGGTGGTTCCGCGCCCTATCGATCGCGGTCATCACGCTGCTGCTCTTCATCGGTTTCCGGCTTTATCTGATCGACAGCCTGCGAAAACAGCGCGAGACGTTCGAGCGCCAACAGGCCGTGCTGGCCGAACGCATGCGCATCGCGGGGGACATGCACGACGATCTGGGGGCCGGCCTCAGCGCGTTGAAGTTGCGCAGCGAGATGGCCTTGCGGGTGGAGAAGGACCCAGTGAAGAAGGAGCAGCTCGGATCCCTGGCGAACACGGCCGGCGAACTGATCGGAAGCATGCGCCAGATCATCTGGACGATGAACACCGACCAGAGCAGCCTGGCCGACCTGGTCTCGTACACCACGCACTATGCGCGCACGTACTGCGCGGAGAACGGGCTCGAGGCCGAGATGGGCACGGCGAGCGGATGGCCGCAAGCACAGTTGACCTCCGAGCAGCGCCGGAACATCTTCCTGGTGGTGAAAGAGGCGCTGCACAACGTGGTGAAGCACGCCAACGCGCGGAGGGTGCGCTTGGAGATGCACATGGACGGCGCACGCCTCCGGGTGGGGATCATGGACGATGGCATCGGGCTGCCCAGCGGCACGCACACGAGCGTGGGCAACGGGCTGCGGAACATGAACAAGCGCATCGCCGTGCTGGGCGGCGAGTTCCGTACGGACGTGCTCGGAGGCTCCGGCGCGCCCGGCACGCGGATCGGGTTCACGGTGCCGATCGATAACCAAGGTTCTATTGGTCGCTCGAACGGGAGTGGGGAACTTCGCACCCGATGAGTCGGCCCACTATCCGTGTAAGCATCGTGGAGGATGACAGCGCGATCCGCGAAACGTTGCGCTCTCTGTTCATTTTCGAGGACGGTATGGAGGCGTTCACCGTGCACAGCACCGCCGAGGACGCGATGCTGCGGTTGGTCGATACCTGCCCGGACGTGGTGGTGATGGACATCAACCTGCCGGGCGCGAGCGGGATCGATTGCGTGCGCCAGATGAGCCAGCGATGCACCGCCGCGCAGTTCCTCATGTACACCGTGCACGATGACGACCATCGGGTGTTCGAGGCGCTGAAGGCCGGGGCGAACGGATACATCCTCAAGAGCAGCACCCCGGACGAGATCCTCGCGGCGGTGCGCGAACTGCACGCGGGGGGAAGCCCGATGAGCGCTCATGTAGCACGCCGGGTGGTGGCGCACCTCCGTCCGCAACGCGGCGCGGTGGTGGATACCGGGCTCACGGAGCGCGAACAACAGGTGCTGGCGCTCCTGGCGGACGGGCTGCTCTACAAGGAGATCGGCGACAAGCTCGGCATCACCACCGGCACCATCAAGCAGCACATCCACCGCATGTACGAGAAGCTGCATGTGCAGAACCGCACGGAAGCGGTGAACCGGTTCTTCGGGCGCTGAGCCGCGCCGTCAACTTTCGTTAGTGGAGTGCCGGACCCCTTGAGGGGAAAGGCTTGGAACGAAGGTTACCTTGATGGGTGTATGCTGGAGCCGTTCTTTTGGCCGCACAAAACACCCCCATGAGACGAGTACTACCCCTTCTTATGATCGGCACCGCGCTGAGCGCCAACGCCCAGAGCGTGTCCCTCTCCCAGCGCTTCGGCGTGAACGGCTCGCTGAGCATCCCTGGTGCGGCGGGCGGCAACGACGCGAACTCCCATGTTTTCACCGCGGATGGCCACATGATCGTGGCGGGCGATGGATATGACTTTGGATGCAACTGCTATCATGTGACCATGGCCAAGTTCGACACGGTTTGCGGAGCGCTGGACCCTGGTTTCGGTACAGCAGGCATCATGAGCCACATCCATGAGGGACGCACCAGCTGCGGGGGTATCGCGCTGCAGCCCGATGGAAAGATCGTGGGCTGCGGCACCATCGCGCCAGGCAACGACGGGAGCGCACAGGTGGCCGGGGTGTATCGCTTCAACGCCGATGGCACGGTGGACAGCACCTTCAACGGCACCGGCTACGTGCGGCAGCGCTTCGATCCCGTGAGCAGCGGCGACTTCTTCCAGGTGTTCGTGAACGCCGACAGCACCATCACTTGCGCAGGCGCTTCATCCAGCAACAGCAATGGCGGCGTTTACGCGGTCGGCGCGATGCGCTTCAACTACGACGGCACGCTGGATACGACTTTCTCCGCTGACGGCATCGCCACCTCTCCCCCCGCCGGCAGCATCACCGACGCTACTGTCATGTCATTCGGCACGGCCGCCATGGATGCGAGCGGGCGCTTGATCGTGGCGGGCAGCAACTACTACGACCAATTCCTCCGCATGGTGCGCTTCATGCCCAATGGGGATCTGGACACCACCTTCGGCAGCGGCGGAATCGTTACCACTGGCGTAGGGTGCTACTATGGCGGCGGCGCTGGGGGCTATGGCCTCACCGTGCTTCCCGATGGACGCATCCTGTTCAGCTCACAAGTGCCTGTCGCGGCCTTCATGATGGCGCGTTTCCTGGAGGACGGCACACTGGACACCAGCTTTGGAACGGGTGGTATGAGCACTGTGCCGGTGGCCAACGGCCAGGCCTATGACCATGCGGTGCTGCCCGACGGCGGCTCCTTGCAATTCGGCCGATCCGATGACGGCTACGGCACCTGCTTGCGGCGCGATGCTGACGGGCAGGTGGTTGCCACATACGGCACCAACGGGTTCGGTACGGCCTACGCCGGCGATTCCGGGCCATTCTTCCGAGGCGGCGCCCTATTGCCCAGCGGAAGGGTCGTCGGCTATGGCGGCTATTGGCCCGGCCTGATGCTGGTGGCCATGCTCACCACGGAGCCCGAAGTGGACGCGCTCCCGGTGATCAGCCAGTCCGGCACGGACCTCGTTACCACGGGCACGGGCGACTTCCAGTGGTTCCTCGATGGTTCGCCCATCAGCGGTGCCACGGATACGCTCTACACACCGATCGCTAACGGCGACTACACGGTAGTGCTCACCGTTTCACCGGACTGCATCTTCACCTCACCGGTGTACACGCTGCTGAATGTGGGCGTGGAGGAGTTCACCGTGACCGGTCTGTACTTGATCACCAACCCGGTGAACGATGTGCTGCGCATCGTGAACGATGGTGCCACCACCCCATGCGCGATCGTGGATGCGGGCGGGCGCACGGTGATGCAAGAGCAACTGTTCACGGGTGCGAATAACGTGGATCTTTCGTCCTTGCGGCCAGGCCTGTATCTGTTGCGCACGGCCGTGGGTGCGGTACGTTTCGTGAAGGAGTGATATCCTTATTGAGCGAAGGCCGCGACTTCCGGAAGGAGGTCGCGGCTTTCACATTCAACCGCATGGCCTTGACCGAACGCTTTGTCCCGGATGCGAGCTTCAATACGCCTTCTTCGCCTGAGCGCGCAACAGCTTCTTCACCTCGTCGAACGGGACCGCATGGTCTTTCACATAACGGATCGGTTCGGGGTCCAGGTCATCGAAAAAGACGAGCGCTTTCAACACCAGCGCGCGGTCCAGCTGCGGCAGCTTCTGCGCGCACAGGATCAGCAATTCGTTGAGCGTGATCCTGCGCAGTATGAAATACAGGTCCACGTAGTCCTTCAGCGTGCCACGGCCGGTGATGGCAGAGAGCTTCATGCAACCGATGTCGGTGATATCCGCGAGGTCGAGATGTTCCGATCGGACCAAAGGACGGAGCAACAGATAGGGATAGCGCATGAAGCTCATCTTGATGGCGCCGTCCGCGATCACCGTCAAGCTGTTCCGCTCGTCTTGCACTTTCACCAGCGGCATGGCCTGGAATGCGGCTTGAAGCACATCGAACAAGCGGGCCGTGTCGATCACCTGCGCGGTGAAAAAGTCGAAGTCGACACTGTCGCGATGGCCGATCTGTAGCGCGAGCGCGGTACCGCCGGCCAGATAGAAACCCTCGTCTCGGCAAATGGCCAAGCGTGGCAAGATGGCTCGGCGCTGCTCATCGAGGATGGACCAGCACATGGCTTCAGAAACGGCTGGTCATTCGGGGTTCCACATCGAACACCAGCGCCCAGAAGTTCAAGGAGCGTCGGTCCCATTCACCGGGCCGGGGATAGGCCACCACCTCGGCGATACGCTCGCGCGGATAGGTCTTGAACAGCCAGGTGACGGCCTCGTGGGTGCCCAGGTTCAAAATGTTCGTGACGATGCGCTGCCGATGCCGGTCAAGGTCGATGCGGCCGGTATCCAACGACCACAATGCGGCGCGTACAGCGGGCGGAAGTTCATTTGCCATGCCCCGGCAAGGTACGTCGCGCATCACCATTCCGTTTCTGCTCCTGCGCCCTCCGTTCCCTCCGTGCATACTTGCAGCGAAGAGTGGTCGCGTGCGCCTCGTTACTCCCTCTGGGCGGGTACCTCGCGCTACGCAGGATGAATGGCGAGCTGCGTTTCGTGAAGGAGTGATATCGGTTCGGAGGGAAAGACGCAGCCTCCGCTTTCCGGATGGATGTGTTGGCCGGATAGATACGGCCACGGATGCTTCCGGACCTCCGCGCAGAGCAACCGCCGGAAGCGAACCCCATCAGGGGCGGTCGTTCAACGGGTAAGGGCGGCTATCCCGATCGACGCCCCGCTTTCCTGGACCGGTCCGGGGGCGGGGTTTCGGCAGGATGGACCTCTTTCATCGTAGTCCGCGACACCGGCTCCAGGCGCGAACCATGACATGGGAAGGAGATCATCGTGCATGGACCGTCGGCATGCAAGTCTAACCGATATAACCAAGGTTATACCCCTGGGCACACACCACGATCCCGCGATCGGGGATCTTTGCTTTTGAGTTCATATAACCCGATCGGCCATGTTGAAAGATGTGCTCTCCCATCGTTCCGTCCTGTTCTTCTTGGTATCGCTGCTCAGCGCCACTGCGGCATGGCCCCAGCAGCAAGTGGAGGCCGCCGGCCAGGTGCATCAAAAGGTGGAAACGCTCCGCCAAGCGGGCGCACGGTTCGCTGCGGCGACCTTGTTCACCCGGGTGGAGCCCACCCCGGCCACCGATGCGTTGTGGAACACGGCGTGCCGCACGGCCGAGGTGCTGCGCTTCGATCGTGCTGCCGCCCGGCGAATGATCACCGAGAGCCGGGATCAGGTCGCGCTGAGCATTCCGTCGACCCACGGATCGATGGTGCTGGACCTGTACCGGGCGGATGTGGTCACGGAAGAGTTCGTGGTGCGTGCCGCGAGCACGCGTAGCCCGGTTGAAATGCCGACGAGCATCCACTACCGAGGAGCCGTACGCGGCGTTGCCGGGTCGGTGGTTTCGGTAAGCGTATTCCAGGAAGAGGCGATGGCGCTGATCTCCGACGCCAGCGGCGAACGCGTCGTTGGCCGCTTCGGTCGGGGGCCTGAGGATCTGCTCGTGTTCTACCATACGGACGAGCTGCTCGGGTCCGCGCACACATCATGCGCCACCAGCGACCATGGGAACGCCGAGGTGCAGGGCGGCGAACGGGCGCAGTCGCCCACCACGCTGCGATGCGTGCGTTGGCATTGGGAAGTGTCCTTCGACATCTTCCAGGACAAGGGAAGCGTGACGAACGCGGCGAACTACGCCACGGCGCTCTTCAACCAGAGCGCAACGCTCTTCGCCAACGACGGCATCAGCGTGGCGTTGCAGGAGGTGGTGGTCTGGGATGTTCCGGATCCGTTCGGCGGCGGCAATTCGGAAGAAGTGCTGCAGACGTTCCAGGACCACACCGGTTCGATCAATGGCGATATGGGTCACCTGCTGGACCTGGATATGCTGAACGGCGGGATCGCCGCGAACATCGGCACGCTCTGTGAAACGCAGGTGGATGAGCGTCTCTGTTACAGCGGCATCGAAAGCACCTTCAACAATGTGCCCGTGTTTAGTTGGAGCGTGAACGTGGTGACGCACGAGCAGGGACACCTTTTGGGCTCCTGGCATACCCATGCCTGCGTGTGGAACGGGAACAATACCGCGATCGACGGATGCTCAACCGTGGAAGGGGGCTGCCCACAGCCACCGTGTCCACCGACCGGCACGATCATGAGTTATAACAGCAACATCGACTTCGCGCTGGGCTTCGGCCCGCAGCCCGCACAGGTGATCCGCGACCATGTCAATTCATCGTCCTGTTTGTTCACCTGTGGTGGCACGGCGTGCGACTCGATCTTCGTTGCGTTGGCCACCCCGGCCGCAGCGAGCACGGTGCTGCATCTGTCGTGGGCAGACGTACCCTTCCCGGCGATGGTTGGCGAGGACTTCGCCCTGTGCCTGAACGACGGCTGTTTCAGCGGCCTGCTCACCGACCCGAACACCACATCGGTTGACGGCGCCTTCACGGTGACGGATGCGGACGGGGACACCATCGTTTCAGGTACCACCACGGGGGGACAATTCGCATTCACCCTGGGCACGCCGGTACTGGGTTGCACGGATCCGGAGGCGGACAACTTCGATCCGGACGCCACCTGCGATGACGGCACCTGTTGCAGCACCTTGCTCACGCTGGCCCTCACCGACAGTGCGGGCGATGGGTGGGAAGGCGCGATGTACGCCTTGGTGAATGTGCTCGGTGATACGGCGTTCTCCGGCACCCTGGCGTCCGGCGCCGGTGATACGCTCACCTTCTGCCCACCTGTCGGTTGCTACGTGTTCACGGTAACCTCCGGGACGGACCCTGCGGAGATCAGTTGGGCCTTGAGCGGAGACGTGTTCCTGTCGGGCGACGCGAACAGCTCCATCACAATGAGTTTGGGCGGGGCCATCACCGGGTGCATGGACACGCTCGCGTGCGACTACAACCCGATGGCGACCTGTCCAGGCACCTGTAGCTATGGCGAAGCGGCCACGATCATCATCGTGCCCAGCACCACCCCGAATGATGTGAGCTGGGCGCTGTTGGACCCGGACGGCCTCGGAGTGGCTTCAGGAAACGGCTTCGCCAGCAGTTTCACCACCTGCCTCCCTCCCGCATGCGGCTACCGCATGTTCATGACCGACGGCGCGGGCGAGGGCTGGGATCAGGGCTTCTACGCCGTGATCATCGGCACGGACACCGTCGCGGGAACCCTGGAAGAAGGATCATTCGGGGTGGACACGCTCAATTTCGGGCCGCAAGCGGGCTGCATGGATACCGCGGCGTGCGACTACGATCCGTTGGCCACCTGTCCCCAGGTCTGTGCGGCAACACCCACCTGGTTCGCGGATGCCGACGGTGATGGATACGGCGACCTCGTTGCGGACTCCGTGGCCTGCACCGCTCCCGTGGGCTTCGTATCCAACGCCTTCGATTGCGACGACACCCAGCCCGCGGTGAACCCCTTCGCCGTGGAGATCTGTGATGGTCTGGACAACGACTGCGATGGCGCGGTGGACGACGGCTTCATCTGGTACGTGGATGCCGATGCGGACGGCTTCGGCGATGATGCGACGATGCAGGTCTCCTGTACCCCATTGCCCGGCGGTGTGCAGCAAGGCGGTGATTGCGACGACACCAGCGCGCTTATCACCGCGCCCGGTGAGGAGTGCGATGATGGTGATCCGAACACGGGCAACGACACGATGAACGCCTTTTGTGTTTGTGTCGGCCAGCCCGTGGGTCCGTGTCCGCCCGGCGAGATCCCGGACTGCAACGGCAACTGCGCGCCTGCCGAGTGGGTGGGCGATGGCTTCTGCGACAACGGCACGTTCGAGTACAACGGGGCGATCATCTTCTTCAACTGCGCCGCGTTCAACTTCGATGAGGGCGATTGCGCTGGATGCGTCACCGAGATCTGCGACGGCATCGACAACGATTGCGATGGCGAGATCGACGAGGGCTTCGTGGAAGTTTGTAACGGCCTGGATGATGATTGCGATGGTGTGGTGGACGAGGGCATCGCGTGGATGGATGCCGATGGCGACGGTTTCGGCGATGTGAACGCACCGGTGATCTGCACCGCAACGGGCGCGGTGGCCAACAGCCTGGATTGCGACGATGCGGACGATGGCCTAGCCTACGGCATCACCTTGGGCGTGTTCACGGACGAAGTGGACGTCGCTGGTACGGCGCACTACACCGTTACCCAAGGCAGCACTGTGCTCGAGGGCGACATCGACCTGATCGCCGCAGAGGGAGGTTTCGGATCCGTGGAACTGTGCCTGGGTGCAGGGTGCTTCACCGTACAGGTGGTCGAGGTGGATGAGCCGCTCTTCGTCGAGAGCTACATCGGGTTCGCGCATGCGCCCAACAACACGGTCGCCTTCCCCACGGCCCAGGGCTTTCAAGGGCAGGCTTCCGGCCAGAGCACCGAGATCTGCAACGGCATCGACGATGATTGCGACGGGCAGATGGATGAAGGATCCCCACAGGAGTACGCGGACAGCGACGGTGATGGCTATGGCGATCCACTACAACCGCTTCCCTGCGACACGCCCGGTGTTGCCAACAACCTCGATTGCAACGACGACGACCCGGCCATCAATCCTGATCAAGGGTGCGGCAACTGCTCCGCGACGCACCGCGCGTGGATCACACAGAACCAGAGCACCATCGAGGACATCGTGGCCACGAACCTGAACACATGCGCGGGATCCGGTGACCTGGTGGCCTGCCTCACCGACCTCATCGTGCAAGAGACCCCGTTGCCGCAGGCCTGCGCAGCGTGCATCGCGCAGCGGTATGCGTGCATCCTGAACACCTGCATGGTGCCGTGCCTGGGCGGGTTCGGAACGCCGGGCTGTCAGAGTTGCGTGCAAGCCAATTGCAACGCGGCCTACTTCGCCTGCGCGGGCTTCACCGATGCGGATGCGGATGGCGTGGTGGCCGAAGCCGACTGCGACGACAACAACGCGGCCATCTATTCCGGCGCCGCGGAACTGTGCGATGGCATCGACAACGACTGTGACGGCTCCACTGATGAAGGCGTGGTCATCACATGGTACACCGATGCCGACTTCGACGGCTACGGCGATGATGCGACGGCCATCATCGGCGACTGCGACCAGCCCCCCGGCATGGTGACCGACGGCGGCGATTGCGATGACACGGACCAGACGGTCTTCCCCGGCGCGCCCGAGCTCTGCGACGGCATCGACAACGATTGCAACGGTGCCGTTGACGACAACGCGGGCCTCGCCTACTACGTCGACGCGGACAACGACCTGTTCGGTGATGATGGCACGGAGACCTTCTCGTGTACGCCCATCCCGGGCATGATCACACAAGGCGGTGATTGCGATGACGCCGATGCGGCCGTCCATCCCGGCGCATCGGACCCTTGCGACAACATCGACCAGGATTGCAGCGGAGGTCCGTTCCTCACCGTCTGGTACCAGGACAACGATGGCGACACCTATGGCAACGATGCGGTGTTCACACAGGCCTGCGCGCAACCACCGGGCTTTGTCGCCGCTGGTGGTGATTGTGATGATGCGAACGCGAACGTGTTCCCCGGCAACGGCTGCGGCAATTGCACGGGTACCGATCAGAGCTGGCTGGTCACCCATCAGGAGGAACTGCTCAACACGATGGGGGCTTGCGCCGGCCAATGCTTCGATGATCCCGGATGCCTGGTCCTCTGCATGCAGGGACAGGGCATTCCGCTCAGCGCCCTCTGCCTGTCGTGCGTGCCCGAACACGTGACCTGTCTCTTCGACAACTGCACCTTCGCGTGCATCAACTCACCGGAGGAATGCCTGCAATGCCAGGTACAGTCCGGTTGCGTGGCGGAGCTCAGCGATTGCATGGGCATGGCCGATGGCGATGGCGACGGCTGGTGGACCGGCAGCGATTGTGACGACTCCAACGCGGCCGTCTATCCCGGGGCGCTGGAAACGTGCGACGGCCTGGACAACGACTGTGACGGCGGTATCGATGAAGGCATCAGCTTCACCTGGTACACCGATGCGGATGGTGATGGCTACGGCCTGGATGGCACGGGCGTGCCGGGGGATTGCGACCAGCCGCCCGGTACGGCGGGCCAGACCGGCGACTGTGACGATGCGAACGACGCGGTATTCCCCGGTGCGGGGGAGCTCTGCGACAACATCGACAACGACTGCGATGGTGAAGTGGACAATGGAGCCGGCGAGTTCTACTACACGGACGCCGATGAAGATGGCTTCGGCGACGAGGCGAGCGCCGTGCTCTCCTGCACACCTGTGCCGAACACTATCACCACAGGCGGCGATTGCGACGACAACGATGCGACGATCCACCCCGGCGCGGCCGACCCGTGCGACGGCATCGACCAGGATTGCAGCGGCGGGCCGGTCATCACCACGTGGTACCAGGATCTGGACAATGACGACTTCGGTAACACGAACGTGACGCTGAATGACTGTGTGCGACCTGTTGGCTACGTCGCGCTGAACGGCGACTGCGACGACACCAACGCGAACCTATTCCCCGGCAACGGCTGCGGCAATTGCGCGCCCACTGAACAGGCATGGCTTGCTGATCATCAGGAAGAACTGCTCGCCGCCCTGGGCACATGCATGGTGCAATGCCTGGGTGATGCGGGGTGCATTTCCAGCTGCATGATGAACGAAGGCATCCCCGTTGGCGCGGTGTGTTTGAGCTGCGTAGAGGTGCATGTGGAATGCATCTTCCAGGAATGCCTCATCCCCTGCCTTGACTCACCAGAAGCCTGCAACGAGTGCCAAGTGCAGTCGGGCTGCCTCGGTGCGCTGGCGACCTGTCTCGGGCAGGTGGATGCCGATGGTGACGGCTGGTGGACGGGAAGCGATTGCAACGATGCGGACCCGCTGATCAACCCGTGGGCGGTAGAACTCTGCGACGGGATCGACAACGATTGCGACGGCCCGGCGGACGAGAACGCGGGCGATTCCTACTACCCCGACGCGGACGGAGATGGCTACGGCGACGATGGCGCGATGGTCCTCTCCTGCACACCGATCCCGGACATGCTCACACAAGGCGGGGATTGTGATGACACCGATCCGCTCGTGAATCCGCTGGGTACCGAAACGTGCAACGGCTTCGACGACGACTGCGACGGCCAGGTGGATGAGAGCTGCGTACTGGTCGCTGCGCGCGTGTTCCTCGAAGGACCGTACAACTCCGCAACGGGCCTGATGAACGACGGCATGCGGGCGCTGGGACTTGTCCCCACCACCGAGCCGTACACCGGTCTGGGTTATGCGCATGTGGGCGGTGGTGGGGAAACGACAAGCCCGACCGTGCTCGCGGCCTCGGGGAACGATGCGATCGTCGACTGGGTGTTGCTGGAGTTGCGTGACGCCTTCGATCCTTCCGTGGTGGTGGCGACACGATGCGCGCTCGTACAACGCGATGGTGATGTGGTCGATACGGATGGGGTGAACGCGGTGAGCTTCCCGATCGGACAGAACGACTACCACATGGCCGTGCGGCACAGGAATCACCTCGGCGCGATGACGCTTTCAACGGAGTTCATGTTCTCCGGAGGAACGAGCGTGGATCTTACGCTCGGTGCGACGTCCACTTACGGGACCAACGCGCGCAAGAGCAGTGGGGGAGCGGTGCCCGCGCAACTGCTCTGGGCGGGCGATGTCACCTTCAACCACGTGATCAAATACACGGGCGGCGGTAACGATCGCGATCCCGTCCTGGTGACCGTGGGAAGTACCACGCCGAACAACACGGTGAGCAACACGTACAGCACGCGCGATGTGAACCTGAACGGCGAGGTGAAATACACGGGCGGAGGCAACGACCGCGACCCGATCCTGGTGAACGTGGGGAGCACCACGCCGAACAATATCCGGGTGGAGCAGTTGCCGTAGAGCAACCGACCACTGATCAGCGAGCGGCGCCAAGGGTAAGGGCGCCGTTCGTGTGTTCAATGGGCGAGGAGCACACGTTCCGAGGTCACCCCACTGGTGGTCATGCCTTGGATCAGATACATCCCGTTCGGTAACGCGTTGAGGGTGAGCGTCACCGGTCGGGCAGCTTGCGCGGACTGCCCGCCGATCAGCACACGACCGGTCGCATCGAGCACGTGGAGCATGCCCGGCCTATCCATCACCACGCGAACAGGGCCATCGGTGGGATTGGGGGAGACGAGCATCCGTGGCCCCGTTGCGACCGGGTGCGGCAATGCGGCCAGCAGCAGGAGGAACTCGGCGTGCATCACACAGCCGTCGATGTTCGTCGCGCTAACGGCATACAGCCCGCCGGTCTCCGCGATGATGAACGGCCCGTCCGCCCCTGCGATCGTGTCGCCATTCCACGTCCAGAGGTAGTTGCTCATACCCGTCGCGGTGTAGAGCACGTCTCCGTTCTGTTCGATGCTGATGGTCGGGCAGATGACCACGGTGTCCGTGGTCGTCGCACAACCGAACGCGTTGTGTACCACGGCCCACCAGGTGCCCGTGCTATCAGCATTCACACAGGTGTTGCCCGTGAGCACAGTATCGCCATCGTTGAACCAGGTGATGCCGACAAGCCCCGTATCACTCACGCAGATCTGCGCTTCGAGTGTGTCGTAGGTGATGATCGGTTGCGGGGCGGCGAAGACCACGACGGTATCCGTGTCGCTGAATACCTGCACAGGGACAAGGTCGATGTGCAGGCTGCCGAACGTGCCGCCCGCCACGGTGAAGGTGTAGTCGCCTTCGCCGTTCTGCGGTATGTTGTACGTGCCCAGTGCGTCGTCCACGCTCACCGGGTCCTCGTCCCAGAATTCGATCGCGTAGGGCGGTGTGCCGAGTGTGATGTTCAAGCCGCTCCAGCTTTGGCTTCCGCTATCCTCCCCATGCGACGATTCAAACGTGCCGCCCTGTCCATCGGTAAGGATGAAGTAGAGGTCGGGCGAGCCCTGGCAACTGCCGAACAGGCTCGGTTCCTCCACGTCCCCGCACCAATTGTCGTTCACCCCGCCCACATGCACGTTGTTCAAAACATACCCGCCGATGCTGGTTTGCAGGCTGATGCTGTACGTACCGGGCGTGTTGTAGGTCTGTACGCCGTTCGCATCGGCCCCCATGTTGCCGTTACCGAAGTCCCAGTCATAGGTCACGGGGGAACCATCGCCATCGATCAGCGCCTGGAACTCCACAACGGCGCTTCCGCATCCGGTCGTGGGCGTGAACGAGAAGCTGGTGTTGCTGCTGGTACCGGGCTGCACCACGAGTGTGATGGGGAACTGCTCCGCCGCGTTGATCGGGAAGCCATTATACTCCACGCCAGCGAGTATGCTGATGGTGATCGAGTACGTCCCGGCGCTCAGGGGTATGCCGCAGATACGCGCGCAACCATACGGGTTCTCCTGTGGATGATAGACGCCAGATGGTTCGCTGTACGTGATGTCCAGTCCGTACGGCAGACCGGTCACCCCTGTGATGGTCATGAGCATGAAGTCCACGTTGAAGCCGGTTCCGGGGTCGGTGAAATTCACGGGCAGCCAGAAGGTGATGTCGGCGCTGTAGGGTTCACCGGCGGTGGCGTCAGGCGGCTGTGTGGGGCAGAGCGCAGGGTAGGCCGGGTCAGCCGTACAAGCCACGTTCGCGATACAACCATCGCATTGGGCCGCAGTGGTCGCTGGGAGGATACTGGCCAAGGCAGCAATCCCGAATATCCAGTAGCAGAATGGAAGGAGGGGTGCAGGGGTACGGTGCGGCATCGCCGCCAAACTACGCCGGGCACGGATCAGGCCGTGCGCAACTTCTTCAGCGCTTTCTCCACGCGCTTCTTCTTCGCCTCGTTGGGCAATTCGGGCAGGCGCGCCTCCAGGATCCGGCGCATGTTGTTCACGTCCTGCGGGAAGACGATCGCCGCGACCAGTTCAGCGTACATGGGGAACTGGTTCACCGGTGCGGTGCGCAGTTGTTCGAGCAGCAGCGGCATGGCCGTTCGGGCGAAACGTTCCTGGGCGGCGAGTTTGGCCAGTGTTTTCACGGCGTGGTCGCGGGTGATCACCGTGCCGCGGTCCACGGCGGCCATGATCTGCGGGAGGATCATGAACACGGCGTCCGGCTTGATCGTGGCTATGCCGTCGATGGCGCACATGGCGCCCCACACCAGGCGGTTGTCCGGGTTGGCCAGCAAGTTCTTGAACTGTGCGATGAAGGGTGCGATGAGTTCCGGCGCGCGGTAGCCCACCTCATAGAGCGTTTTCAATGCGTCGCTCTTCAGGGCCTTGTCCTTGCCGTTGAGCACGTCCACCAGTTCGCGGATGGCCGCCATGTTCTTCTCCGCTGCGATCGATTCCGCAAGGGCGATGTTCGGCAGTTCATCCACGCGGCCGAGGGAAGTGGCCAGTTGTGCGAGGGCGCTCATCGGTAGAGCGGCCCATTGGATCGGGCCGTGGGCCCGCTCATACGGACGTCCTTTGTTTCGGGTTTCGCGAGCGCAGCGATCAAAAATTGCGTGCGAAGCGAAGCGATCTGTAATTCGCGAGCGAAGCGAGCCGTTACTTCTTCCTTACAACCTTCTTCCCGGACGCTTCCTTCTTGATAGCGCCTTTCGCCCTCTTCTTTGGCAAGGCGTTCACGTACGCGAGGGAGAGCTTGATCCACTTGTCGAGCGCAGCTTTCGTGCTCACGGCATCGGCATCCACGAAGAGAAAGCCCTTCATCCCGGCTTTGCCGAAGGTCATCGGCTTGGCCCCGGGCCACTTCAGGACCTCCTCATGCCGCGCGCCATCGAAACGCGCCATGAAGTCGCCTTGGTTGGTGATGCCGACGCTCATGTGGCCATTCACCATGAAGGCTACACCGCCGAACATCTTCTTGGGTTCGGCTTTGGCGCCGTGGGCTTTCAGGGCTTCGGCGATGCGTTGTTCGAAGAGGGGGTCGTGGGCCATGGGATGGGGGTTATCCGCCGGACTTCACCGGTATCGCGAAGCCGCGCAATTATATTTGGTTCATGGGTAAGCTGCAGGACCGTAAGACCGAACTGGTGGAACGCATCCAGAAGGTGCGGAGCAAGAAGATCCTCGACGCGGTGGAGCAGGCGCTCTCGGGTGAGGTAGAGCCGGAGTTGACGGATGAGGAGTATGCGGAGATGCTGGAGATCAGACGGAGATACGACAAGGGCGAAGCCAAGGGGTCCACTTGGCCCGAGGTGAAAAAGCGCCTGCTGCGTGATCTGCGTTCCTGATGATCCGATTCACCATTCTGCCAGAGGCCGAAGAGGACACGAGACGCGCCGTTTTCGCATCTATTTCGATGCGGAAGTCGACGAGATCGTGGTCATCCGCGTCTTCCATCTGAAACGTGACCGCAAGACGTTGTTCAAGCGGCGGCGCTAACGCTTAAGCTCGTACCGCGTGGTGTTCGGGTGGAAGGTGCGCCAGCTGTGCCAGAACTCCTGGTAAGCGGGGATCCGACGAAGGTTGCCTGCGATTTGGTACCGGCCAACCAGGATGCCAGCACTATCAGCGGTGGTCCATACCGTATCGCGAAGATCGATGGATACATGGAACCCCGGGGAGGATCCGGTTGAAGTGAGCGTGATGGGATCTCCGCCGAGCGTGTCGTTCAATGTGCTGCGTTGGACCAGATCGTTCCAGTCGTAGGCCCGCGCCAGCCCCTTGTGTACCACGCCCACCACCCAGCTCTTCGGCTGCCAGCTTGCGCTATCACGGTATTCCAACGATGACCCGATGGTCCCATCGTCAAAGCCCTCAAGTCCCGCGTACTGTTCGGTGAAGTTGGGATCCGGTTGGAACACGAGCCCCTTCGGATGTTGAGATGCGAACTCTGCGATGGTCATCTGCTGGCTGGGAACTTCCTCCAGGTGTTGCCCCTTGAGTTCGCCGACAACACACTCCCCGGTCGCCTGCCGCCACCAGCTACCGGTGCGGCTGTCCTCGAACATGGCATTGAAATGATCCATACCGACAAGGCGGAAGGTCTCGGGTTGACCGTTCACCAATGGTTTCCACGCGCGTCCCGTTCGGCACACGGTGCAGTAGGTGACCATCACGGGTTCCCCGCCGATCGTATCGAGCACCTGGTGGTGGTAACCGATCAACTCGATGGGGTAAGCGCGTGCATCACCGTTGCGTTCCACGACGATGGCCAGGTGGTTCGCCACACTATCCGGCATTGCTCCCCTCTCCCCGGAAGAGGGGACGGGGGTGAGGGTCTTCTCCTTCGGCGGGTAGAACATCTTGTCCGCCATCAGCTTGAAGTTGAACAGGTAGAACGCGAGCGCGCACAGCGCCGTGGGCAGCAGGATGCCGATGCGCTTCCACACATTGCCGAGCCTCATGTAGTGGATGAACGGCCCGATGAGCAAGGCGAGACCGATGAGCCGCACCCACCAGATGTTCGTGTGCAACCAGTAGGCGATGTGTACCTGTCGCAGATCCGTGGCCACATCTTCCTGGCTGCCGGGGAAGGGCATGATGTAGTAGACCCGGAGGACCTCGGGCACCAGGAGCAGGAGAATACCCGACCCAAAGGCCGCTGAACGCATGGTGCAAGGGTAGGGCCCTTCGACGAACAGGCCGATTTGGGGATGCGGATGCCGGTGTTGGGCGGATGGAACGGGGGTTCGTGATCGCGGATGCAAGGGCGATATCTTTGTGGCCTTCTTTGACCATGGCGAAAACCTCTACCCCTGCACCTGCGGAACTGACCGAACTGCCCCTGATGGACGAAAAGACCACGCGTCAATTCGTGCTGAAGGTGGGCGATCAGCGTGCCCGCATCGAGTATGATCACCAGGGCGACCGCATCTTTCTGACGCGCACCGACGTTCCCAAGCAATTGGCCGATTGCGATGCCCACCGGGTGCTCACGGAGAAGACCCTGAGCCACGTGGAAGCACAAAAGCTGAAGCTGATCCCGCTCTGTCCGAAGGTGAAGGATTTCTTGCGGCAGAACCCGGCTTGGCAGCGGTTGCTGCTGAAGGGCGTACAACTGCGCTGAGCGACGGATCGGCTTATGGCCCGGAGCGAGCGGCTTGGGTTGGCCTATGGCCCCTCGGGCGTGCGTGTGGCCATTTCCTCCAGGTAGCAACATTGGCTGGTGAGCCCCAGCTTCAGTTGCTTGTCCTCCCAGTCGAGGCCATCGTATTCCTTGTCGCTCAAACGTTGGCCGCGATCGTCGTAGCGCTGCCATATCCCGTATTTGCGGCCATCCACGTATCGGCCTTGCGCCCGCAAGATGCCAGCATCATCAAAGTACCGGAAGTCGCCATGTGGCACCAAGGCTGCGGCATCGGCAAAGTGGCCGGTCATCAGGGTAAAGCCGTGCCGTGTTCGCACGTGTACCGTGTACCCGTGCTTGTCCGGCGTGATCGTACGGATGTATCGGGCGTCCTTGCGGCGCTTGCACGGCTCGTAACGGTCGTTCACCAACTCCATGCGCGATGCCGCCTTCATGGTGGACAGGCTTGGGCTTTTGCGCAGCACGTCATACAGGTCCTTGTCCTCCAAGTGCATTGAAGCGCATTGCGCGTTGAGGCCAAGAACCGGGAGGGCGAGGAGAGCGGCAACCGGTAAGAGTCGCTGGATCATCATCGGCTTGGTTAATATTCAGGACAAATGTTGAAAAAGAATCGACGAACCTTACAATATTTTCGACGAACAACTTTGCTTAGCGCAACTGACGAGCCCGTTTTCCAGGTGCGAGCGGGCAGGTGCGTAGCGCGGCCCGTGTACTTTCGCGACCCTTTCATGCGGCCAAGACCCCGCGCAGAGCAGGCAACGGCCAGTATTCCCTGATCCATGACCGTTCGCGTCCGTTTCGCTCCGAGCCCCACCGGCCCTCTGCACATGGGCGGTGTGCGCACGGCCTTGTACAACTATCTGTTCGCTCGCAAGCATGGCGGCCAATTCCTGCTGCGCGTGGAGGATACCGACCAAACGCGCTACGTGCCCGGCGCCGAGGACTACATCAAAGAAAGCCTGGCCTGGTGCGGGCTTGTTCCGGATGAAAGCCCATGGGCAGGAGGTCCGGATGGCCCATACCGCCAGAGCGACCGGAAGCATTTGTACAAGGCGTACGCTGATGAGTTGATCGCGAAGGACAAGGCGTACTACGCCTTCGACACGCCGGAAGAGCTGGACGCCATGCGCGAACGGTTGCAGGCTGCAGGGGTGGCCGCACCGGCGTACAACGCGGTCACGCGCGAGCACATGAAGAATTCCATCACCCTTGGCGCCGACGAGGTCAAGGAGCGCATCGCACGCGGTGATGCGTACGTGATCCGCTTGAAAGTGCCGCGCCATGTGGAGGTGCGGTTCGAGGACATCATCCGGGGTTGGGTAACGGTCCACAGCGCCAACATCGACGACAAGGTGCTGTTCAAAAGCGACGGCATGCCCACCTACCACCTGGCCAACATCGTGGACGACCACCTGATGCGCATCACACACGTGATCCGGGGAGAGGAGTGGCTTCCGAGTGCGCCTTTGCACGTGCTCATCTACGAGGCCTTCGGTTGGGAGCGGCCCGCGTTCGCGCACCTGCCCCTCATCCTCAAGCCTGATGGCAACGGCAAGCTCAGCAAGCGGGATGGCGACCGGCTGGGTTTCCCGGTGTTCGCCTTGGACTGGACCGATCCGGTGACCAACGAAAAGAGCAGTGGTTACCGCGAACGGGGGTACTACCCGGAGGCCTTCATCAACATGCTCGCGCTGCTGGGTTGGAATCCCGGTACGGACCAGGAGATCATGTCGGTTGATGAGCTTGTCCGGCTCTTCGATCTGGACCGGGTACACAAGGGTGGTGCGCGTTTCGATCCCGAAAAAACCAAATGGTTCAACCAGCAATACCTCCGCATGCGGCCCGATGCGGAACTGGGAGCGCAGCTGTTGGAGTTGCTCCGGGAGCAGGGCATCGGGACCACATTGGACCGCGCCATCCGGGCGGCCGCGCTGCTGAAGGAACGCGCCACGTTCGTGGGGGATATGCTGGAGGGCAGTTACCTGTTCACCACGGGATCACCATTGTCCGGGAATGCCGTTGCCGAAACGGAGCTGCGGAAGCGCTGGAAACCGGAGGCCGCCACGGCGATCGAAGCGTACATCGCCGCGTTGAAGGAGCTGCCATCCTTTACGCCGGAAGCCTTGGATGCCGCATTCAACGCGGTTCTACTGGGGAAGGGGATGAAAACCGGTCAGGTGATGCCCGTTTACCGCCTGTTCGTCGCGGGCCGTATGCAGGGTCCCGGCATGTTCGACGTGAGCGCGTTGCTGGGCAGAGAGGAGGTGATCGCCCGCCTCAAGGCAGGGCTTGCATTGTGCGCGTCATGGGTGTGATCGAGGTACACGGGATCCGCGCGTTCGGCTACCACGGCTGCCTGGCGGAGGAGGAGCGCATCGGCGGGCGTTATCGTATTGATGTGCGTGTGGAGGGCGACTTCTCGGACGCGGAACAAAGTGATGACCTTCGGGATACCATCGACTATGGTCGTGTCACCGCCATCGTGCTTGAACAGATGGCCATCCGGAGTGCGCTCATCGAGCAGGCGGCCCGGCGCATTCTGGACCATCTGAAAGCGACCTGGCCCGGAGAGCACCACTGGCGTGTGCGGTTGGTGAAAGAACACCCGCCGGTGAATGGTGCGGTGGATGAGGTGGTGTACGTGGTGGAAGGGCGCGGGTGAAGGCTGCCGGGTCGGTCAAGAAGGATCCGCCCCGAACCGGGTGGTCGGCAAGCTCGGGTGGGCAACTTCGAGCGGATCACGCGATGGCCGGTCCCTTTATCCTACTTTCGCGACCCGCTCGCACTGGTCACGTGGCCGAGGGGCTAGGCACAGCTCTGCAAAAGCTGCTACAGCGGTTCGAGTCCGCTCGTGACCTCCACAGGATCCCTCGCCGCAAGGCGGGGGATCTTCGCGTTGATGCGGTTACTTTGTGCGGATACCGATCCCGGCCCTTCCACGTTGTTACTTGCCTTTGCCCCACCGCATGTCCGTAGCCCGATACACCTTCCTGTTCGGTTCCATCCTTGGTCCGATGACCATCGTCCCGGCCCAGCCGCCCATCGGCCAATGGCGCGATCATTTCAGTTACACGGGTGGGCTGGCGGTTGTTGAAGGCAACGGGGCGGCCTATTGTGCCACCCGGAATGGTGTTTTCCGGTACGACCCGGCCACCAACGAAACAGAGCGGATCAACAAGACCAATGCGCTGCACGACGTGGACATCAGCGCGCTGGGATGGAGCAACAACAGGAGTGCGCTGGTCGTGGGGTACGGCAACGGCAACATTGATGTGGTGGGCAGCGGCTCGAGCGTCAATCTGAGCGACATCATGCGCAGCTCCCTGATCGGCGACAAGCGTATTTACAGCATCACCTGCGAGGGTGATCTGGCGTATCTCGGCTGCGGGTTCGGTGTGGTGGTCCTGGACCTTGCGCGCTACGAGGTGAAGGATACCTGGCTCATATTCCCCAACGCGGCACAGGGCCGGGTGAACGCGATCACCTTCCATCAGGATTCCATTTACGCCGCCACGCAGTCGGGGCTCTACAGTGCATGGCGGAACGAGCCGAACCTGGCCGCATTCACCAACTGGCACCAACGTACCGATGCCCCGCAGGCGAGCGGCTGGTTCTCCGAGGCCGTTTCGTTCGGCGGCCATCTCTTCGTGAACTGGACGGAACCGCCACCGAGCACGGCCGGAACGGACACGATATACTACTGGGACAGCGGTTGGCACAAGCTGGATGGCACCTTTGGCCGGGACGTGCGGTCCCTGTCCGTTTCGCCCGATGGCGGGCGATTGGTAGTGGGGGCCACGTACGAGACATTCCAGTACGATGCCGCGTTGGAGTGGGTGTTCACCGGTATGACGGGCGCTGGCGTACAGATCGTGTTGAACGATGCGGCGGGGGCCTCAAACGGGGGCGTGTGGGTGGCTTGTGCCCAGACCGGCCTGGGGCGATGTGATAACGGGGGCGCGGGCCTGATGATGGCACCCAACGGACCGCGCACCAGCAGTGTGGTCGATCTGGACATCGGCAGCGGACTGCTCATGGCGGCCACCGGCTCCGTCAGTGGGAACTGGGGGAATGCATACAATCATCAGGGGATCTTCTTCTTCCGCGACGGCCAGTGGCGCACGGTGCAGGAATCGGACGATCCGCTGATGATGGGTGCCAACATGTATGGGGGCGGTGCGGTGGACCCGGTGGCCGTGGCCGTGGACCCGTCCGATCCGGGACATGGTTATTCCGGGCATTGGGAAGAAGGTATACTCGAGTGGCGGGATGGCGTTGCCCAGACCATCTGGAACGCGACCAACAGTTCGCTCGGCGCCAGTGGGGATCCCTCCGAAGGCATCGTCTATGTCGGGGGACTCGATCACGACGAGGACGGCAACCTCTGGGTTTCGAACGCGAACACCCAGAATCTGGTCAGTGTGCGCAAGAAGGACGGCTCCTGGAAGTCGTTCGACCCCGGCGGCCTGCTGGCGGGCAACCACCTCGTCTCCCGGATCACCGCACTGTCGAACGGACAGAAGTGGCTCGTGCGCCCGCGTACGAACGGACTGCTGGTGTTCTCTGATGGTGGTACCATTGACGATACCGGCGACGATCAGTGGAAAGTGCTCACGACTTTTGAGAACCAGGGCAAACTGCCCACGCTCGACGTGTTCGCCGTGGCGGAGGACCAGGATGGGGAGGTGTGGGTGGGTACCGGCAAGGGCATAGCGGTATTCTACGATCCCGATGCCATATTCTCCGGTGAGAACTACGACTGCCAGCAGATCCTGATCGAACAGGACGGCAACGTGCAGATCCTGCTGGAGACCGAGGTTGTCAGTTCGATCGTGGTGGATGGCGGCAACCGGAAATGGTTGGGCACACAGACCAGTGGAGCTTTCCTCGTGAGCCCCGATGGCACGGAACAGATCGCTCACTTCACCAAGGAGAACAGCCCGTTGCCCAGCGACAACATCACCGACATCACCATTGATGGGGAGACCGGCGAGGTGTTCTTCGGCACGGACCAGGGCATCGTCAGTTACAGGGGAGAGGCCACCACGGGGGAGCGTGATGCCAGTTGCGCCAGCGTGTTCCCCAATCCGGTGCATGCCACGTACCAGGGCCCCGTGGCGATCACCGGCCTGATCGCCGACAGTGATGTGCGGATCACCGACATGGCGGGCAACCTGGTTTACCGCACGATCTCTTTTGGCGGCCAGGCCATCTGGCCGGGCACCGACCTCAGTGGTCAACGGGTGGCCAGCGGCGTGTATCTGGTGATGGCCGCCTCGCCCGATGGCCTGCGGCACTGCAATACCAAGGTCCTGGTAACGCGCTGAGATGCTCTGTACCACGCGGGCGGTGGTGCTGCGTACCGTGAAGCACACGGACGGACGTGTTGTGCTGCGGGCGTACACCGAGCGGTTGGGCCTGCGGTCGTTCCTGGTGCGGACCGGGGCCGGGAGCGCATCCCGGTCCGCACCGCTGCAAGCGCTGGCCCGGGTGGAGCTCGTGGTGCCGGATACCGGGGAGCCTGGTCTGCGTACCGCTCGTGACCTGCGGGTGGACAAGCCGTATGTCCGTGCTCCGTACGAACCATTGCGCGGAATACTGCTGCTCTTCGCCCAGGAAGTGTTCAACAAGACCCTCCGGGAGGAAGCTCCGGACGAGGGCTTGTTCCACTTCGTGGGGAGCGCGCTGGAGGATATTGATACCGGTAACGATCTGGCGCACCAACCGCTACGGCTCCTGATCGGACTCATGGCCCCCCTGGGTTTCCTGCCGGAACCGCCCGGGGAGGGGGAGACGCGATTCGACCTCCGCGATGGGATGTTTTTCCGGGGTCCGTCGCCCCATGGCTTCTGCATGGAACCGGATCAGGTATCGCTTTTTGGCGCGCTGATGGCCCGTGGGGTGGGCCCCCCTCGAATGAAGGAACGGCAGGGGTCGAGTACCGCTGGAATACGCCGCCGATTGCTGGACGACCTGCTGACGTACTTCAGGCTGCATGTGGAGGCCTTCGGCGAACTGCGTTCGGTGGATGTTCTTCGTGCGGTGCTCGAGTGAGCCGATACCCGTCGGGAAGAAATGGTGGGCCGGGATAACTTCCCCGCCCGATCACCCATGGCCCACGGGCCGACCACATGAACCACAGTGCCACGCTCATCCTGGCCGTCGGCCTGATATGTGCCTGCGGACAGCCGGCGAACAACATGCCCAGCGAACAACCCCGCCCTCCACGGGCCAAGAAGGTCCCCCACCAAATGGTCGAGCACGGCCACACCCGCAACGACGAGTACTTCTGGATGCGGCTGAGCGAAGAACAACGGCATACCCCGACACCGGATGCGCATACACGGGAGGTTGTGGCGCATCTGGAAGCGGAGAACGCCTACGCCGACGAACTGCTCGGTCCGGTCAAGGAACTGCGCGAAGCGCTTTTCGAAGAGATGAAGGCACGAGTGAAGGAGGATGATCTGAGTGTGCCGTATCGGGAGAACGGGTTCTGGTACAACCACCGGTTCGAGAAGGGCAAGGAATACGCCGTACACATGCGCGGGAAGGCGAAGCCGGACGGGGGCTGCCCGGAGAAGCTGGATGACTTCATCAACGAGAACACCATGGCCGAAGGGCACGACTACTTCGACCTGGGGGACTTCGAGATCAGCCCCGACAACAGGCTGTGCGCGTACAGTGTGGATACGGTCAGCCGACGATTGTACACCATCCGCTTCCGCGATCTGCTAACCGGCGTGGAACTGCCGGACGTCATCACCAACACCAGCGGCGGGGGCGCATGGGCCGATGACCGGACCTTCTTCTACAGCCGTAAGGACAAGACACTGCGCAATTTCAAGATCTTCCGGCATGTGCTGGGCACCGATGAGCGCCTCGATGTGGAAGTGTTCCACGAGAAGGATGATGCCTTCAGTTGCGATGTGTATCGCGATCGCAGCAATGCCTTCGTGATGATCTCCACGGGCAGCACGCTCAGCACCGAGGAATGGTACCTGCCCGTCGGCGATCCGAACGGGAAGTTCACCGTGATCCTGCCGCGTGAGGAGGAGCACGAGTACAGTGTGCAGCACGCGAATGGTGAGTTCTACATCATGACCAACTGGAAGGCGACCAATTTCCGGTACATGAAGTGTCCGGTGAAGAGCACGGCCAAGGAGGCGTGGGTCGAAGTGGTGCCGCATCGTGAGGATGTTCTCCTTGAGGATGTGGACCTGTTCAAGGACCACATGGTCTTCAGTGAGCGCAAGGACGGATTGACCCGCTTGCGCGTGCGCAAACTCAGCACCGGGGCCGAGCATCCGATCTCATTCAATGACCCGGCCTATGTGGCGTACACGGGTGTCAACCCGGAGTTCGACAGCGACAAGCTGCGCTACGGCTACACCAGCTTGACCACACCCAACGGTGTGTATGAGCACAACATGGACACGGCGAAGGATACCCTGCTCAAGCAGCAGGAGGTGGTCGGTACATTCCATGCATCGGATTATGTGAGCGAGCGGGTGTGGGCACCTGCGCGGGATGGCAAGCGGGTGCCGGTGAGCATCGTGTACAGGAAGGGCACGCGGATCGATGGCCCCTCACCCATGCTCCTGTACGGGTACGGTTCCTACGGCCACAGCATGGACCCGAACTTCAGCAGCGCCCGACTTTCCCTGCTGGACCGTGGTTTCGTGTTCGCACTCGCGCACATCCGCGGCGGCGAGGAGCTTGGCCGCGCCTGGTACGACGATGGGAAGATGGAGCACAAGATGAACACCTTCACGGACTTCATCGATTGTGCAGAATATCTGCTCAAGAACAAGTATGCAGACCCCGGTCGACTGTTCTGCATGGGGGGCAGTGCGGGCGGTTTGCTCATGGGCGCGGTCGTCAACATGCGGCCGGACCTCTGGAACGCCGTGGTGGCCGAAGTGCCCTTCGTGGATGTGGTGACGACGATGCTGGACGACAGCATCCCGCTCACCACGGGTGAGTTCGACGAGTGGGGCGACCCCAAGGAGAAGGAGGCGTACGAACGCATGCTGTCATACTCCCCGTACGATAACGTGAAGGATGCGGCGTATCCCGCGATGCTGGTACTCACCGGTTTCCACGACAGCCAGGTGCAGTACTGGGAGCCGGCCAAATGGGTGCAGCGGCTGCGCGAGCACCAGAAGGCCACTGCCCCGATCATCCTCAAGACGAATATGGAGGCCGGCCATGGTGGCGCCAGCGGACGTTTCGAACGGCTGAAGGAGGTGGCATTGATCTATGCGTTCCTGATCCAACGGGCAGGACTTGGCACGACTCCTTGAGAACGGGTACAACAACCCTGAAGTTCGACCTGGATCGACGACGCAGCGGGCCAGCGAGGCGCTGCGGTGCGAAGGAACAAGGGCTCAGCTCGCGATGCTCTCCACGTGCATGATCTCCTCCGGGCGGAGGTTGATCACGCTCACGGGCTTGCTCGGGTCCCGCTGAAGGCGTTCGTAGTCGCCGATGCTGGCGAAAAAAAGCGAACGCTTGTCAAGGCCATCCACTTCCCAGATCACACCAAAAACCTCCTTGCCACTGCGCAGCTTGAATTTGCAGTGCTTGTGGACATACGGGCGGATGCGTGTGATCTCCATGGCAGGGGCCGATCGACGGGAAAGTCGTCCGGACAGGCATCGCAAAATAGACGACGACCGACTCGTGATGCACGTTGAATTATCAACAACGGTCGACAGCGCCCAATGACAACGTTGCGGAGGTGGCAGCTATTGCCTGATGGTCAAAGCGAAGGCGCTGCGGTGCCTCGGAGCGGGTCTGTGGAAAATGCGCCCTTCGGTGTAGGCACGGGTCGTCGACCGGTCAACCTTTTTGCACCGCGACCTTGATCTTTTTGCCCACTTTCAACTCCTCCACATCCGATACATCATTGATGCGGCGGATCCCATCCACAGTTGCACCAGGATAGCGCTTTGCGATGCCCCAAAGGGTATCGCCCGGCTGCACGGTATGAAGGATGATCTCCGTGGCAGCGTCGGCCCCCTGCTCAACGGGAGTGTCGGGCACGCTTGCCGTTCGGCTGGGCGCGGTGGCCATGCGAACGATGAGGCGCTTACCGGGATGGATGCGGTCGCTGTGCAGACCGTTCCACGTGCGCAGTTGCTTGACAGTCACATCGTGTTTCTGGGCGATCGAGCCGAGTGATTCGCCCCGCCGAACAATGTGTGTGCGTTGGGAGGAAGCGGTGTTGTGCTGATCGGGGGCTGCGACCTGTGCCACCGGTGCAGTGGATAGCACCTCGGGGGTCCAGCTATTGCGGATGGTGTCCTCGCGATCGATGAAGGCGGCCACCAGCGTGCGTGGCAGGTACAGGGTGGCGGTCTCGCCGGTGTTGGGCACGTGGCCGCGTTTGTACACCGGGTTCAGGTCAAGCAACTCCTGCGGGTTGCCACCGAGAAGTGCCGCCATTTTGGCCAGGTCGACCGGATAGTTCACTTGCACGGTGTCCACCTCGTACGCGCAATAATTGGGCATGATCGGGTAGAGGTTGTGGTCCGCCGCATGGTGGAAGAGGTAGTTCACCGCGATGAAGGCCGGCACATAGCCCCTTGTTTCACGCGGGAGGCGATCGTACACGCCCCAGTAATCCTTCCCGCCCGATCGGCGCATGGCCTTGTTCACGTTGCCGGGACCGCAGTTGTACGCGGCCAAGGCCAGCTCCCAGCTACCGAATATGCGGTACAGGTCCTTCAGGTAGCGGCAGGCCGCATCGGTGCTCTTGTACACATCGCAGCGTTCATCCACGTAACTGTCGGAGCGCAGGCCGTACAGCTTGCCGGTGCCGATCATGAACTGCCAGAGTCCCACGGCGGCGGCACGCGAGCGGGCGCCCGGATACAGCGCGCTTTCCACCACGGCCAGATATTTCAATTCCTGTGGCAGGTTGTACCGGTCCAGGGCCTCTTCGAAAACGGGGAAGTACAACTGGGCCAGACCGAGCATACGTGCGGCTTGCTCCCGCTTGCGCACGGTGTACATGGCGATGTACGATTCCACCGGCGCGTTCCACACGAGGCTGAACGGTGTGCGCGCGTCCAGATCGGCCAGGCGTTGGCGCAGCACTTCAGGGGCCCATTTCGGCGTGTCCGTGGGCGCGAATCCATGTTTGTTGAGCGCGCGGACGTCCGTTGTAAAAGGGTCATTCTTCAGCCACGGAAGGGCGCTCAGGGCATCGATCCGTTCCAGCACTTCGTCGTACCGGTCCGTGGTGTCCTGGGCGCGGAGAAGACCTGGGCACAGCATAGCTACAAGCATGGCCATGCCCGACCGGGGAACGCGGGTCAGTTTCATGAGGACGCTAAAAGTAGCCTTCTTACGCACGCCGGACCGCATGGTTCTAAGGCATGATGCACGATCAGGTGTGAACGGGACCATCGGTGAAAAGCACGATCGCCCCGACGGGAACACATTCCGGCGCGATGTGGGATCAGGTGGAGAACGACCGGGAGGTCCGGATCGGTACCTCATCGACGGGCTTTTCGAGGGCTGAGGATGGCAGGTCTTGCTCTCCGTACGACCTGATCATGCGGTGGATCGCGAGGAGCAACTTTCCGCGATGCGGACGTTCCGGGTAGCGGGAGAGCACGCCACGCTACCTCCGTTTTCCGCGCCCCAAGCTTCTTCGTTGCCGCTCTCGGGCTTGTGCCTGTGCCCGCTTCCGGCCGGCCCGTTCATCGGCGTTCGAAGGATGTGTCTCGTCCCATTGTCCACGCGTATCCGAAGGCCTGGCGACAGCCGCGAACGTGTTGTTGCCCGTGTACCCGCGCGGATCCTCCGGGGCCGTACGCCCTTCGGCGATCCCGAGATCCACGGTGCGCTTGTCCATGTCCACCCCACGGATCGTCACCAGCAGTTCATCGCCAAGTCGGATGCGCCGCCCGGTACGCTGCCCGATCACGGTGTACTTCGCCTGATCGAACTTGAAGCTGTCGCCCGGCATGTCGCGCAGGGGGATCATGCCTTCGCACTTGTTGGCGCTCAGTTCCACATAAATGCCCCAGGTGGTAAGACCGCTGACCACGCCTTCGAAGGTCTGGCCTATACGCGAAAGAAGGTATTCGGCCTGCTTGTACCTGATGCTCGCACGCTCCGCATCGGCCGCGCGTTTCTCCTGCTGGGAGCTGTGGACGCAGCTGGTCTCCAGCGTCTGCTTGTCCAGTGGTTTGCCGTGGGCCAGGTAGTGCGCCATCGCGCGGTGTACCAGCAGGTCCGGATAGCGGCGGATGGGGGAGGTGAAGTGCGTGTAGTGCTCGAAGCCCAGGCCGTAGTGGCCGATGTTGTCCGTGCTGTAGATGGCCTTCGCCATCGACCGGATGGTGATCTGCTTGATGATGTTCTCCTCCTCCTTCCCCTTGATCTCCTGCAACAACCGGTTGATCGCGTGCGGCAGGTCCTCCTCGCTGGTGGCCTGCAGGGTGTACCCGAAGCTCTTCGCCAGCGAACGCAATTGGTCCACTTTCTCCGGATCCGGCGTGTCGTGGATGCGGTACACGAAGGGATGCACGCCACCTTTCTTCAACGTTCCGACCCAGGCGGCCACCCGCTTGTTCGCCAGCAGCATGAACTCTTCGATGAGCCAGTTCGCCGAGCCCATCACCTTCTCGTACACCTCTATCGGCCGGTCCTTCTCGTCGAGTTTGAACTTCACCTCGTTGCCACCGATCTCCAGCGCACCGTTGGCCATGCGGTCCTTGCGGAGCACTTGCGCCAGCTTGTGCATGGTGAGCACCTCGTGGCGGAACGGCGCATCCTCCGGTGCCTTGCCGTCGATGATCTGTTGTGCGCCCTGATAGGCGAAGCGGTGGTGCGAGCGCATCACCGTGCGGCCGAACCACTCGTTCTTGATCCGCGCCTTCTCGTCCAATTCGAAGATCGCGCTGAAACTGAGCTTGTCCGTGTCCGCATGGAGTGAGCAGAGGTTATTGCTCAGCTTCTCCGGCAGCATGGGTACCACGCGGTCCACGAGGTACACGCTCGTCGCACGCGCGGCGGCTTCCATATCGAGTACGGTACCGGGTTTCACGTAGTGGCTCACATCGGCGATGTGGACGCCCACCTCCCAATTGCCATTGTCGAGCTTGCGCAGGCTCAGCGCGTCATCCAGGTCCTTCGCATCGTCCGGGTCGATGGTGATGGTGGGGATGCTGCGCACATCGCGGCGCTTTTTGATCTCTTCCGGTGTGCAACCGTCGGCGATCTCCTCGCTCGCTTGAATGACGCTCTCGGGAAATTCCAGCGGCAGACCGAACTCCGCGAGGATGGCGTGCATCTCCACGTTGTGCTCGCCGGCCCGCCCCAGGATCCGCTTCACGAAACCGCGCGGCAGGTCGCGGTGGTCCTTCCACTCCCCAAGGCCGATGATGGCCTTGTCGCCTTCGGTCGCACCGTTCAAGTCGCCTGGCGGGATGAAGAAGGGCCGCTGCACCTTCTGGTCGTCGCTCACCAGGATCGTGCGGCCCTGGTGCTTGTGGATCACGCCCACGAATTCGGTGCGTCGGCGTTCGACCACCTTGAGGACCTTGCCTTCCAGCCGGTTGCCGCGCCCACCGCCCACGCGGATGAGCACCTTGTCGCCATGCAGTGCCATGCCCACATCGCTGCCGTGGATGAAGACGTCCTCCGTGCTTTTCTCGGCCTTCACGCCGGGTTCCGCTCCCAGCCGCACGTAGCCCGCGCCGCTGGCGATGATATCGATGGTGCCCTCGGCCTCATCGCGTTGTTTGGTGCTCTGGTAGCGCCCTTTCTTTCCTGTCTTCACTTGTCCTTTTTCTTGCAGGGCCTCCAGTGCGTCGTACACGAGGTACCGCTGCCCCTTTTCCTTGTAGCCCAGTTGCAGGGCCAACTGCTGGCTGGTGATCCCCGCGTGCCCGCTCTTGCGGACGGCCGCCAGCACGGCCTGTTCCACCGCGCCGGGCTTGGGATGTTTGTCTTCGTTCCGGGTCACGTTCGCCGCTCGGGTCGCCTATGGACCCCGGCTGCCGGGGGACAAAGGTGCGCACAAAGTGTGGAACTACTCCTTGACAATGCGGCCGCTCCATCGAACCCCATCCGCATCACGGTACTGGAGCATGTACAGACCCGACACACGATGCCCGATGTCCAGGTCAATTTCAACCTGTTTGCAGCCGGGCCGGAAACGCTGTACTGCCTGTGCTGCGCCATTCAATAACACGAACTCGCCATTCGGTTCCACTGCATCGGGAAAGCGGAGGAAAATTCTGTCGTTGGTGGGATTGGGCCACAGCCGAACAGGAAATAGTTCAGCCTCTGGGACAGGCATGGCTGAGGGCCCAAGCTCGATAACGTACGTTGCTTCCGGTAAGGCTGATACCACAGGCGGAACCCACGGGCTGAGGTCGATGGTCAACTCAAAACGCCCAACGCCGTACATCTTTCCCCCCACCTCTTCAGTCAAGGAAGCGCCCCAAACGTTGTGGTCGCCCGCGTCCTGGTACAGGTCCACCCACTCGCCGCTTGCGGATAGCGTGGCGATAAAGCTCGTGGGGTCGTTGCCCGGCGTGAACAGATGGGTCCCGAAATTGACCGATGGACCGTATCCCCACCCTGTAAGCACGATCGGTCCCGAGGGCCTGGTTCGGATCGTTCCGGAGAACAGATGGGGGGTTGCCCCCTCGGCCGTCGCACTCCACAGGGCTGTGCCTTCGGCACTGAAACAATGGACCTCCGGAACGCTCGATGTACCGAAGTCGAATGCCGCATTAGTGTAACCGAAGATCACGCGGTCTTGCTGGTCCACATCGACCATGGGACCATAGCTCGTGGGCTGGTCACCGAACACCTGGCTCCACAAGAAAGATCCATCAGCGCCAAAGGAGGCGACGAAGACCCCGCCGAATGAGAGGATCGTATCGGGCAATTGATCCGACGGGTTCTCTCCAGTAATGATCGAACGCCCGCTCCCATCAATAACCAGCTGCCCGGTTTGACCAGCGATTCCGATCGATCGCGCCCATCTCAACGCGCCATCGTCACCGATGCGGGCCAGGAAGTGGGTCCCATCAACCCCGACCAAACTGGTGTCGGCGACCATCAACGTATCCCCGAAGGAACCATACAATCCGACATCGCTCGAGCCATCCATGAACGGTGCCATATCATGGAGGCTGAAATTTCCGCTAACCCGCAGCACATCCGGGATCGGATGGACCGACGCGATGGTGCCATCATCGTCGATCAGCGTAATGGCCAATCCCAGACCCTGTGCCGAGGTCGCCGTGGAATCGCCGATCTCGAACGTTCCGCTGAAAGCACCGATGATGCCTGCGCCACCCGAGCGGGCCATCATATGAAAGGCGCCCGCGTTCGTCCGTAGGCCCCATTGCGCCGATCCGAACCCATCGTACCGCGCCACGAATCCGTTCGCACCACCTCCTTCGACCAACAGCGTGTCCGGGCCGAACACCAGCGGCTGCCCATAGCCCCCGCTGAGCCAACAACCATAAGAACTGTCGGCGATCACGTTCACATGCGAGGCGGGTATCGATGTGGCCCACAGGGGGCGGAGGTCTTGAGCGGGCAGCAACGCACTGAAAAGCATGCTGATCACCGATAAGCCGATGCGGTGTTGAACACCCGGGGCATTCGCTCGGATCCTGGTCACTGCTCCCAAGCGTCCTTCGCTTGACGTGTTACGGGGCAAGGCTATCGTGTGCTTCATTCCTTGATGACCTTTTGTGACCACTTGACCCGACCCTGCTCTTGGTACTGCAACAGATACATGCCTGCTGGATGATGACCAATGTCGTAGTCGATCTCCACACTCGAACCACCAGGTGCAAAGCGCTGAACATCCGCGCCTGCGGAATTGAACAGGATGAACTCTCCGGTGGGCTGATGCGCCGATCGGAAACTCAGGAACAACTTGCCCCGAGTTGGATTGGGATAAGCCAGCACGTTGAGTTCCAAGCCCTGCTCGGCGATGTTGTCATATAACTGGCAGCCCGGCACCAGACAGCCGAAGCTGTCCACCTTCAATACCCACAGGTCCTGTTCTCCATCGTTGCACGAACCGGTCGCCACGAACCCTCCATCCGTTGTTTGGATAGCATGGGCCAGCCAGTGGACGCTGAATACACCCACCAGTGGTGGATGTTGGTACGTGCGCATCCAGATGCTATCCCCGTTCTGGTCAAAACGCAAGAGCACACCCTTGTACGAAGTGGTGTCATAGTAAATGCCTGGCGCTATGAAAGTCCCGTCCGCCAGTTCGGTCACGGAGGAGAGCTCGTTCACTTCGCTGGCCATAGCGTACTGTCGCTCCCATTCCACATCACCGTCCGCATTCAGCCGTGCGGCATAGAGCCGCTTGTTCGTGGTGTTGTCGGTTTGATAGGTCGCGTAGCTGCCGACCGAAACGTACTCGCTATCCGCCGTGCATACCACGTTGGCCCAACCATCCTTGTACGGTCCACCCAGATACCGATGCCATAGGGCGTTGCCAGCAGAGTCGGTCTTCACCAGATAGCCTTGCCAGTTCGTGGCGCTGAGCCAAGTGTGACCGCCAAGTATGAAGCCGCCATCAGGTGTGGTATCCAGTGAATAGCCTTCATCTCGGACTGATGTTCCGTACTCCCGTATCCACGCAACGGAGCCCATGCTATCCAACTTGGCCAAAAACACCTGCCCACTTGCCGACCCATGCCAAACCCCGCCTGTCGAATAGTTCATTCCAGTTCGACACCGCACCATCTTTCCGAGCGAGTTGTCGGTGGTGTCAGGGAACAAAAAGACCGACCAAAGACTATCATGTGTCGAACTCAATCTCCAAGTGAGAGCCGCTACACGGGTGCCATCATCTGTCGAGCCACAGATGAAGATATCTCCGCCTAAAGCAGAAGTTGGACCATTGCAGCCACCCGCAGTACAGCCTAAGCTATCCCTACCGAAAGACTCCACGTCGGTTGCTGTTCCATTGCCGCTTATTGCGGTGAAGCAAAGTCTGTTTACACCTCCTGGTGAAATGTGCCCTCTTTGCACGACAATAAATGAAGTACCAACTAAGAACGCACGGACCCCAAAGTCAGTATCAGATGACTGGGCGTAGTCATGGCGCACACTGAAGGGTTGAGCCAGGGCAGTACACGCCCAGAGAACTGCAAAGGCAGCAACCCAAGAATGGAGAGCCATGTCAGTGGACGATGCTCAACGACACACCGGGGTACTCACAGTTGATTCCTGACAGGGACAACCGATAGAGGCCACTGGACATGTCTGCGACATTCAGATCCACGAACGACTGGAACGGAATAAGCGGAATACGCTTGACCACCATTCCTTTAGCATCCGCGAGGTTTAGGTAAGCCCCCTGCCCGATGGGCGCACCACGCAGTAGGACACTGACGAGCGTGCTGGCAGGATTGGGACGCGCCTCGATGCGGCTCTGCTGCCCGGCTTTGCTGGTGGTAGAGGCGATCATAGTCCGTTCCGTACCAGGCAGGATCACAGGTTCCAGCAAAGAATCAGACAAGAAGCGCTCGAGCAGGTTCCGCGCTACCCCGTGGCCTTGTGAACGAATATCGGAAGCGATCAACCTCAGCGGGGTTTCAGCAGCATTCACAGTGGCCAAGGCAACATCGACGTCCTCCGTGATCAGTCGCACAACAGTCATTACCACAGCCAGGTCTTCGCGTAGGCCGTAGGCGTTCGGGTCGGCGAGCCGATCGTCAGCTTCAGTCCAATCTGCCTGGGCTATCAGCAGCGCGATCTGCTCCATGGGTGTGGCGGGAACAACCGTGTCATTCACCACCTCGTCCATGCTCATCAGCGCGATGCCCGTGCTGTCATTCTCCAATAGCCCGCGGAAATAGTCGTGGCGGGAACGCTCTGCGCCAATGCGCAGCAATGAAAGCTCTGCCTCCACCAGCGTAGTCCAACGGAGTTCATGATTCTGCTGCTGTTCCCACAGTTCCGTGTAGAGTTCTTCCACATAGCTCCCCTTTACTGCCTGGCCCGCGTCCGCTGAGAGCGGGGAGTTGGCCAGCAGTACCTGGACAAGATGACCTTCGTCCATCGCGGGGTCCCGAAGGATGGCTGGGATCACCACTGAATCATTCAATCTTGGTGAGGCGGCCAGCAAGGCGTTGCGGAGCGTGAACGAAGGGATGTTCTCATCCGCCACCATGTGGACCAGATCCTCCGTATTCCCACCGTTCACTTCACCGTCGTACACGGCTTTTAGCGCCACGTAAGGACCCGTGGCCGCATGGAAGGCCGATTTGTGGGCGCTGATACTGATAACATGGCTTGGATCATCAGGGCAGGAAGTTCCTGGTCCGCTCTCGTCGAAGCCATAGTCCGTTGCTTGTGGGATGACCGCCGATGTAATGCAGCCGGGGTCTGTGAATTCATCTTCATGATGGAAATAGAGGAACCCACTGGATGACTGGTGATCCACGTAGATGTCCGTCTCCTCCCCGCTGGTGGTGCAATTCGGATAGAAGCGGTTCCCGGCGGGGTCATCCACGCTGCCCTGAACAGGCGCGATTGCCGCATCATCGGTGGTGAGGGCCATGTCGTACACACAACCATCGGTGCCATCCGTGTTGCCGTAGAGGTTGCAGCGGAACTTCAGGCCGTCGTCCGGGCTGCGGTTGTAGCCCTGCACCTGGCTGCCCACATAGAGCTTCTTGAAGGTGTTCAGCGCGAATTCGTTCGGCAATTGGTCGCTGCCTCGGATGAGCAGGCCGATGTTGCCATGGGCTGAGGTACCCATGAAATCGTTGCCCTCCACCTCGTAGCCCTCGCAATCGTACAGGTAGGCACCGTACGGGATGGGGTAGTAGAACATGCTGGGGTCGGGGATCCAGCTACCACCGCTGGCTGGGATGAGGAAGGTGTTGCCAGTGACCTCCGCGTTGTACACCCCGTTCAAGGTGATGCCCCGATCGCAATGGTCGAAGGAGTTGTTGCGGACGTAACAGGGTTTGACAAGCGTCGCATCGCTGGCGCGGACGCCCGTTGTCAAGTTCGCGAAGGAGCAGTCCTGCACGGTGAAGCGAGAGTCGAATGAACGGATGCCGGTGGGCGCGGGGGTATCGTGGAACCCTACCGCCGTGAACGAGGAGTGGTTGATCGGGAAGTTCCGCAAGCCCTCAAGACGGATGTGGTCGATCGTGCCGTCCAAGGAGGACTCCATGTTCGTGTACAAGACCTTGGACCGTTGGTAGAAGTTGTAGTCCTTGGCCCAGATCCCGCGTTTGCAATCCCGGAAGATCACCGGGTTGGTGGCCGTGCCGATGCTCCGGACCACGCCGCCGGTGGTGGCCAGATCGGGATCGCCCTCGGCATCCGTTCCGAAAAGGCATACGCCGTTGCGGACATGTTCCACCACTGCACCCGCCCGCAGTTCCAGATATCCTTGATCGGTCAGCGGAACTTGGTCAACCGAAGTGTTGCCACGCACCTCCACGCGGTCCCAGTCTTCACCGCAGAGGTTCGTGAGTCTACCACCGTCCAGTACGATCACATGAGCGCCGGGGTCGATAATGAGGCGTGTGTCGGGCGCGAAATTGACGGTGCTGGAGATGGTGAGGGTGGCGTTGTTGGTGACGTGCAAGTCTTGCGCGAGGTTGCGGTGGAAGTCCCAAGTGACAGAGGCTGAGACGACCTTCTCCACCGTTGGCCGCTCGGCGAGGTCGCTTTCCCAGAGGCCGCGACCGTAGGTGCCTGCGCGGATCTTGCCTGCACAATAGTTGATATCGAGATCATTGACCTGGACATTCGGAAGCGTCTCGTAGTAGGGGGTCCAATCTTCCGACGAGTTGTTCCGGTAATAGACCCCAACATCCATGGCCACATATAGTCCCCCATCAGTTCCCTTCTGGTAGATCAGATCGTTCACCGGGAGGTTGGGCAGGGTTCCATTGGGGTCCCAATTCACCCACGACCCGACATCCCCTCGGCTATTGGAGCAAAGCACTTTCTGGTCAGCCTCAAAACCTGAACAGGCGATCCAGATCCGTTCAGGATCTGTTGGGTCTACAACAATCTGCGTGACTGAGATGCCAGCACCGGGGAGTTCAACACCCTCCAGCGCATAATGGCCGAACATGTTGATCTGCGCCGGGATAATCGACCGTATCAACGATGAGGGGTACGGGCCGTTCGGGCAATCGCTGTTTTGTGCACGAGCCGGGGTCGCCAGGTAGATGTAAGCTTCGTTCGTTGGGGCGATCACCGCGTCAGTGAATTGCATGCGCATGCAATCCACGATGTATTCGTCGATATTGTCGAACTCGTATTGCGTCAGACGGATGTGCCCGCCGGAGGAACCCATATTTCCGATCGTTGCGTCCGGATCGGTTTCTTCCCAGATGTCCGTATAACCGAACATCATACGCCCGTCGTTCTCGTTGGGCTCGATCGCTCTTCTTGGATCTCCGGTCCATGCCCCGATCGCGGCCAGATTGGTGGACTCGTTCGTTGTCGTGCTGTGGTCCCGCCACTTGTACACAGTCATGTTCCTGTAGTCCACGCCGTACTCGTGCTCGCCGTCCGTACTGTAAGCCACGCGGGAGCCATCGCCGATCAAAAGCGAGCGCCATGTGCCCGGTTCACCCAGGCCAGGATCCATGCGACGCAGGCCGTTGTCCTGGTCACCGGATAGCACACCGAAACGATCGGTCGGACTACTGGCGTTGCAATAGACCAACCCCACATTCAGACCGGAATTCCTTGCTTGCCAAGGGGCATTGGTGATCGCCGTCGCGTATGCGTCTTGGCATCGGAACACGCCCCCGTGTGTACCAGCCCAGAGCTCATCGCCACTCGGGGTGAAAACGAGTGCCTGCACGTCATCATGAACCTTTGTGGTGGCAATGGCGGTATAGGGCGATTGCCAGTGGTTCGGCGAACGTTTGATCTGCAATCCACCATAGTATACTAAATGGCCGTTGGCATCCTGCGGAGAAATGCCGATGGGCACCCATCCCGGTGCGGTCGCGCCCCCGCTGCTGAGTGCAGTGGTACTTCCTTCCCAAGTGCCCGTACTCGCATCGAAGCGGAAGGGGTAGCTCCCAGCGCCGCTGTTATTCCGGCCCGTGTTGACCAAGGCGTACAGATAGTTGGAATAGGCTGAACTGCGAGCCGCCTCAACGTGGATCCGGGATACTGCTGGACGTGCCGACCAAGTGGCATCAGACAGATCCAGCCCCGTGCCCGGCCCCGTGATCGTGCTCCACGTATCCCCTTGGTCTGTGGACCGGTACACATTCTTGCCGGATGCATAAAGAACCGTTGCACTCCCTTTTCCGAAGGTCAATCCACTCCAATAGTTCTCATCTGTGGGCGCGAAAACGAGTTCCCAAGTGACAGAACTCGCAGTGGCAAGCGCGTTGGTGGTCTTGTATAGTCCATTCGTAGTTGCAATGAAGGCGATATCCGGGTTGGACTGAAGCACCTCCACGTTGTACACATTCACGAACATCGTGGCTTCGGAAAGAAATCCGACCGAGATGTGCTCCCAATCAACGCCCCCGTTCGTGCTCCGCCAAACGCCTGAACTGTATCGGAACCCATCAGCCCCGCCGGTACCAACGATCAGTGTCTGCGGGTCCTGGTCGAGCACAACGATATCCGATACGGGTGTGAATGGGAATGCATGATCGGTCATCGACGTCCAAGAATCGCCCCCATTGGTGCTCTTGAACATGCCACCATAGCTGGACCCGCAATAGACCGTGCTGTTGCCGGTCCCATACCCAGGGTCGAACGTGATCACATGGATCTGCCCTGTTCCATTTCTGCTATTCGGAATACCAGTGTTCTGATAGTTCGGCATATCCATCGGACCCAATGGACTCCAGTTGGATACGATGCCTCCTCCGCTACGCGTATGGGTCAACATGCGGGTCATTTGCTGGCGGACCGCCTCAGTGATGCCATGGAGGTCTCCACTTGGGAACAACCGAGGAGCCCATTGCATCATCATTTTGTTGTGGAGGCTCAAGGCGCTGCCCTCCTCCTCTGAGAATTCGGACACCCCCGGCTCGGTCATGAATCCGGTGTGATAGTCCCATAAGGTTTGACCTTGTGCCGGTGGTACCATTTGGCCTTGCGCCAGCGACGTGGCAATGGCGATACTGGACACGGAAAAGCAAAATCGAAGGATCATGGCAGTGTTCTTTAGTGCCGTTGAAAGTAGCCACGAATTCTCCGAGAACTGTTCCATATTCTGTGACTCTCCCCGCTGACTGGTCCCGCCACAACCCCTCCACCAACAGGTGTTGAAAACCACCCAGGATCGCTACATTCGCGGCCCGTTCGCGAGGCCCTGCCGGGGCCGAGGCGATCTGGTACGCGAATCACCCCATGTCCACCCTCCAGGAAACCATCAAGATCTTCGGTGGTACCGCCTCGAAGTACTTGGCCGAAAGCATCGCTGCGGCCTGTGGTGAACGCGTGGGCAATGTGGTGCTCAACCGCTTCAGCGACGGGGAGTTCCAGCCCAGTTTCGAGGAGACGGTGCGGGGCGATGTGGTGTACATCGTGCAGAGCACATTCCCGCCCAGCGACAACCTGTTCGAACTGCTGATGATGGTGGACGCCGCCAAGCGGGCGAGCGCCAAGCGGATCGTGGCGGTGATGCCCTACTTCGGCTTCGCCCGGCAGGACCGCAAGGACAAGCCCCGGGTGAGCATCGGTGCGAAGCTGGTGGCCAACATGCTCACCGCCGCCGGCGTGGACCGCATCATGACCATGGACCTGCACGCCGACCAGATCCAGGGCTTCTTCGAGGTGCCGGTGGACCATCTGTTCGCCAGCAGCATCTTCGTTCCGTACATCAAGAGCCTGAACCTGCCGAACCTTCTGATGGTAGCACCGGACACGGGCGGTACCAAGCGCGCGAACGCCTACGGCAAGCACCTCGGGGTGGACATCGCCATCTGCTACAAGCAGCGAAAGGTGGCCAACCAGATCGAGAAGATGACGGTGATCGGTGAGGTGAAGGGCAAGGACGTGATGCTCGTGGACGACATGTGCGACACGGCCGGCACCCTTACCAAGGCCGCCGACATGATGCTGGAGCAGGGAGCCAACAGCGTCCGGGCCATCTGCACGCATCCCGTGCTCAGCGGCGAGGCGTGCGATCGGATCGAGCGCAGCGCGCTCACCTCGCTCATCGTTACCGACACTATTCCCATCAGCACCCAGAAGATGGAAAAGACCACCAAGATCCAGGTACTCCCGGTGGCTCCGCTCTTCGGCAGCGTGATCCAGCGCATGCGCGCCCATGAGAGCATCAGCAGCCACTTCATCATCGCATAACACCTCGCCTGACCAAGCCCAGGCGTCACCCAGACAATAGACCGTCAAAACCCCGAACAAGTCCCGCCGAAAGGTGGGCGAGAGAAAACATGAAGAAGGTAGAACTCACCGCCACGAAGCGCGCCAGCGAAGGAACCAAGGGCGCCGCCGCGCTCCGCCGCGCCAAGCGCGTACCCTGCGTGATGTACGGCGGTGCCGGCGCCGTGCATTTCAGCGTGGATGAAATGGCGCTGCGCAAACTCGTTTTCACGCCCGATGCGTACCGCATCGAACTCGACATCGAGGGCGACAAGCGCATGGCCCTGTTGCACGAGAAGCAGTTCCATCCCGTGACCGACGCGATCATCCACTGCGACTTCGTGGAGATGAGCGAGAACAAAGAAGCCCGCGTGAGCCTGGCCGTGAAGTTGAAAGGCCAGAGTGTCGGCGTGAAGAAGGGCGGCATCCTGAGCCAGCCGCTGCGCAAGGTGCGCGTGAAGGGCTTGCCCGGCTCCCTGCCCGAGTCCTTGGAGGTCGATATCACGAACCTGGAACTGAACCACAGCATCCACGTGAGCGACCTGAAATTCCCGGGCATCACCATCGCTGAACGCCTTACGGATGTGGTGGCCAGCGTGAAGATGGCCAAGAAGGAAGAGGAGGTCGCACCGACCGCCGCTGCGGGCACCGCCGCTCCTGCTGCGGGTGCTGCCGCTCCTGCCGCCGCCGCCCCTGCTGCCGATGCCAAGAAGGCCGAAGCCGCGAAGCCCGCCGCCAAGAAGTGATCTTACCGATGCTTTGGAAGGGCCTCCGCAGAGACGCGGGGGCCCTTTTTCTTCATGTACCGTCCGCCGATTTCGCCGATTTTCACCGATTGAATGTTGGGGATGACCTATGACCACGACCCGGAGACCTATGCCATCAACGGCTGTGCGATGGCCGCCCATTCTGAACTTGGTCCGGGCTTCTTGGAAGCGGTGTATCAAGAGGCCTTGGCGGCAGAATTCGCGTTGGCCGGGGTGCCCTACGAACGGGAGGTTCAGCTGCCGATCTTCTATCGCGGTCACAAGCTCCAGACCTTTTACAGAGCGGACTTCATCCGCTATGGATGTATCGTGGTGGAGTTGAAGGCGATGAAGATCATGACAGGTGTGGAGGAGTCGATCATGATCAACTACCTGAAAGCGACCCGCTTGGAACGAGGACTCCTGCTCAACTTCGGAACACCGAGCCTCCAGATCAAGCGCATGGTATTTACCGCATAGTGGATGGCTTGCGAGCGGCGGAAATCGGCGAAATCGGTGGATAAACCTCAGTCATGAAGTTCCTCATCATCGGTCTGGGCAATCCGGGCTCGGAGTACGCCAACACCCGCCACAACATCGGATTCGCCGTGCTGGACGCCCTGGCGGAGAAACAGGGTTGCGCGTTCGCCCCTGACCGGTACGCGGACCGTGCCGAATTCCGCCACAAGGGAAAGACCTTCATCTGCTTGAAACCACAGACCTTCATGAACCTCAGTGGCAAGGCCGTGCGGTACTGGATGGAGCAGGAGAACATCATCAGCGAACGGACCCTGGTGATCACGGATGACCTGGCGCTGCCCTTCGGCAAGATCCGCTTGCGGGCCAGCGGGAGTGCGGGCGGTCATAACGGGCTCACCAGCATCATCGTCACCATCGGTACCGAGGTCTTTCCGCGGTTGCGCTTCGGTATCGGAAGTGATTTTCCGCGCGGCAGGCAAGCCGACCATGTGCTCAGCCAATGGAACAAGGAAGAGGCCGCTGCCCTGGGCCAACGGATCACCGTGTGTTGCCAAGCCGTGCTCGATTTCGGGCTCATGGGCATCGGGCACGCCATGAACTCGTTCAATACGAAATAGCCGTACCGGTCGCGTACGTCGCGACGCATACCTTAGCACCCAGATCCATTACGTCATGCTTTCGAAGAAGGTGGAAGCCGCGCTGAACGCGCAGATCGAGATCGAGGCCAGCAGCAGTCAGGCCTATCTGGCCATGGCGAGCTGGGCCGAGACCAACGGCCTCAGCGGAACGTCCGCATTCCTGTACCGCCACAGCGATGAGGAGCGCGTACACATGCTCAAGCTCATCAAGTTCGTGAACGATCGTGGCGGTCGCGCACATGTGCCCGCGCTCAAACAACCGCAGAAGGATTACAAGTCCATCACGGACATTTTCCAGTCCCTGCTCGAACACGAGACGGGCGTAACGGCCAGCATCAACAACGTGGTGGACCTCTGCCTGAAGGAAAAGGACTACACCACGCACAACTTCATGCAATGGTACGTGAGTGAGCAGATCGAGGAGGAGACCCTCGCGCGCACGCTCATCGACAAGTTGGAGTTGATCGGTTCGGACAAGGCCGGACTCTACCTGTTCGACCGCGACCTCCAGAACCTGACGGGTACTTCGGGCGGCGCACACGACGGTAACGCCTGAGCGCTACCAGCGCCATTCCCCGTGCAGCCGTAGTTTTTCTTCCAGTCCTCCGGCGACCAGTCGGGACCGCAATTCCTCGTCCTTGAAGTGATCGGGGAGGTCGTCCGCGTTGGCGAGCAACCACAGCATTTCGCCGACACGTTGCACGTTGCTCGCCATCACCGCGGGATCCACCAGGCGCAGGTCGTCACAATCGCTGTGGTAACAGCGGTACACACGTTCGCCCAGGTCGCAGATCGGGTTGAGCGTGGCCACGCCGTGCAGCATGAAGGGTTGGTGGTCACTATGGAGCCAAGGGGCATCACTGGCGCGGGCGGCATAAGTCGTGTCCAGGGCACGCATGTCCTGTTGCGCCTTGGATACGAGGGTACGCAGGTGCTCAGGCCCGAACGCATTGAACCCCGAAGGGTCGCCGCTCATGTCCAGGTTGATCATGCACTTCACGTGGTCCAGTTGGCCGCTCCGGGCCCATTCGTTCACCAGGGCGGTACTGCCCAACAAGCCCTGCTCTTCGCCCATGAAAAGAGCGAAAACAATGGTGCGCCGGGGCCTCAGCCCCAACGCGACGTAGCAGCGGGCCAGGTCGATGATGGAGTAAGAGCCGATGCCGTTGTCCGTGGCTCCGGTAGCCAGGTCCCAGCTGTCCAGGTGGCCGCCCACCACGATCACATCTTCAGCCTTGTCCGTTCCATGCAGCGTGGCCAGCACATTGCGCGCCGTGATCGGGATGCTGCTATTGCGCATCGTGATGTGCGCATGCACCGGTTTATCCATGACGAGTCGTTCGCGCAACCGGGCCGCATCCTCTTTGCCGATGCATACGGCAGGTATGGCAATGGGTTGGTTCGTGACGGATGCGGTGCCGGTGAGCAGCACGCCGCCGTCGACCGCGTTGGCGAACACCACCCCGATCGCACCGTGTTGGATGGCGAGTGCGACCTTTTCACTGCGATGCAGGTTCACCGCGCCCGGCGGGGCGTTGGAGAGGTGTAGGTTCACCAGTGCGATGGCCCCATGCACGGCCCGGTCCAAGCTGTCGAAGTCGGTGGCGAGCCCATTGCCCACATCAACCACCAAGGCTCGGATATCCGCGGAATCGGGTGTCATGGCCAAGGCAACCGTGGGGCAGGGCACTGGTACGCCGTCGGGGCCAGCGAACGAAATGCCTGCCGAATAGCGTTGCCAGGCGGTTGCTTGGAACGGGGAGAACGCGACATGGCGCATACCCGCCACGCGGAACAGGCTATCAGCGCTCTCTTCGGCACGCCTGCCGTTGGCTGAACCCGTAAGGCGGTGGCCGATGGAGCGCGTGCTCCATTCCAGCCATGTGTATCCCATCGGCGCCCGCACGGCTTCCCGCTCGATGGCGCGTAACGTGGTGGTGTCGCATGTCTGCGAACGAACACTGGGCTGTGGACAGATGAGCAGTGCGATGAAAATGCCGACCATCCGCACGCTTCTACTTTGTCCCTGACCCGTACGCATGCCGATCGATATGTTCCGCGCCAAAACTATGCCTTCATGGCTGCAGAAAGGGCGCGTGCTGAAGGTGCTCCTTCTGGTGCCGTTGCTCTTCGCGGCCACCGATCCACGAGAGGCGGACAAGGACACCACGGCCATCGTGCAGGCGAGCTACATTTACAACATAGCCAAACTGGTGGATTGGAAGGATCCGGGCATGAAGAGCGGCACCTTCGTGATCAGCGTGCTGGGAAGCAGCAACCTGTACCAAGAACTGGTGAAGAAATACGCCCAGAAGTCCATCGGCAAGCAGGCGATCGAGGTTCGGAAATTGCCCCGGAGTGCTGAGGTCGGCACCTGTCATGTGCTGTTCGTGGCGCGCGACGAACTGGCCTTGCTGCCGGCGATCCGTAAAACCATCGCCGACCGCAACACCCTGCTGGTCACCGACTATCCGGACGCCCTGGAGGACGGGTCGGTGGTGAACTTCGTGGTGGTGGATAATGTTGTGAAATATGAGATAAGTCTGCCGAACGCCCGGAAACACCGGCTTGAGGTGGGCAGCACTCTCGTCCAACTGGCCTACGTGGCGCAACAATGAGACCATCGCGGCATATCGCTCTGCTCTTCGCATTGTTCGCGACCATCGCGCTGTTCGCACAACCGGCCGTGCTTGTGGAGGCCAACAAGTTCTATCAGGCCGGCGACCTCAAGAGCGCGCGCGCCATTCTGGACGGCGCTGTGAAGGATCCAGTCATCGGGGGCGGCCCGGAAGCCTGGGTACTGCGCGGGTTCGTGTACAAGGACCTGTACAAGGCGCATCCTGGCGATGCCGGCGCCGATGCGTTGCGCGATGAGGCCTTGAACAGCCTCTACAGATGTACGGTGCTTGATACCGCGGAGCAGTTCGCCAAGAGCAGTGTGCAAGCGTACGATTATCTGTGCAAGACCCAGTACAACGACGCTGCGCGCGCGCTCAACGAGCTGGACGATGTCCGTGCACTGTCCTTGTATGCGGCGTACAAGTCGAATGTCCTGCGAACGGATCCCGGGCATGATCTCTCCGGTCGCGACGTCGAATTCAACAACGCGCTCGCCACGGTGTACACGAAGCGCTTCAATGCGGATCGGGAGGATACGGCCTGGTTCAACAAGGCGACAACCCTCTACCATGGTGTATTGGCCATTGACCCGGACAACTACGGGGCCAATTACAACCTGGCGACGTTGTACTACAATCGTGGGGTGTACAACATCCAGCGCATCAACGCGAGCACCGACCTTCCCACCATCGGCCAGGTGCAGGAGGTGAGCAAGGAGTTCTTCATGCAGGCCCTGCCGTACATGGAGAAGGCTCAGGCCATGAACCCCAAGCGTCGTGAGACCCTCTTGGGCCTGGAAGGCATCTATTACAGCTTGCAGAACACCGACAAGAGCGAGGAGTTCCGCCACAAGTACGAGGCGTTGGACCAGGAAGCCCAACCACTGCCCCCGGAGGCGCCCAAGGAGAAGTAGGCCGCCATGCGATTCAGGCTCACCATCGGCCGCCGCATCGTGATGGGCTTCGGCCTGTTCATCTTCTTCGCGTTGCTGGTGGTGCTGCTGACCAACCGCACCTTGGAGCGCAGCCGCTCGATCAACGCCCAGATCAACAGCGTGTACGGACCGAGCGTGGACGCGCTCGTCAGGCTGCGGAACCTGGTGCAATCGGCCCAGATGCTCATCAAGTACTGGGCCGTTACGGAGAGCATCCCCGATGCGCCGGAGAAGACCGCACTGATCACCCTCACCGAGAAGGAACTGCCCGCGCTGCTCGATCGGATCGATACCCTGAGTGCGGGATGGGACAAGGAGGAAGTGGCCCTGCTCAACCGGTGCTTCGACGAGATGGACCAGCTCTTCACGTTGGAGCGGCGTGTCCGGGAGATACTGCCCGAACTCAGCAGTTACAAGGACCCCCTGGTGTGGATCGAACGCAATGAACTGGCCGAGGAGGGGGGACCGCTGGACCAACGGACCGGCCTGTTGTTGGCCGATGTGGACAAGCTCCTCTCGCTGCAGGAGGCCAAGCGCCAGAACCTCAGTGGTGGCATGATCCGCAGCTTCGACTCCTTGAAGTTCTTCGTGCTCTACCTCGGGAGTGGTCTGGTGATCGTGGGCATCGTGGTGGCCATCCTGATCGTGCGCAGCATCGTGGCGCCCGTGCAACGCCTGCGCGGTGTGCTGCTTTCCCTCGGTCGGGGTGTCTTCCCGGCCACACGCATCCATGCGCACAACGATGAGGTGGGCGACATGTCACGAGCGCTCATGGGCCTCATCGATGGGCTGAAGCGCACCACCGAGTTCAGCCACGCGGTGGCGGCGGGTGATTTCAAAGCGGAGTACCAGCCACTGAGCGAGGAGGACGTGCTGGGTCACGCCTTGCTGAAGATGCGCACCGAGTTGGGCGAACGCGAACGCGTGCTGGAGACCAAGGTGAAGGAGCGTACCGAAGAAGTGGTACGGCAGAAGGAAGAGGTGGAGCGTCAGGGCCGGAAGGTGGTCGAACTGTACAAGAACGTCACGGACAGTATCCGCTACGCCAAACGCCTGCAGGAATCCATCCTTCCGCCGGACAAGCGCATCAAGGAGTTGTTGCCGGAGAGCTTCGTCCTGTACCGTCCGAAGGACATCGTGAGCGGCGATTTCTACTGGGTGGAGGAAGTGGGGGACAAGGTGGTCTTCGCTGCGGTGGATTGCACCGGCCACGGGGTACCGGGGGCTTTCATGAGCCTTGTAGGGCACAACGGGTTGAACCAGGCGGTGAAGGAGCGCGGGAACACACGGCCCAGTGATGTGCTGCACGACCTGGACCGCATGTCCTATGAGGCGTTGCACAAGGACCGCGACCAGTTCATGCGCGATGGCATGGACATGGCCCTCTGTGCCCTGGACCCCAAGCGCATGGTACTGGAATACGCCGGGGCCAACTGCCCGTTGTACCTGATGCGCGGCGATGATATCCAGCAGTACGCACCGGACAAGCGCCCCATTGGCGGAGCGGATCCCGGGGACAAGCGCTTCACCGATCACCGCATCGAACTGCGCAAGGGCGACCTCATTTACATTTTCAGCGACGGCTACGCCGACCAGTTCGGGGGGCCCAACGGAAAGAAATTCCTTCAGCGCCGCTTCCGGGAACTGCTCATCTCCATCCGGCACGAGACCATGGAACGCCAGAAGGCATTGCTGCTCGAAGCGCTGAACAAGTGGCGCGGTGCACAGGAACAGGTGGACGACATCCTCGTGATGGGGATGCGGGCGTGAGCCCCGGGGTCGAACAGGTGGACGAGGACGCGATCGTGGCCGACCGGGACCTCAGCGGCTCCGCTATCACACGTTGAACACGGGCGCGTTCGTGTACCCCACGGTGTTGGGGTTCATGCACATCACGGGGATCTGGGGCGCATTGGTGATCACCTCCTGCTCGTTGGGTACGCCCAGCACACCGAAGATGCTGTTCTGCAACGTGTTCACGATGGTGATCAGATCCGCATCCACCTGAACGGCGTACCGGATCGTGCCCTGCACGATATCGTCACTGCCCTCCTCCAGGATGTGCTCCTCGTGTTCGATCCCGCGTTCGTTGAGGTAGGTGTTGGCGAAGCGCAGGTGATTCACCACCTGATTGTGCAGGAACTCGTCCTTCTCGTTGGGGGTGACCAGGTAGACCTTGCACTTGAAGTATTTGGCCATGTCGGCCACCAGCGTGAGTTTCTGGCGGCTTTCCTTCTGCAGGTCGAGGGGCACCACGATCTTCTGGTAACCGGTAGGCCGGATGTTGCGTTCCTGTACCACGATGAAGGGCACGGCACTGTTGGTGATCACACGCAGTGCACGGCTTCCGGTGATGAATTGCATGCCCCGCATACCATGTGTACCCATGATGATGAGCCCGGCGCCGATCTCGGCGGCGGCCGTACCGATCAGGTCGTAGAGCGATCCAACGCGCACCTCCGGAACGAGCGGCCGATCCACGCCGGCTTTCTGGGCCCGTGCAATGGCCATGTCCAACTTGGTGCGGGCCTCCTCCACCTCATCCTTGTCCGCAACGATGTGCAGCAGGTGGATATTGGCATCCATCCTGCCGGCCATCACACTGGCGTGGTTCAGTGCGCATTCGGCCACCCGGGTGAAATCGGTGGGAACGAGGATCTTCTTGGGGGTGCTCATCAACTACGCGGTTTCGATGTGAAGAGCGGCGAATATAGCGGAGCGGATACGGACCGGCGCGGTGTGGTTCACCCGGCGCACTCGTCCAGCAAACGCTTATGAACGATCACAAATGCAATGCTGACCGGATCGCGGGAAAGCCCCGATGAAGGTTTGCGGTGTCGAACCACAAAACACGAACGACCATGGAAACGATGACGGTGAACCGCGTACAACTGATGGGCAACCTGGGCAAGGATCCCGAACTGCGCGAGTTCGAAGGAGGAAAGAAGCGGGCGCGCTTCAGCTTGGCCACCACGGAGCACTTCAACTTCGGCAACGGCAACAGCAAGGAGGATACCCAGTGGCACCAGGTGACCGCTTGGGGCCGCCAGGCCGATGATGTGATGCAAAGCCTGAAGAAAGGCAGTCGCATCACCCTCGAAGGCCGGTTGGTGCATGGGAGCTACGAGACCAAGGACGGGCAGAAGCGCTACTTCACCGAGGTGGTGTTGAATCAGTTCCAACCGGTGGAGCGCAAGGCGGAGGTGGCCATTGAATGATCCACCGCTGGACGGTTGCGAACGAAAAGGGGCTGTCTCGAAAGTGGCGGCCCCTTCTCATGTCCGGTTCCCGGGATCAGCGTTTCAGGAGCCGCACGGTACGATCCAGGTGATCGTTCCTGATGCGAAGCAGGTACGACCCCGATGAAAGGTGGCCGTACTCAAGCGAGATCAGGCCTTGTACACCAACACTTCGATCATCGACCAGTTGCCCGGTCATCTCGAACAAGGTGAAGCGGGTCATACCACTCAGGTCGGTACCCTTCAAGGTGAAGTGATCTTCGAAGGGCTGTGGCCACAGGTCCAGTGTTCCGCTTCCGGCCGGACCGTTCAGCCCGAGCGGAATGTCGATCACATGGCAGATGGTGTCCATGCAGGAGATCACCCCGCCACCCTGCTGCTCGAAGCTGCTGATGACGGTGAGGCAGGCGATATAGGTGCCAGGCTCGGGATAGGTATGCACAGGCTCGTCATCGTTGCTGGTGGTGCCATCGCCGAAGAACCAGGTCAGGCCGGTCTGGAAACCCGTTCCGGTGGAGGTGTTGCTGAAGTAAACCAATTGGCCATCGGCGTCGCTCTCGAAGTCGGCGTTCAGATCATTGCAGAGGGAGTCTTGCACTTGGACCTCGAGTTCGATGCATGCCGAGTCCGTGCAGGTGATCACCCCTCCGCCCTGCTGCTCGTACAGGCTGGTGACGGTAAGGCATACGAGATACGTGCCAGGCTGCGCATAGGTGTGTACCGTCTGGGCCCCGTCGCCTGTGGTGCCATCGCCGAAGGACCAGAGATAGCTGGTCTGGAAACCCGTACCCTGCGTGAGGCTGGTGAAGGACACTGACGGCTCGTCGATCACATCGGCCTCGAACCCGGGATTCAGCAATTCACAAGGGGACCCCGCCCCCTGCGTGTGAACCTCCTGGCAGATGGAATCCGTGCAGGTGATCACCCCGCCACCCTGCTGCTCGAAACTGCTGGTGATGGTGAGGCAGGCGACATAGAAGCCGGGTTCCGGGTAGGTGTGTACCGGCTGGGCTTCGGTGCTGGTGGTGCCATCACCGAAGGACCAGACCACGCTGGTCTGGAAACCCGTGCCGGTGGAGGTGCTGTAGAAGTACAGATCCGAGCCGTCCGCATCGGCCTCGAAGTCGGCGTGCAGACCGTCACACGGTCCGACACCATCGATCGTGATCTCCTCGCAATATTCGGCCCAGCAGGTGTCCTGGGTGTTGCTGTTCCATGCCCAGGTGAGCAGACAAGCGTTGTATGATCCCGGGCCGGGATAGGTGTGCGTAGGCGATGGGCCATCACCCTGCGTGTTGTCGCCGAAACTCCAGAGGTACCCCACTGCCGTCCCGCCGTATCCGTTGAAAGCGGCCACGGGGCCTTGTGTGGTCACGGTGAAATCAGCGACCAGGTCATCGCACGGTGAACTGTCGCCGATGGTGACCCACTCGCAATGCTCGGCGTAGCATGTGTCCTGCGTTTGCGGATCCCAGGCCCAGGTGACCAGGCAGGCGTGATAGCTACCCGCTTCGGGGTAGGTGTGCGCGGGAGAGGGACCATCCTCTTCCGTTCCATCTCCGAAGTTCCAGTGGTAGGCGACGGCCGTACCTCCTACAGCGGAGAAGGTAGCGGTGTTGCCTTGGGTGGTCACGGTGAAATCGGCGATCAAGCTGTCGCACGGCGAACCACCGCCATTGGAAACAAGTGAGCAATAGCTGTCCTGGCAAGTGATCACCCCGCCACCTTGTTGCTCGAAAAGGGTGACGACCGTCAGGCAGACCTCGTATGTACCCAGGCCGGGGAAGACGTGGGAGGGCTGCGCATCGTCGCTCGTGGTCCCGTCACCGAAATCCCAATGCCAGGATGTTTGGAAGCCGGTGCCGATCGTGGTGTTGGAGAACCATACCGTTACGTCACCGACCTGTGCTTGGAAGCCGGCCTGAAGGCCATCGCACGGCGAATTGCCGCCGATGGTGACCCACTCGCAATGCTCGGCGTAGCACGTGTCCTGCGTCTGCGGGTTCCAGGCCCAGGTGACCAGGCAGGCGTGGTAGCTACCCGCTTCGGGGTAGGTGTGCATGGGAGCGGGACCATCCCCTTCCGTTCCGTCACCGAAGTTCCAGTGGTAGCCGACGGCCGAACCACCGGACGCCGTGAAGTCGGCCATGTTCCCTTGGGTGGTCACCTCGAACGCGGCGATCAGATCATCGCAGGGGGATCCTTGTCCTTGGACGTGGATCTCCTGGCAGATGGAGTCCAGGCAGGTGATCACTCCGCCGCCCTGCTGCTCGAAGATGCTGGTGACGGTGAGGCAGGTGATATAGGTGCCGGGTTCCGAGTAGGTGTGTACCGGCTGGGCATCATTGCTGGTAGTGCCATCGCCGAAGGACCAGGTCCACGCGGTCTGGAAGCCGGTACCGGTGGTGGAGTTGGAGAATTGTGCTCCGAACGGAAAGGTGTTGAAAGAGAATCCAGCGTGCAGACCGTCACACGGTCCGACACCATCGATCGTGATCTCCTCGCAATATTCGGCCCAGCAGGTGTCCTGGGTGTTGCTGTTCCACGTCCAGGTGAGCAGACAAGCGTTGTATGATCCCGGGCCGGGATAGGTGTGCGTAGGCGATGACCCATCGCCCTGTGTGTTGTCGCCGAAATACCACAGGTAACCCACAGCCGTCCCGCCGTATCCGTTGAAAGCGGCCACAGGGCCTTGTGTGGTCACGGTGAAATCAGCCACCAGGTCATCGCACGGGGAACTGTCGCCGATGGTGACCCACTCGCAATGCTCGGCGTAGCACGTGTCCTGTGTCTGCGGGTTCCAGGCCCAGGTGACCAGGCAAGCGTGATAGGTGCCGGGCTCGGGATAGGTATGGACCGGGTCGCTATCGAAGCTCTGCATGCCATCACCAAAGATCCAGTGGTAGCCTGTGGCAGGACCTGATGCGTCGAAAACGACGACCACCCCTTGTGTGGTCACGGTGAAGTCAGCACTCAGGTCGTCGCACGGGTTCTCACCTCCGGTAATGACCACTTCTTGGCACACGCTGTCCATGCAGTTCTCCACCATACCGTAGAGGCAGACCAGGTACGTGCCGGGGAGGTCGTACACATGGGTCGCGTTCGGATCTGTGGACAGCTCACCATCGCCGAAGTCCCATTTGTAGGTGGTAGCGTTGGGGAACTCCGTTTGTGTACCGTTGTTCAGGACCACCGTATTGCCCTGCGTGCCGAACGAAAATCCCACGTTCAGGATCTGGGAACAATCGGGCTGGGCCGATACAGCGTAGGCACTACAGAGCAGAGCGAGACCGGTGCAGAAGTGCTTCATGGGGAGCGGTTGAGGGCTTGATAAAGGAATGGGCGTCATGCGACGTGTTCTTAGGACGCCCGGACGTTGTGGTTCCGTTGCCTATTGCTTGAGCACGCGAATGGAATGCAAGCCTTGTTCTGTACGGATGGTCAGCGTGTACAACCCAACAGGTAAGAGATGCACATCGATCCGTTCGGGATCATCCAGGGTGAAGGTGCCCGTTGCGGCCTCGCGACCGAGTGCGTCCACGATATGCCAGCACCTGCCGGCGCGTACCGACTCGCCCTCGACCCACAGATCATCATCACAAGGAACGGGACGTGCGTGCAACTCGGCCGGCATTGCGGTCCCGTTGAGGCCAACAGCCTCCAGCATGGACACGGTGGTGCATGCACGCGCGAAGCAGGTGTTGCCCAGGGAGTCCGAAGCTGTGACCCGAAGGCAGATCTGCACCACGCCACCATAGGGGTAGTAATGTTCAGCGCTGGACGTGCTGGTGATGTCGATCGGCGAGCCATCACCATAGTCCCATTGCCATCCGGTGATGGTCAGGTCCGGGTTGAACAGGACTTGTTGGGCGTTCAGGGTGACAAGAGGGCCGTTCACCTCGGCGTCCAGAGCGAGGAAGAGGGACGTATCGCAGGTGCTGGCGTTGCCATCCACGAAGACGTGTTCGGCGCGCCCTGCCACGCAGGTGGTCTGCAACTGGTCGTTCAGCCCGGCAATGGAATGTGACACATCGTAAGCGCCTGGCATGGGCCAGAAGTGTTCGGTGTGCTGATCGAAGCTGGTGTTGCCGTCGCCGAAGGCCCACAGGTACAGCAGCACCGGCGCGTCGCTCGTGCTCTGATCGGTGAGGGCGAGCTGGTTGTTGCCTGTTTCCACATAGCTGAAGGTCGACGAGATCGAAGAGGTGCAGGTCTCGGTATCGCCCGCGTGTCCCACCAGCGCACTCACACTGTAGTAGCATCCTTCGGCCATCATGATGAGGTGGACGCTATCGACCCCGGCGGAATCAAATACATGCGTGGTGGTGATGAGTTGAGCGGTGTCCACACCGCCGATCACCCAGTGTCGTTCTGTGATGTTCACCCCGGGATGCTCCGTGAGGTCAGTGAATACGACCCCGGCCCCGTCGCTCGCCCAGGAGAACACCGGGCGGATCCCCGGACACTGGGCCACGGAAGCCGTGGCGATGACCAGTGCTGCGCACAGCAAGGCTGCGCGTGATGAATGCCAACTTTGCAGGCAGCCCTTCATCGCGTGCGTTTTTCTTGATGGGCCAGGTCGTAGCGCAGGCGTAAGGCGCCACCGAAAGATGTCATGGACAGGGCAGGACCTTTGCTGCTGTGCATGGCGGGCCGCCATTCGACCATGGGCAGGGCCCCCACCGACCAGTGCTCCCTCACACGATACTGCAGTTCCAGCGCGCCCCACAGTGCAAAGGAGAAAGCGAAGCGCTCACGAACGGCAGCGTCGTTCAGGTCCACCACGTTCACATGGCCATCGGGTGGCGCATCCAGCGTGTGAACGGAGGGCCGGTACAGGGTGCTTCCTTTTCGGGTGATACCGAACAGTGCGGCGGCACCGGCACGGGCATGCAACGAAAGTCGGCGGTATTCGAACAACTGACGAGCGGCTTCGGGGGCCACGCGGAGCCACAGGTATTCGTTCGTTGCGCGGAACTCGCGTTGGGTGCCGGGCTCGGTCACATCGGTCTCCACGATGTTCCAGGTCCAGTACGCATTCGGTCCTTGGAAGGAGTTCGTCCAGGTGGTATCGATCACGGTTTCTGTCGGCCCCGGAGTGCGCTCCAGCCGTAAGAAGCGCGCGCGTTGCCATGCGGCTCCGATACCCAGGCCTGCGGACCACCCGTTGAGCCATTCACGGCCCACCACCAACCCGAGCGATCGGCCGCCGAGCCAGGTTTCGTCACGGTTCAATTCGCGGGCCGCCGGGTCGGAGCCGCTCCAGTGCCCGTCGAGTTTGGCGATACCACCTTGCAGGGCGAACCACCAACGGCCTTTGCGCAAGAGGTACGCTGGTGTGCTATCGCCACGCATCAGTGCTCCGGTCGTTGGGGCAGTTCGGATCACGACCGGCGTTGGGTTGCTTGCCAGACGAGGCAGATGCACATCGGGCGTACTGCGCGGCAGAGCGGACTCCGCTGTGGAGGAGGACCCGGACAGGCCCCCCGCGTGGAACAACGGTGTGGGTTGCTCTGTTACAGGCGATGCGGCTTCAGGTGCCGGTCCTTCCTCGTTCTCAAGGCCCGCGGTCCCTGTGTGTTCCGGCTGGTCGGTGCGTGATCCCCCCTCGATGGAACTATTCAACACGGCTCCTACCGATGCTTGGCGGCCATCGCGTTCGGTTCCTCCGCCATCACCGACGGGCCGTTCATGGGTCCTGTTCGGGACGCTTGGATCCGCGTCGGTGTTCCGTTCCCGGGCAACAGGAGATACCTTGTTGTCCGAAGCGCTACCCGGCGTTGCAACCGTGCCCAGCTCCTGCGACCTTCCCGTCGAGGACGGTTCCGCTTGCGCATGTTCGCCTACCTCCACCGATCGTTCGGCCTGTGGTGCGGCGGTCGGTGGTGTGCTCCGTACCTGCCGGGTGCCAGGGCCGTCCGGGCGGGTTCCCCGCGATGTGACCGACCAATAGGCGGCTCCGCCCAGCAACAGCAGGAGGAGCAGGGCGATGGTGATCCTGCGGTAGCGGTATGCCCGCGCCGGTGGGCGGTCCATCGCCCCGGCCACGTTCTTCCACACCGCATCGGGCGGTGTGGCCTCAGCTTCGCGCAGCACACGTGCGAAGTGATCGTCAATGGGATGCTTTCCGTTCATCTACGGGGTGCGCTTGTTCGAAAATCCGTTGTTGCAGCATGCGTCGTGCTTTGGCCAGTTGGCTGCGGCTGGTACTTTCCACGCAACCCACCATCTCGGCGATCTCCGCGTGGTCATACCCTTCTATCGCGTACAGGTTGAACACCATGCGGTAGCCGTCGGGCAGTTCCCGCACAAGTGCCATCAATTCTTCGGCGCCCAGGTGATCGAGCACCACGGCCTCTTCCACGCCCTCGGGCACGTGCTCCAGACCGAAGCGTTCGTTCTGGAACGCCTTGGTGCGGTAGTGGTTGATGCAGGTATGCACCATGATGCGGCGGATCCAACCCTCCAGCGAGCCTTCCATGCGAAAGCCGTCCAGCTTGCCGAACACGCGTATGAAGCCTTCCTGCAAGAGGTCGGCGGCTTCCAACCGATGGCGGGCATACCGGAGGCAGACGGCGTACATGCGCCGTGAGTACCGCCCGTACAGGAGTTCCTGTGTACGGCGGTCCCCGCCTCGGCAGCCTTCCACCAGCTCGCGTTCGGTCAGCTCACGCAATGGTCAAGGGCCTTTCCGGGAGGCAAGACGCCGGGAACCCCGTTCTGCGCTGCCTGACCCCGTTACCCGGCCTGAAAGTAGCGCCCATACCGGGATCGGCAAGTGGAGGCCACCTGGAATACCCGTTGAACAAACGCCTGCATCCGCCTATAAGTGCAATGCCGACCGGATCCGGGCAAGGGGGAGGTGAAGGTTTGCCGACGGAATTCGACACCAATGCCGGATCCGAACAAGCCAACACAACCCAACACCTACGAACATGAACAAGATCAGCAACACCGTGCGGCTCATCGGCAACTGCGGCTTCGACCCTGAAGTACGCGAATTGGCCAAAGGGCGCAAAGTGGCCCGCATCTCGGTGGCCACCCACGAGACCTACACCAACACCGAGGGGGACCGGGTGACGGACACGCAATGGCACACCGTGGTGGCTTGGGGCCAGACGGCGGCCGCACTGGAACGCTTGGTGCGGAAAGGCACGGGTATCGCCTTGGAAGGTCGGTTGGTCCACCGCTCGTACCAGGCCAAGGACGGCGTGAAGCGCTTCGTTACCGAGATCGTGGTGAGCGACTTCCGCCTGGTGGGCGCCAAGCGGGAAGCACCACAGCCGGAGCCTGCGCAACTGCGCATCGCGGCCTGAGTGGTCGGTACCCATCAGGGAAGCGGCCTTCGCCTTGCGGTGGGGGCCGCTTTGCTTTGGATCCTTGTCGGCCGTTCGTGTGATGTCCGCATGGGCCGAACAACTTTGCACACGTGATGATCGCACCGGGGAGAACGTCGAAGAAGCGTAGAGGGCACCGTTACTTGATCGTCGGAGGCGTGCTGGTGGCCACGCTGCTCCTGGTGGTCGCATTCCTGTTGCCCTGGCTGCTCAAACGCTACATTGAAGAGCACAGCGAGGAGTGGATCCATCGCAAGGTGCGCATCGAGCGCATTGTCCTCAACCCGTTCACCTTCACATACTCGGTAAGCGGGGTCACGGTGCATGAGCCCGGCGGCGATCAGGTCTTCGTTAGCTGGGACAATATCCGGGTGAAGGCCGATCTGTGGAAGGCCTTCCGACGCAACGACTGGCACTTCCACCACGTGCGCATCGTACGGCCGTACGTGCGCATCGCGCAGCACAAGGACCGGTTCAACTTCAGCGACCTGTTGGAACTGGGCGGTGGCGAGCCCAAGGACACCACGACCAGCGCCCCGATACGGTTCAGCCTGGAGGACATCCGGCTCGCCGATGGCCGGGTGGTGTACGCCGCCGACCTGCTGAAGGAACCCGCCGGGATAACGGACCTTGACGCGGCCTGCACCCGGATCACCGGCGAAAGCACTCGTATGGATTTCGACCTTTCGTTCGCCCTGGCCCAAGGGGGTGCGCTGAAGGGCGGGTTCATGATCGATACGGAACATTCGGTCTACGCCATTGATGCCGCACTGACCGGGTTCGCCCTGCCGCAACTGCTTCCGTACCTGCAGGATCTTTTGCGTACTACCGCGCTCACGGGCCAGGTGGACCTGGACCTGCACCTGCGCGACAGTTGGGTCGCCAGCGATGGTCTGGCCGTGCGGGCCGATCTCGGTCTGCGCGACCTGGGCGTCACCGATGCCAACGGCGAACCCCTCGTGGGCATCCGGTCCGCGCGGGTCAAGCTGGACACGCTGGATGCCAGGAGTGACAGGTTCGACCTGACAAGCGTCGCGGTGGACGGCTTCAGCACGCGCTTCCAGCTGTGGCCCGATGGTTCGGATACCTGGAGCAGGGCATTGAAGCTGGACACCATGGCCGCGGGAGGCGACACCACCGCCGTGCTCACGGCCAGCAGCGACAACATCTTCGTGATGCTGGCCGATTGGATCCGCACGCTGGGTCGGGATCTGGTGGCCAACGAGTACAATGCCGACAGTCTGGCCATCACCAACGCCGAACTGGTTTTTGAGGATCATACACCGGAGCGCCCGTTCCGCTACGTGCTCAACGACATGGTCGTGCGCAGCAGCAGGATGAACAGTGGCGGGGACAGCCTGCGCCTGGGCGCATCGGCCACGCTCAACGGCCGGGGCCAGCTCTCCAGCTCCTTCGCATTCGACCCGCAGAACCTGAAGAACGTGGACGCCATGCTCCAGGTGAGCGACCT
>JAFDZE010000040.1 GCA_018267155.1 Bacteroidota bacterium | reverse complement strand
GAGCGCGTTGACGAGCGTGCCGGACCAGTTGCCATGGCCGGGATGCACCACCAGGCCGGCCTGCTTGTCGATCACCAGCATGTGATCATCCTCGTACAGCACGGTGAGCGGGATGTTCTCGGGCGTCAACTCCACCTCGCGCACCGGCCAGGGCAGCACCATGCTGATGTCGTCGAAGGGCTTCACCTTGTAGCTCGGCTTCTGGGGCTTGCCGTTCACGCGCACCAATTCGGCTTTGGCAGCGTTGGCGATGCGGTTGCGGCTGATGCTCGGCAGACGCTCGAAGAGGAACTTGTCCAGGCGCATGAGGCCCTGACCCCTGTCGCAAACAATACGGTGGTGCTCGTACAATTCCTGCTCGCCGCCGTCCTCCCCTTCCACCTGGTCCTCGGGGAAGAGCGGCGCCGGTGCTTGCTCCTTGGGCTTCTTGAGCGCTTCGCGTTGCGCCCTGGTGAGCTGGCTCATGGGCGTTGCACCACGAGGCGTGCCTGTGCGATGGAACGACCGTTGTCGTCGAGTGCGCGTACCACGTACAGGCCGTCAACGACATTCCCGATGGAAAGGACACCATCGGTCCGGTAGCGTTCGCTGGCCACGCGACGACCGGTGGCGTCGTACAGTTCGATGGATGCGGGCGTTTCCCCGGGCACGCGCAGGCGCACCTCATCCGTGGCCGGATTGGGGAAGAGGGTCATGACCACCTCGTCGGCCTCTGGTACCGATGCGAAGGGATCCACGGCGCTCACCATCACCGGGCGGATCATCCAGCTGCCGGCGATCGCGCTCTGCTGCCACACGTTGCCCACGTTGAAGAACATGCGGTCGTTGTTCACGCGGTTCATGTCCATGCCGAGGTTCATACGCACCGCGTTGGTCTGCGTCCATCCGACGTAGAAGGTACCGCCCACGGCGATGGTGCTGTCCAGCGCGTACTCCACGAAGTGGTCCGGTCCCCAGGGGCGGTACTCGGGGTTGCTGAAACTGATGTTCTGGTAAATGGGCGCGCTGTTGAGGTCCTGCCACACGGTGAGGAGAAAACTTCCGTCGCGCGGATCGTTGGGGATGTCCCCGTAGGTGAAGATGGGATCGAAATACATGCGCACCGCACGCAGCGAGTCCTGTCCCTGGGTATCGAAGCGGTAAGCGATGCGGCCGCCGTTGGTGTTCAACGAGTAACCGAGTTCGGCACTGCCGTCATCGTAACTGTAGTAGTTGCTGATCTCCTGGGTGAAGGAGGTGGTATCGTTGTGGCGCAGTGCATCGGGATTGGCCATGGTCCAGAACTTCACCGTGGCGAAAGCGGCACCGGGGCAGGCCCCAAGGTCGTAGGTGTATGGCTGCGCTCCACTGTTGATGGCGTGCGAGGAGGTGAAGGTGGTGAGCGCGTTGCCGAACACGTTGCCCCCGTCGTCGCGCGAGGCGCTGTTGCCGCAATCGGTGGTCATCTCGTGGCCGTAGGTGATCAGCGCATCCACGTTGTAGCGGTTGCACTGCGTCTGCTCCACGCTGGCCGCCATGTAGTGCGCGGGATCGGCGTTGTACTTGGCCAGCGGTACCGATGTCCAGGGGGAGAGCAGGGTGTTGGCGGGATACACGTAGGCCACGTCCTGCAGCAGCGTATCGGTCACACTTCGGTTCAGGCCGATACGCACATAGTCCACGTGCCAGTGGTCCACGGCCCCCCCGAGCGTGGCGCGGTTGCTGAAGCGTACGCGGAAGCCATCCTCCAGATACCCGGCATAGGTGATCGGCACCATGGCTTGTTCGAAGGGATGGAGCGCCGTATAGGGTGTCGCCCATTCCAGGAACCAGGAATCCTGGCCGGGCGAGTAGAATTCCACGCGCAGGCTGTCGGTGGGATCCACATCGCTATCGCCACTGCGGCCCTGGGGCTGATAGAAGAAGCTGAGGTAGACGCTGTCGGCGGGTTCGGTACCGGGCGGCCAGTTGAGGGGCACGGAGGTCATCACGTCGGCGATGCCTTCCACATTGGGGTTCTCCGCCTCGTACGGCCAGCCGTCGCGGTCCATTCCATCGAAGCTGGCCACGCCGATGGTGGGCGGATCGATCGGGTAGGTGCCGTTCACGTAGGCGTGGTCACTTTCCCAGAGGATGAGCGGGACGTTGGTATTGTCCGGATTGAGATAGGTGCCGTCAGCGGGCGGAACGGTGTACACGAGGAGCGAATCCTGCACCAGGTCCGGTGCCAGGTAGGTCGTGTCCGTGGTGGGGTCGCCCACGGTATCGCGCAACACGTACGGCGGCCACATCTCGTGATCCTCCCACGTGGCCGGGTAGGTGCTGATGTCGAACACGCGCACATTCACCGGTTCCAGGGTATCGGTGGTCAGGATCACCGTATCGGGCTGGATGTCCACGGTGAGCCGCGTAGCCGCCTGGAACATGAAGACCATGTCAGGGGTACTGACGCCGAGCACCTCCAGGTGGTACACCGTTTCAGTGAGGGTGACCCCGGGATCATCGCTGTCGGCATCCAAGTGGCGCGTGCGATCCACGGAAAAATCATCCACGACCGGGATGGTTTGTGGTTGGTACGCGTAGATGAACCACTCATGCAGGTTCCCGCTGCGAAGCATGGGCCTCACCTCCTTTGCCGGTCTGGCGTGCAAGGGTTCCACCCGCTCGGGACCGATGCGCTGGGCCGTGGCTCCTGATAGCAGGAACAGGGCCATGGCGAATGTGCTAGTTATCCTCATCGTCAAGGTCGTTGGTGGTGCTGTCCACCGGTTCTGGATGGCGCAGGCCGACGGTGTCGGTGGTGAGCCACACATCGATGACGCCGCCGGCGCCGATCATGTTGTTCCTGTACGGCTCGGGCAACTGGCGTTCCACGCGGGCCATGGCCGTATCGGCCGATGTTGTGCAACCCTCACAGGCGGCTACCACGCCCAGGTTGAGCGAGGCCATGTTGAGCACCGCCTTCAGTTCCGCCAGGCCCATGCCGCGTACATCGGGCACCTGCACGCGCTCCCCGTTGGTTCCCGAGCCCAGCACCAGGGTGATGGATTCCCCGCGCCGGATGCGTGTTTCCGCCGCGATGGGTTTGCCCTTGTACAGTTGTGCCACCACACAATCCACGCAGGGATCGGGCCGGTACTGGAGTTCCTTCACCTTGATCCCGAGGATGTCCAGCACGCTGATCGCCTGGCGTTTGCTCAGGTTCACCAACTGGGGCATGTCGAGCATCTTGGCCTCGCTGGCGTTCATCACCAGGTAGATGGTGCGGTCGGGCTTCACCACCTGTTCCGCGTCGGGATCCTGATCCACCACGGAACCCTTGGGCATCTCATCGTTGTACACCGAATCGATCACTTCGGTCCGCAGACCCACCGATGCCAAGCGTTCCGCCGCTTCATCGGCCGTAAGCCCCGCCAGGTCCGGCACGGTCACGCGTGCATCATGGCGTGTGTACACGTTGAGCCAGACCCAGGCGCCCAACAGCAGCAGCACGGCCACCCCCACGGGCAGCAACAGGTTCAAGATCGTGCGTTTCGTCACCTTGCTTCCAACGCGGCCTGAGGCGGTTTCGCGTGGGCGGCGAAGATCGCCATAGCCGCCGTTCGCCCGATGGGAGGACCGCATCGTCCGGTCACAGGCCGGTGGCGTGAACAGGGGGCCGTTGGCAATGCACGTTGTTCTGCCCACGTTGGACCCGGCACCCACGGCGAATTTCGTCCGTTCCAGATCCCCATGCCCCTCCCCTTCATCGCCGTTGTGCGCGGCGGCTACACCGGCGAATCGGTGATCAGTCTGCAAAGTGCGCGCACCATGCTCGAAGCGCTTGACGCCCAGCGCTTCCACCCGGTCTATGTGTCCGTGAGCCGCGACGCTTGGGTGTGCGAAACGGTGGATGGCAGGGCGCTCCCCTTTGATCGGGGCACGTTCACGGCCGACCGTGGCAACGGCATGGAACGGTTCGCCGGCGCGCTCATCGCCATACACGGCACGCCGGGCGAGGACGGCAAACTGCAGGGCTACTTGGACATGCTGGGTGTACCGTATCAGACCGGCGGTGTGTTGTGCATGGCGATCGCCATGAGCAAGTACGCCACCACCGGCCTGTTGCGGCAGATGGGCTTCACCGTGGCCCGATCGCTGCTGTTGCACAGCCGCGATGCCGGCACGGAGCAACACGTGCTCGAAGCGGTGGGGCTGCCCTGCTTCGTGAAGCCCGACGGCAGCGGCAGCAGTCTGGGCATCAGTAAGGTGAAGAGTGCGGATGAACTCGGCCCCGCGCTGGACGCCGCCTTCCGCGAGGGCGATACCGTGATGTGCGAAGCCTACGTGCAGGGCCGCGAACTCACCTGCGGCGTGGTGCGCCTGCACGGCGAGGTGATCGCCCTGCCGGTGTGCGAGATCCGCACCGACCGGGAGTTCTTCGACTACGAGGCCAAATACCATTCGGACAGTACACAGGAGCTGATCCCCGCCCCCCTTCCAGAGGAGGTGTCGGCCGAGGTGCGCGAACGCAGCGCGGCGATCTACCGGGCGCTCGGCTGCCGGGGCCTGGTGCGCGTGGACCACTTCTGGACCGGCAGCGAAGTGGTGACGATCGAGGTGAACACCACGCCCGGTTTCAGTCCGGCGAGCATCTTCCCCAAGATGCTGAAGGTGTCGGGGATCGGCGTGCCGCGGGCGATCAACGGCCTGGTGGAGGAGATGCTTCAGCGTTGACGTTCGGCCAGGAAGCGGGCCAGCTTCCACACGGCCTGCCCCCTGTGGCTGATCGCGTTCTTGCGCACGGGGTCCAGTTCGGCGAAGGTCAGATCACTCATTTCCGGCAGGAAAACGGGATCGTACCCGAAGCCGCCGGAGCCACGCCGATCGGTGGTGATGCGGCCACGGACCTGTCCTTCGAAAACGTGTTCACCCCGGGCATCCACCAGGGCGATCACGGTGCGGAAACGCGCCGAACGGTCCGTTGCGGTGGCCAGTTCGCGCAGCAATAGGGCCATGTTGGCGGCGGGGTCCTTCGCCTCACCCGCATAGCGGGCACTACGTACCCCGGGGGCACCGCCCAATGCCAATACTTCCAAACCAGTATCATCGGCGATGCAGGGCAGGCCGGTGCGCTCGTGGGCGAAGCGGGCCTTTTGCAGGGCGTTGGCTTCCAGCGTGGCCCCTGTCTCAGGCAGGTCCGCGGGCAGGCCGACATCCGCCAGGGAGAGCAGTTCCATATCCGGTGGCATGAGCGCGCGCAGTTCAGCGATCTTTCCGGGGTTGCCCGTGCAGAGGACCATGCGTGCCATGTGCTTCTCAGAACCGGAGCGACCACGCGCCCTTTTCCAACGCGAGGTGGTCGCACGAGGAGGCCTTGAACTCCTGCTTCCATCGTTCGGCGATCGCGCGCTCATCCGCCCGATCACCATCGTCCAGGATCACGCGGGCCCCCGGTGCGAAGCGGGAACGCAACAGTGGCACGGCGGGATAGCGGGCCATTGATCCCGTTCCTTCCGGAGGGCCGTCGACGACCAGCAGGTCTATGGGCACATCGAGCCGGACCTGGCCCAGGTCATACCACGTCATCTCCGTATCCCCAACACGTTGCTTCACCAACGGGGCCAGCACGATGGTGGCGCGGTGGTCCAGCCCGTGCATACCGATCAACTCCCGCGTACGCCCGGCGTATTCCGCATCATGCTCCAATGCCACGACATGTCCGGCACCATTGCGCTCCAAGGCATAGGCGATCATCAGGGTGGAGGTGCCGCTGCTGGCTTCCACGGTGAGCGCCGGGGCCTGGTGCAGCACGTGTGTCACCACTTCACGCAACAGGTCGGGTGAGGCCGTCCAGCCACGTGTGCCGGGGAAGGGATACTTGGGTTTGAGCGTCGCGTTCAACCCGATGATGGCCTCCAACTGCGCGAAGATGGCCCGCTGCTCCATCACATCCCGATGGAAAAGATCCCAGTGATGGTGCCGCATATCCATCAACATCCAGATCACGAAGGCGCCCATGAGCACCGGCGGGAGCAGAAGCGCCGGGGATCCCAATGCCAGGTATGCGGCCGCACTCACGGCCAGCACCGCGAGCGGCACCAGGACCAGCACCCGTACCTGTCTGTTGGTGAACTTCAGCATCATGAGTGTCCGGGCGCAAGAATAGGTGCGAAAACGATGATCCCGGTCCTGCCGCGCCTGCGACACGTCCGGTACATTCGCCCGCCCTACCGACCCGGCCGAACCGGCATGCACCTGCGTGGCACGAACATCCTGATCATCTCCAATGAGGCATGGGGTGATGTGTGGTTCTCCAAGCACAACTACGCGTACGAACTGAGCCGGAACAACACCGTGGTGTTCGTGGACCCGCCCGGCCCATGGAGGCCGAAGAACCTGCTGGGCATGGCCCCGTCCTTGCACAAGGTAGGCAGCTCGCTCACGGTGCTGCGGTACCGCAACCGGCTGCCGGTGCTGAACAAGTGGTTCTATCGCCTGAATGAACGTCTGGTGGCGCGCGGCCTCCGCGCGTTCCTGCGCCGGAACGGACTGGCCCCGGGGACCCTGATCACCTTCGACCCCACACGGATCACCGCTCCACAGCGGTTGCGCCCGGAGCGCTCCCTGTTCATCTGCGTGGACAAGTATAATTTCACGTTCCACGGGGAGCGCGAGCTGTGCCATAATGTGGACGCGATCGTCACGATCTCCGAACACCTTTCCGTCCGCTACGAGCGGTTCAACAAGCCCCTGCTCACCATCGGCCACGCCATCTCGAGCGATGAATTCGAGGCGGAGCCGGCACCGGATGTCCCCGAAGGCTACGGTCTGTACGTGGGCACGATCGATGCACGGGTGGACCACGCGCAGGTGGCCCGCATGCTCGAGCGATTCCCGCAGGTCCCCTTTCTTTTCGTCGGTCGGCTCGCGCTGAAGGAGGATGACCCCTACAGGTCCATCTACCTCCCTGGTCGCTACGCGAACATGCATCATGTTGGTGTGAGGCCGTTCAAGGAACTCAAGTCCTACATCGCTGGCAGCCGATTCTGCCTGGCCCCGATGGACCTGCGATTCCCGGGGAATGACATCTCCCACCACAAGACCTTCCAGTACCTCGCTCTGGGCAAGCCGGTCTTCTCCACGGTCTTTTCCGAGTACCTGCCCATCGCGCACCTGATGTACATGGAGAACGATCCGGTCCGGGGCCTCGACCAGCTCGAGCGATTCCTGGAGGAAGGGGAAGCCGTCGGACTCACCGCGGAACGCGTGGCACACGCGCGCGCCATGACCTACGAGCGCACCTTCGAACGCATCGAGCGGTTCCTCAACGAGGTACGATCAGCCGACACCGCGCATCTCACCATCTTCCTGTTCTCCAATGAACCCTGGGGCAACATGTGGTATTCCAAGCACCACTACGCCGCCGAGCTCGCCAAGAACCACGAGGTGTATTTCGTGAACATGCCCGACAGGTGGCGCCCTGCCGATCTGTTCTCCTGGCACGCTGGCACATGGGTCACACCCGAGGGGGTCCATGTGGTATCATACCGCAACACGTTGCCGCGCAAGTTCGGATCGTTCGTGGGGCGCTGGGGTGGCCGGAAGATCCACCGCCTGCGTCCGGATCCGCATGCGGTGTGCTGGACCTTCAACCCGTTGGCGTTGGAGGAGTGCATGGCGATCAAGGCCAAGGGTGCGCGGTGCATCTACCACGTGGTGGACCCCTACCAGTCGTTTCCGGAAGACGAACGCATGGCCCGCGCAGCGGATCTGATGGTGACGGTGAACCTCTGGTTCCTGGACCACTACGCGTCCTTCAACCGGCGCCGCCTGCTCGTGCGGCACGGCGTACGTACCGAGGACCGCTTGTACGACCCCGTGATGGTGGAGCAATGGCGCCGCACATACGGCAGATACGCGCTCTTCGCGGCAAGCCTCAGCGATTTTACCAATTTCAATGTATTGATACGTGCGGCCGGACGCTTCCCGGCCATGAAGTTCCTGGTCGTGGGGCGCAAATTCCCGCTACCGCCGGACCCGGAGATCGAACGGGACAGGTTCCTTTCGATGCCCAATGTGGAGTATCTGGGGGTGAAACATCCGGATGAACTGCGGGACCTGGTACGTGGTGCCACCGTAGGGCTGCTGGCCTACGACTTCGAGATCAGGCGCTCTGTTCCGCTGAGCGGAGGTCGAACGCCGTTGAAAGTGCTCACCTACCTCGCGCAACATTGCCCCCTGGTCACCACCAACAACAGCTTCATCCCCGATCTGGATGAGAAGGGCTGTTTCAAGGCGGATGATACCGAGGAGTTCCTGCGGAAGATGTCCGATGTGATCGATGGTCGGCTCACGGTGGATACCGCCGCGGTGGACCGGTACCTTGACGGCATGGACTACCGGATACTCACCGCGCGGATCCTGCGAGCGCTGGACCAAGTGAGCGATAGCGCGTGAACAATGGCAACTCCCCGGGTTCTGATCATCTGCACCTGGTTCCCACCGGTGAATGCACCGGGAGCACGCAGACCCTACCACCTGGCCCGTAGCCTGTGCGATCGTGGCTGGAAGGTGTGCGTGCTCACCTCCACTCCCGAAAAGGCCACGGAGCCGTACGGCAAATCGGATGATCTGCACATCCTGCGCACGCCGCGTACAGCCGCCACCCATGACCTGAATGCGGTCCAACGCAGCCTCTTGCGTGCATGGAAGGCCACGTCCGGAAGCCCGGCGAACGGGCCACTGCGAGTGCTAACCGATCTGTTTCTACCGCTGCGGCCCGGCCTGCGCTGGGACCTGTCGCCCAAAGACATCGAGAACGCGATCGGGCCGCAGGACGTCGTTGTGGCCACCGGTCCAGATCCCGCGGTCTTCGAAACGGGCGCCCGGCTCGTCCGTCATTGGAACGCGGTCTGGGCGGTGGACTATCGCGATCCCTGGAACGTGGCCATTCCCGAGGTGGCGAAGGACATCATCACCCACCAAGGCACGGGGCTGGCGGGGGCGTTGCGCCGCGCGCGGATGCGCAAGCTCGAAAGACGTTACTGCGGACCCGCCGATGTGCTCACCGCCGTGAGCAAGACCTTTCTCGCCAATGCCATGATGATCACGGGCCATCGGGATGGTCATGTGATCCACGGTGGATCCGTCCGAGCGCGAATAACACGAACAACGGACCCTCAGGGAAAATTCATCCTGGCCCACACCGGTCAACTGTATCCGGAGCAACCATGGCCGCTCTTCTTCGATGCGATCACCCGGCTGCAGCAAGAGGCCCCGGACCTGGCCGCACAATTGGTTGTCCGCTTTGTGGGAGCTACCAGTACGGACCTCTCGACCATGCACCTGCTCGAACGGGCGGAAAGAGGATCAGGGCTGATCGAACGCATGCCCACGGTGACGCCCGATGAGGCCATCCGGCTGCAAACGGAGGCGGATGCCCTGTTGCAATTGGCGCTCACCGGGCGTAAGGGCTATCTCCCCGTGAAGTTCCTCGAATACCTCGGCGCAGGAAAACCGATCATCCTCCTTTCCGCTGAAGAGGACGAGATGGAGAGCGCATTGACGTCCACACGCACCGGAACGATCGTCAGGGATGCGCGGCAACTGGTGGCGCACCTCATCGCACACCTGGAGGCGCACCGCACCGGGCATAGCCTGAAGTACGCACCGGATGAACGTGCCTTATCAGCCTTCGACTACGCCACCAACATGGACCGGTGGGCCGACCTGCTGGGATCGGCACTCCGCACGAGGACCGACCGGGCCACTGAGCCAACTTCGGTCCGTTGATCGAACGGCAGCTGTTTTCCCCTGTTGATACGCTGGACCCGTTCCTTTGTGGCCCGGCTCCTTCCTTCCGTGTCCACGTCCACCAACCGTCCGCTGCATGTGATGCACATCTTCGCCACGAGCGGTTCGGTGCCCTACCTCACATGGTTCGCGCAACACGCACAACGCGACGGGGATGTGCGTCTTTCCTTCCTGGTGATGTACCACGAGCGACCGGCCATGATGGACGAGATGCCCGCGATGGGTTTCGACTGCCATTGGATCCGGTACGATCCACGGCAGCGCAAACGCGGACTGCTGAAGGCCTTGCCCTGGCTGTGGTGGCACATGATGCGTGCACGGCCGGATGTGGTGCACGGCCATCTGTTCGACGACACACTTCCGGGCATGATCGCCGCCTGGTTCGCGCGGATCAGGTTGCGCATCTATACCCGGCAGGATTCGGGCTACCACTGGAACTATGCTCCGCGCTGGGTGTTCCTGGACCGGCTCGTGGCGCGTTTCGCCCACAAGGCCGTGGCGTGTTCAAATGATGTGCGCGCGCACATGATCGGGAAGGAGCGCGTGGATCCGGCCAAGGTGGCGATGGTCCATCACGGAATACCGCCCGCCAGGTACACGGTACGCGATGAAGCCACCATGGACAGGCTTCGACGGCGATTCGGCCTGGTGGGCCAGGGGCCCGTGTTCGGAACACTCGCCCGCTTCATCCCCTGGAAAGGCTACACGCACATCGTGGACGCCGCGCACATCCTGGTGCAACACCACCCGCACGCACGGTTCCTGTTCTGCGGCACCGGCCCCCAGGAGGAGGAGATACGTGCCCGGGTCGCTGAACTCGGCCTGCACGACCACATCATCTTCACCGGGTGGGTCGATCGGGACGATGTGCCTTCGCTCTTCGGCATCATGGACGGTTATCTGCACGCGGCCGATCACGAACCCTTCGGTTTCGTTTACGCCGAGGCGATGATGGCCGGGGTGCCGGTGGTGTCCACCCCCACTGGTGCCGCGCTCGACGCCATCGAGGACGGGGTGAGCGGGATCCTCGTGAAAGAACGCTCCGGGAAGTCACTGGCCGAAGGTGTGGAACGCCTGCTCCGCATGGACGGCCCACTCCTGGGCAGGAACGGGCGGGCCATTGCGCTCCGTCTGTTCGATCTCGAGGTGATGTACCGGGGGTACAAGGATCTTTATCTGGGCATGCTCCAACTTCCGGGAACGGAGCGCCGCGATCCAGCCACAGCCCCATGAGCGACCTGGTCTCCGTGATCGTACCCGCGTACAACGCGGGGCCATGGATCGGCGAAGCCGTGCGATCGGTACTGGCCCAGACCCATCGCCATGTGGAGGTCATCGTGGTGAACGATGGTTCCACGGATGATACCCTTGAGCGAGTACTTGAGATCCCTGACCCCCGGCTGCGCGTGGTGGACCAGGCCAACGCCGGGGTGAGTGCAGCGCGCAACATGGGTCTGGCGCTGGCCAAGGGCGACCTGATCCATTTCATGGACGCGGACGATGCGATGCTGCCGGAGAACCTCGCCGTAAAGATCCAAGGATTGAAGGATCATGGTACTGATTGGGTGTACGGCGACCTGTTGATCTGCGATGCGGACCTCAAGCCCACGGGAGAGCGGCTCCGTGGGACCGATGGGGACGTGACGCGCACCGTGCTGCTGGGGGCCACTACCGCGGTCCCAACGCCATGCAGCAACGTGCTGGCCCGTAGGCGGTGCTATGATGATGGGATCCGGCTGGACGAGCACCTTTCCAACGCGGCCGACCAGGACCTGGCCATCCACCTCGCACAGCGCCACACGTACAAGCGGCTCAACGTCGCCCTGAACCTCTACCGCATCGTACCGGGAAGCATGAGCAAGAGCATCCCGTTGTTCGAACGCGACCACCTGCGCCTCTTCCGCAAGGCCGATGCCGCGGGTCTGCTGCACGGGACGCTGTTCCGCCGGCGGTGCCTGGCGAACCTGTATTGGGCGATCGGGGGCAGCTGGTGGAAATTCACCGATGAACGAGCGCGGGCGTTGAGGTTCTTCCTGAAGGCCGTGATGAGCCATCCGGCCGTATTGGTACGTCCTGTACGAAAACGGCTGGTCTTCCGATGAACCACTTGATCAGGGCCTGCGAGGGCCCATTGCCGTGAGCATCCAGCGCAGCATCCTACACACCTTCCTGGCGCAGGTGCCCACCCTGGCCCTCTTCTTCCTGGCCAGTGTGCTCATGACAAACGTGCTCGGGGATGATGGGCGGGGCGCGTTCGCATTGATGCAGAACCTCGTCATTTTCATGATGATGGGACTCGGGCTCAACTTCTCCCTGGGGTTGATGTACCACACGGCACGCAGCGGTGGCGATCAGCGCGTTCCGGTCGGCATGGCCTCCTCGTTGTTCCTCGTGAACCTGGTCGCGGTGCCATCGATCCTCGGGATCATCATCTTTTCCGACGCGCTGCGCGGCATCTTCTTCCCCGGTCGGCTGGCGCATCCGATCTACTTCGCTTATGTGGCCGTCTCGGTGCTCATGGGCCAGGTGATCACCTTCGTGAGCGCCATGGTACAGGGGCTCAAGCTCTTCACCATCCTCAACCGGATGAGCATCGTTACCGCGGCGTTCAGCTGCACGGGCTTCGTGCTCATCTGGTGCTTCCGCGGGATGATCGATCCGGCGAACATCCTGCCGTACACATTGCTGGTCACCGTGTCCGGGGTCACCATGCAGGCAGTGATCTGGTCCATCATTTACGTACGGAAGATCGGCCTCCCCCCCGTTCCGTTGCGCGACTGGACCGTGATGCGGCCTTTCCTCGCGTTCTCGCTGATGGGCTACCTGACCAACATGATCAACCTGGTGAACTACCGCCTGGACATCTGGATCGTGGACCAGTTCAGCGGAACGGCGAACCTGGGCCTGTACGCCGCAGCGGTGGGTGTGGGGCAGTTGTTCTTCAACATCCCCGAGCCCCTGTCCCGGGTAGTGCAACCCTACCTGTATTCCAGCAACGACGATGGGATGATGGAACGGTTCCGGGTGATCGCACGACTGAATTTCACCGCAGTGACGGTGCTGTGCATATTCACGGCGATCATCGCTCCCTGGCTCCTGCCACTGATGTACGGTCCCGATTTCTCAGGATCGGTCACGGCACTCCGCCTGCTGCTCCCGGGCATCGCGTTCTGCGGGGCGTACAAATTGCTCGCCGTGGTGCTCATCCAACGGGGCCTGCTCCGGTTCAATCTGTACGGTTCCGTCATCGCCGCTCTGACCACGGTCGTGCTGGACCTGGTCCTGATCCCGGCTATGGGCATCACCGGCGCCTCCATTGCCAGCAGTATCGCCTACCTGGCCATCCTGGGCGTGACCTGCCTCGTGCTCCGGTACCGTCTGAACATGCCCGTGGCCGAACTGTTCCTGTTGCGCCCGTCGGACTTCGGATTCCTGCGCACCATCTTCCTGAAGAGCGCATCACCACCAGCACCATGAACGCGGAAACGACCCGGACACAACGGCCCGTGGACCCGAGGTTGCTGGTGACCAACGCCGCCGGTCCGCTGATCTCGATCATCCTGCCCGCCCGCAATGCGGCGCCTTACCTTCGGGAGTGCATCGATTCGGTGCTCGCGCAAACGTGGTCGAACTGGGAGCTGTTGATCGTGGACAATGCCTCGACAGATGGCACGCACGCGATCGCGACCTCCTATTCCGATCCCCGCATCAGCGTATTTTCGGAATCCCGCCGGGGCGTATCCCCGGCCCGGAACAAAGGTCTTGCCGCCATGAAGGGCGGGTTCTTCTGTTTCCTGGACGCGGACGACCGGCTGCCCCAGGACGCATTGCGCCTTCGCCATGACCTCTTCCTGCGCTATCCGGAGGCGCGTTTCGCCGATGGGGCCATGCGCGGATTCGATCATCGCACAGGGAAGACCCTCTGGGTGCGCTCACCTTGGTTCGTAGGCATGCCTTTCGATGCGCTCATGGCGCTGGACGGCTCCTGCTTCGCCGGGAACACATGGATGGTGCGCCGCCTTCCGGGGTATGATTATCGCCTGCCCGAACACATGGACCATTCGGAGGACTGCGCCTTTTACCTGGGCATCGCACGTCAGGGCCGGTACGTGAGCACGGCCCGCGAGGTGCTGCACTACCGCGTTGGGCACCCGTCCGCCACGAGGGATCCGGAGCGGGTGCACCAAGGCTACATCGAACTGTACCGCAACATGCGGGCACAAGTGCCACCGCCATCCTCTGAACAACTGACCAACGCGTGGAGAAGGCTTCGGCGATTCATGACCCGCGATCTCCTCTTGCATCATCGACCCTGGGCCGCACTGCACGCACGACTGATGCGCCCACCGCGCCCATAATGATGACCGTGCCGGCTCATTGGTTCTTCCAGCCTCATGATCAAGCACGTAACCGGTATCCGGTCCGATCATGGGCCCTTCGTTGGACTTCCTTCTCCATGTCAGATTGAACTCGACGAACCGGTTCGCGTGGTTCATCTGGTCCTTCATTCTTCATGCCCTTGGGCGATCGGCAGGGAGGTCCAATGCATGGCCATGACCAGCCCTCCGCACCCCTGATTTCAGCGATCGGGACACCCAAAGCGATCCGCGAGCGTGAGTACTTGTGGTCAAAACCAACAGTTCAGATCCGATCACGCGATCCTCAGCGCTTCCAGGCCGCGCTGAACACTTCATTGCTGGGCATGGGAGATGAAGGGCGGGCCACCCGATCCAAAAACAGAAGTGCCCGTACATCAAACCTTATAGCGCGGGATAACGCCAAGTTCCGGGACGAGTGCGGAGAACAGGAGTATGGCGCTTCGGCAGGCTCAGCGAGACAGTGGGGACAAGAGTGTGCAAGAACACCGTCCTTGAACACTCCC
>JAFDZE010000003.1 GCA_018267155.1 Bacteroidota bacterium | reverse complement strand
GATTCACGGACGAGGAGATCCGGATGCTGGTGGAGGCTGGCGCACACGCCCCCTCCGGTGGGAATTTGCAGCCTTGGAACTTCCTCGCATGCGAAGGGCACCTGTTCCTTTTCCACGACCTGGAACGCGGCTACTCGGCGATCGATGGTGGCGGGCTCGTACCGGCCATCGGCCTTGGTGCCTGCCTGGAGAACATCCGGATAGCCGCAAGTTCCATCGGCCTCGGGCTGAACATCTCAACGTTGCCCCTTCCTGATGCACAGGAATTGATCGCTGTCATCAGCAAGGACGGAAGCATCAAGAACATCGTGCCCGACCCCTTGGCACAGTGGATCCCCCAGCGCTGCACCAACCGGAAAAAACCGATCAAGCGAGCGATCGACGACAGCGTACTGCGTGCGATGACCGATGCCGTAGTGGAGGTGACCCGTTGCGAGATGCACACGGTAGTGGATGCGGAGGCCCGGGCGGCGATCGCCGAAGCGATCGCATCCGCGGAACTGGTCCGTGTCCTGAGTCCCATCGGCCACGATGAGTTCTTCGGCCATGAAGTGCGTTGGACGACGCAGGAGGCGGAGTCCACACGCGATGGCATCGACCTGGCCACCATGGAGTTGAAGCCGAGTGCTCGTGTGGCTTTCAAGGTCGCATCCGACCCGGCCACCATGGATCTGTTACGGTTGTGGAATGGCGGAAGCGGATTCAAGTACGGCACGCGCGGATCGGTCACGGACTCCCCTGCCCTGTGCTTGATCAGCACCGACCGGAATGACCCCGGGGCAATGCTGGATGCCGGGCGCGCCATGGAGCGCATGTGGCTGGCCGCTACCGCGCACAATCTGGCCGTACACCCGGTATCCGCCCCGATCCTTCTCGCGCACAATGTCCGGTTCGGGGGTGGCAAAGGCATGAACCCCGCAGAACGCGATGCCGTGATCCGGACGTTCGAAGAAGTCCGCACACGCTTCAAGGTTGGTGATCGCGAGCCCATGTTCCTCTTGCGGCTTTGCCATGCTCCACCACCCACGGCCAGGAGTTTGCGCAGGTCACTGGAGGAAGTCCTGCACTTCTATCAGGTCATGCACGCATGACCACTGAGAGGATACGGATCCGGGCATTCCGATCGGCGATCGATCGGGAGAGCACCGTCCGATATGTTGTGGGCCATGCCCGCGTACTTGAGAATATCGGGGTGTATCTCGCCTTGGGCATGGATTATTCCTGGTGCACGGATCCCCGATCGGTGGTGGTGGTTGCCGAGCATGCCTACTTCGGAGTGGTTGGTGGCGTCCGCCTTGACATCGCGCGACCTGGATCACCATTGGCCATGGAACGTTTATTGTTCAGCATGGACCCGGCGATCCGCGCCAGCCTGAGCTTGTTGGAACCACTTGGCAACGCCGAGATCTGTGGTCTTTGGAACTCCGATCACATGGCCGGCCGAGGTATCCCTTCGTTGCTGACTGCTGCTGCACTTTCCATCGCCCCCACGCTGGGACTTCATTCCGTCGTCAGTCTTTCCGCCAGTTATTCCACGAAGTACCTTGCGAACTGCGGTTTTGAGTTTATGACCAATCTCGGTCGGGAAGGTTCATTTGAATTCCCAATACCGGGCATCCATTCGAACGCGATGCTGAACACAGACCTCTGTGGCTTGATCAAAGCACGTCCTGATCAACGTCAACGTATCCTGAGTTTACGGACCGCACCGGCCCAGTGGAGAACCGAATCGCCAAAGGGACGATCGTTGGAGGTGGAATACGCCCTGATGGAAGCTATTGATGCGGACCAGCCCATTTATCGCTGGTTGGCGGAAGAGCGGTTGCGTCAGAGTGCTTGAGGCGATCTGGTAACGTGTAAGCCATCGCTCGCGTAAAAGCGTGCGCATGTGGTCACGTATGATCCTTTCTCTCGGAGCGCTCGGCGCAAGTTCGATCGTTCACGCCACCACGAACGTGGTCCCGATCACCCAAGTGGACGGTTTTGTGGCGGTTGGCAAAAATGCGGAGATCCTGGTCGATCCCGCTGCCGAATACACCGTGTCGCAAGCGATCCGGTCCACCGATTATGAACCGTGCGGAACAGAGGTGCCGAATCTTGGCAACTCCAGGGCAGCGCATTGGATCAGGTTCGCGATCAAAAATGGGACATATCAGAAGGGTATCGTTCTTTCAATAAGTCATGCGGAGATCGACGAACTCGATGTGTACCTGTTGGAAGAAGGAGCCACCCGGCTTTTGGGTCGGACCGGGCAATCCCGGTCCAGGCAAGAGCGGGTAGGAAATGATCCAGAGTTCGCGTTCTCGGTGCCGGTGGAACCCGGGAGCACGGCCACCATCCTCATACGGGTGCATGGATTCAAGCAGATCCATTTGCCCATGTACGTTTCTGGGCAGTCTGCGCAAACCCAGGCACGTTCAACCCGGAATTTTTGGCTGGGGGGGTATACGGGCATCATGATCGTGATGGCACTGTACAACCTGTTCATCTTCGCTTCGATCCGCGACCGCAGTTACCTCATCTACGTCATGTACATCGCTGTGATCTGCCTGGCGCAGCTGGCCGTACTCGGTATTGGACAATCATACCTGTGGCCGGACAATGTGTGGCTGGCATCCCGGTCTTCCATAGTGCTCGTCCTCGGGGCCATGACCCTCGGAATGGAATTCGCCCGGCGATTCATCGGTACTTCGCAAGTCGTACCAAGGCTTCATAGGCTTGTGCCGATATTTTATCTTGCCGTGTTCGCGAACGTTGTGTTGTACTTCGCCGGTGATCCGTGGACCGGATATATCATGGCGCAAGCACTCGGTGGCTGGTCGGCGATCTATCTGCTCATCATGGTAATAACCGCCATGCGCAAGAACTCTCGCCAAGCCGGATACTTCCTGCTGGCCTGGGGCTTCTTTCTTTTCGGTGTGGTGGTCTTCGTTATGCGCGATGCCGGAATTCTCCCGTACACGAGCCTTACCACCTACGCCATGCCCATCGGCTCGGCGGTGGAAGGCGTGCTCCTCTCCTTCGCGCTGGCCGACCGGATCAACATCATGCGCAAGGAGAAGGAACTCTCCCAAGCCGAGGCGCTCTCCGCCGCACAAGAGAATGCGCGCATCACGCGGGATCAGAACATCTTGCTGGAGATGAAGGTGAGCGAACGCACCGAGCAGCTGCAGCACAGCCTGGACCAGCTCAAACGCGCCCAGAGCAAGCTGGTGGAGGCCGAGCGCATGTCGTCCCTGGGCCAACTCACCGCGGGCATCGCGCACGAGATCAACAACCCGGTCAACTTCATCCGCAGCAACATCGCCCCGCTCAAGCGCGATATGGACGACATCTTCCAAGTACTGGTCTCCTACCGATCGCACGATGTACCACCCCATGTGGCGGAGCTTGAGCGTTCCCTCGGCCTGGATGAGACCATCGATGAAGTGCGGCACATACTGGACAGCATCGAAGAAGGGGCCGATCGTACCAGCGAGATCGTTCGCGGATTGCGGTCTTTCAGCCGCTTGGATGAGGATACGCTCAAGTACGCGAGCGTGGATCAGGGCATTCGCGGTACGCTGAACCTGTTAGGGCCCAAACTGAAGAAGGGGATCAACGTGGAACTGGACCTGCACGCGTCGCAGACCGTCGAGTGCTTCCCCGGCAAACTCAACCAGGTGTTCATGAATGTGCTGGCGAACGCCATCCAGGCCATAGCGGCCCGGCACGATACGGCTGATGGCCGGATCACGGTGCGCACCGAACAAGGCGAATGCCACACGGCGATCACCATCACGGACAACGGCACGGGCATGGCCCCGGAAGTGTGCTCGCGCATTTTCGAGCCCTTCTTCACAACGAAAGCGGTAGGCGAAGGCACGGGTCTGGGACTCGCCATCGTACACAGTATCATCGAGATGCACCACGGGCGTATCGAGGTTGAAAGCGCCCCGGACCAAGGTTCGACCTTCCGGATCATCATACCGAACACACAACCCATGGCCACGGCCAAACGCGCATGAACACCCCCAACGGACCGATCAAGGTGCTGTACGTGGATGACGAGCAGGGCAACCTCCTGGCCTTCAAGGCCGGTTTCCGGCGGGATTTCGACGTGCGTACGGCCTCGAGCGCACAAGAGGCCCTGGCGCTATTGAAAGACTGGCACGCGCATGTGGTGATGAGTGACCAGCGCATGCCGGGCACCAACGGCGCCGAATTCCTGGCACAGGTGCGCGCACAGCGGCCGGACTGCATCCGCATCATGGTCACCGGGTACTCCGACATCGAAGCGGTGGTGGATGCGGTGAACAACGGTGGCATCCATGCGTACATCACCAAACCCTGGGATCCCATCGATATGAAATTGCGCATTGAACAGGCGTATGAGGTATACGCGCTGCGCGCTGCCCGGGAGCGGATGTTCCAGCGCTATCGGCAGGTTTTCGATTCCGCTGGTGATCCCATCGTGATCGTGGACGAGACCGGGGCCCTGCTGGACGTGAACCCGGCCACCGAGAAACTCCTCGGCATTCCCCGCGAACGGATCCTGGCCTCGAACATCAGGTCGTTCGCACCGGGATCGGGCGAGCTGGCCGGGGCGATGGCGTCCCATCGTGAGGGCCATACCTTCATGAACATCGATATCACGATCGTCACCCCGGGAGGTGCCAGACTGGACTGTCTGATGACCGCCACCTACCAGGGGCGCACCGCGAATGGGAAAGCGTTGTTCCAAGCGATGATCAAGGACATCACCGATCAGAAGCAGGAGGAAAAGCGCTTGAAGGAACTGAACGACGAACTCGATCGACGGGTGGCTGAGCGGACCAAGCAATTGATGGACGCTCTCCAGGATCTGGGATCATTCTCCTATTCCGTGGCACACGACCTGCGTTCCCCGCTCAAGAGCATGCGGGCCCTGACGGATCATCTGAACGAGCTGGCCGCGTACCGCAATGATGTGGATCTGGCCGAAGTGAGCGGGCGGATCCACAACAGCACCTCGCGTTTGATCGCCCTGGTCGATGATCTTTTGCGCTTCGCCCGGACGAACGCGAAGGAGGTGGTCCGTTCAGAGGTGGATGTGCGCCAAGCGGTGATCAGCGGCCTTGCGGGTCTTGATGTGAGCGATCGTCGGTTGGAAGTGACCATGCCCGACGCTGGCCAGGCCATTGTGAACGTTGACGAGGCCATGTTCAACGTGGTGCTGAACAATCTGCTCTCCAATGCGCTGAAATTCACGCGTACACGCCCGGTGGCACGCATCGCTGTCACCCATGAAGTGGTCGATGGCGCCCACATCGTGAGCGTGGCTGACAATGGTGTGGGGTTCAATGCCCAGCAGAAGGACCAGGTCTTCGGCATGTTCAAACGGTTGCACAAGTCCGAGGAGTTCGAGGGCACAGGCATCGGTCTGGCCATTGTGCAGCGCATTGTTCAGAAACACGGAGGCGACTGCTGGGCCGAAGGGGGCGAGAACGAAGGGGCCACGATCCACCTGCGATTCCCCTCCTCCGCCGCGTCGGCACGCCTGCGCATGGTGGGTTGATGGAACCTTGAGGCGGATCGCCCCGTACCAAGGCCACGCATACACGCAACAAGCATGTTCAAGCACACCTCCTTCCTCGCATACAGCCTTCTGTTCGCCGGCAGTGTCATGGGCCAGAGTTCCATGAGGCCCTTGCGGGGCGAGGCAGTTGGGCTGATCCTGCCCGTGGAATGTTCAGTAGTCGCCAATGGCGGCTACACCGACAGTCTGATGTTCACGCTGTACAGGGAGAATGAGCGCATGGCTGACATCACGCCGGCCAGGCACAAGAACGGCTTCATCCTGGAATTGGATGTGAACAGCTATTACACGGTGTTCGTCGAAAAAAACGGCTACCGCTCCAAGTCCATGACCTTCGACACGCACCTGCCCGAGGGCCGTATGAAATACAAGGCGTACAAGTGCACGATCAACCTGGAGGCCATGGAGAAGTTCGAGCACTCGGATCCCTGGTACCTTGATTTCCCGAGCGCCCTTGTACGTTGGGACGAACAGAAGAAAGCGTTCGCGCATAGCACGGACTACCTGGCCGACATCCAGACCAAGATGGCGCTGCTGGGTGCACAGATCGACCCCAAATGACACGGCGCCTCCGGTAGCTGCCACCGGAAGGGCCAGAACAGAACGGACACCCGGGGTGTCCGTTCTGTTTTTATCAGGCACCTGCAAAGCCCCACTCCTCCCACCTGCCCCACAGGCGCCGCGATAGCGCTTCCGATCGCACGGATCCGCGGCCGCATCGATGGTCAACCTCTCGCTGTTCCATGCATCGCACTTACATTCGACCGCGATGCGGCAGCTCCCTCTCAACCTCCCGGTCGTCGGCTTGTTCCTGCTCTTGGCCGGGTGTGGCCCCCATCGCCATGTGGCCAGCAGTCATCCCAACGGCAAACCGGAGGTGGTCATCTATCTGAAAGGCAAAGGCGAGGAGGCGGAAAAAGTGATGGAGAAGGTGTATTATCCCAACGGCCAGCTGGAATACGTGGGGCACTTCGAGAACGGGGTGGAACAGGGCGAATGGACCTACTACTACGAGAGCGGCATCAAGAAATTCGTGGAACAGTGGGACAAGGGCCTGGAGCACGGGATCCATTACGATTACTCCCCCGATGGGCGCGTGTACCGGGAATTGCATTACGATCACGGCAAATTGATGCAGGAGATCGACCGGTCGAAACAGTGACCGGGCCGCTCTGCGCATGATGTTCCCTTGCCCGATCGGACCAAAGGGCGGAACCCGGGTCCAACGCACATGAGCAGAAGGATCCCAGTCACCATCGGTGCCTTGTTCGTTGGCGGTTTGCTCCGCTCACAGTCCCTGTATTTCCCACCGGTTCAGACGAACCAACCTTGGGAGACCGTTGACCCCGGATCACTCGGATGGTGCATGGACCAGCTGCCCCCGCTGCTGGACCTCCTGGAAGAGAACCATAGCAAGGCCTTCATCGTGTTGAAGGATGGTCGCATCGCGATCGAGCAGTATTTCGGCATGTTCACGCAGGACAGCGTGTGGTACTGGGCCAGCGCAGGCAAGTCGCTCACCTCCGTGCTGGTGGGCATCGCGCAGCAGGAAGGCTTGTTGGACATCCAAGCGGCGAGCAGCACATATCTGGGCACCGGCTGGACCAACTGCACACCAGCGCAAGAAGCGGCGATCACGGTACGGCATCAACTGTCCATGACGACCGGACTGGACGACGGCGTGCCCGATACGGATTGCACTGACCCCGCGTGCCTGCAGTATCTGGCGGATCCCGGAACGCGCTGGAGCTATTATAACGCGCCATACACCCGGTTGGATGGTGTGATCAGTGGCGCCAGTGGTCAGTCGATCAACGATTTCCTGCTCTCACACCTCACCCCGGGCACGGGCATCGGCGGGCTGTACCTGCCTGTGGGCTACAACAATATCTTCTTCAGCAAGCCGCGCATGATGGCCCGGTTCGGCCTGCTGATGCTGGCCCAGGGCACCTGGAACGGGGATGCGATCCTCGCCGACGAGAACTATTACAACGCGATGATCACGCCATCGCAGGCGCTCAATCCCGCATACGGCTATTTGTGGTGGTTGAACGGACAAAGCGCTTTCATGCTGCCCGGATCACAGCTCGTTTTCCCGGGCACCTTGATGCCGAACGAGCCGGCAGATGCCTTCAACGCACTGGGCAAGGATGCGCAGATCCTGAACGTGGTACCGTCGCAGGGCCTGGTAGTGGTGCGCATGGGCGAAACCCCCGACGACAACAACGGGGCGGTGACCCCGGTCTTCAATGATGCCATCTGGGAATTGCTGAACGCCATCCTCTGCACCGATACCGGTATGCCGGATGCCGATTCCGGAACAGCCCGGGCCATGCCCAACCCCGCCAACGACCACATCGACCTGGCGTTCGATCCGGCACTGGGCCCTGGCGACCTGCGCATCATCGATGCAATGGGTACCGTGCGCGGCTCGCGGATCGGGGTTCAAGGTCGGCTCACGATGGATGTGAGCGGCCTGAGCAGCGGGACATACACCGTGCTGTTCCACGGCCAGGCCGGTACAAGCGTGATGAAATTCGTGAAGGAGTGAATCCTATGCGAACTGGCGAACGCTGAGCGCGATGATGCGCATGCACTCCATCAGTTGCTCTTCGGTGATCACCAAGGGGGGAGCGAAACGGATGATGTCCCCGTGGGTCGGCTTTGCGAGAAGGCCATTGTCGCGCAGCAACAAACAGAGTTCCCATGCGGTCTTCGGCGATCCATCGACCGCCGTGCGCGGCTCGATCACCAGCGCGTTCAGCAGCCCCTTGCCTCTCACCAGTTTCACGTAGGGGAACTCATCCACCAATTCCTGCATCCCGGTGCGGAAGATCCGCCCGAGCCGGTCGGCGTTCTCGGCCAGCCGTTCCTGTTTCACGATCTCGAGTGCCTCCATGGCCATCCGCGCCGCCATCGGGTTGCCCCCGAATGTGCTGCCGTGGCTTCCGGGCGTGAAGACATCCATCACACCGCTGTCCGCCAATACCAGGCTTACGGGATACATGCCGCCACTCACCGCCTTGCCCAAAATGGTGACGTCGGGACGTTCGCCGCTGTGTTCGGTGCAGAGCATCCGACCGGTACGGGCGATACCGGTCTGCACCTCATCGGCCATGGAGAGCACGTTCCGGGCCCTGCACAGGCGGATGGCCGTCGCGATAAAGTCGTCGTCCGGCACGAACACGCCTGCTTCGCCCTGGATGGGTTCGAACAGGAAGGCGCAGACATCCGGATCGGCCAGGGCCTTTTCCAGTGCGGGGATATCGTTGTACGGGACCACCACGAAACCCGGCGTGTACGGCCCGAAATCGCTGTTGCTGTCCGGGTCGGTGCTGGCGCTGACGATGGTGATGGTTCGGCCATGGAAATTGCCCGCGCACACGACGACCTTCGCCCGGTCCTTGGCGATCCCTTTCTTTTGGTAACCCCAACGACGCGCCATCTTGATCGCCGTTTCCACCGCCTCCGCACCGGTGTTCATGGGCAGCATCCTCCCGTACCCGAACAGGGTGCACACGTATTCGGCGTAATTGCCCAGGTCGCTGTTGTAGAATGCACGGCTCGTGAGCGTGAGGGTCTCCGCCTGTTGCTGCATGGCCTTCACCAATCGGGGGTGGCAGTGGCCCTGATTCACGGCACTGTACGCGCTCAGGAAGTCATAGTACCGCTTGCCCTCAACATCCCACACGAACACGCCTTTACCACGTTCGAGTACCACGGGCAACGGGTGATAGTTGTGCGCCCCGTACCTGTTCTCCAGATCAATGGCGATCCGGGTCTTCGATCGTTGATCGGTCCGACTTTCCTGCATGTGATAGGCGCCGATTTCCGCTGCTGGCGCCCGGCGAAGATACCGATGCGTTCACAGGCCATGGAACGCAGGGTGCACGGGCACGTGGGTCACGTCAGCATACCACCGCACACATGCAGCGTTTGCCCGGTGATGTACGCGCTCAGATCGCTGCCGAGAAAAACGCACGCGTTGGCCACATCCGTGGGTGTGCCTCCGCGTTTCAGGGGGATCCCTTCGCGCCACTGTTCCACCACCTTCGGATCCAGCGCCCCGGTCATTTCCGTTTCGATAAAGCCCGGAGCGATGGCATTGCTCCGGATGTTCCGGCTGCCCAATTCCAAGGCCACGCTCTTGGTGAATCCGATGACACCCGCCTTGCTGGCCGCATAGTTGGCCTGACCCGCGTTGCCCTTCACCCCCACCACGCTGCTCATGTTGATGATACTGCCGTTGCGCTGCTTGAGCATCACCCGCATCACCGCTTTGGTCATGTTGAAGACACTCTTGAGGTTGGTGGCGATCACCGCGTCCCAGTCCGCCTCGCTCATCCGCATGAGCAACTGATCCCTGGTGATACCCGCGTTGTTCACCAGCACATCCAACTTGCCCCAGGCGCCCACCACCTCGTCAACCGCCTTCTGTGCTTGGGCGGGATCCCCGGCATCACTCCGTATGGCAAGCACTCGGCGACCGTGTTTGGAGGCCAGTTCCGAAGCGGTGGCTTCCGCCTTTTCGGGGCTGCTCACGTACGTGAAGGCGACATCGGCACCCTCTTCCAGGAATCGTTCAACGATGCCGCGACCGATGCCACGGGAACCACCGGTAATGAGTGCGGACTTGCCTTGCAGGAGTGCCATGGGGTGCATGCCGCAACTGGGACAAGCGGCCGGGACGAATGTAGCCCTCCTCATCGGACCCCGCATGAGCCGTGTACACCGGTCCCTTTTACCGCATTCCGGGCAGACTTGCACGAAAGGCGGATATTCTTACTTTGCCGCGCATCCAATTTTCCGGACCGGACCATGGCCAAGGCGAAACCCGTGAAACGACCTGCCCCACCGGCCAGGAAAAAGAAAGCGGTCGCATCCGGCACCAAGGTGAAGGCTTCCTCCAAGAGCAAGAAAAAAGGGATCGGAGCCAAGGTGAAGTCGGCGGGTGCGAAGAAGAAGTCCATCCCGGTCGTGAAGGCCAAGGGGACAGCGGGGAGAACGAAGTCCAAGTCGAAAGGATCCACCTCATCAAAAGCTGTTGCCAAAGCCAGGATCAAGTCGAGTGGTCCAGCCCGGGCGGGGAAACCCCCTGCCGCACCGGGATCAAGCGCGAAGCCAGCACAACCGAGCAGGCCGGTGATCCGAAAAGGACCGGCCAAACCCATCAAGCCTGGAAGCCAACTCGGGACCCCGAAGACGCCGCCAACCAAGGTCCGGGTAGCGGCCAAGACAGCGAAGGTCCCGAACACACCTCCCAAGCCGACTCCGAAGCCCGTGGCCACGAGCACAGTGCCGGCCGCTCGACCATCGCAAAAGAGACCGGTCGCACAGCCCGCTCATGGCGAGGAAAAGACGAAACCACCCACCATTGCCGTGATGACCGGCGTGGATCCGATCAGCGGCCCCGCCAAGACCTTGCAACGCGCCCGGAAGGACCGCTTCGTCCTGGAATTCTACCTGAAGGCTACCCCGGGATCACTGTATGACCGCCTGAGCACGGCCAGCGGCCTGAGCGAATGGTTCTGCGACGATGTGGACATCCACGGGGACCTGTTCACCTTCCGTTGGAAGGGCGAAGGCCAGACGGCGCAATGTCTTGGACGCAAGCACGGCGAGATGATCCGTTTCCAGTGGGTGGAGGATGATGACGAGGGCTCCTGGTTCGAATTGCGGATCCGCATAGACCAGATGACCAACGAGACCTGCCTGATCGTGACGGACCACGCTTGGCCAGGCGACATCGAGACGAGCAAAGCGCTTTGGGACTCGCAGGTACACACGTTGCAACGTGTGCTGGGGGCATAGGGTCGTACGATCGCCGGGCCGAGCAGGGTACGAGTGCGCATTGTGCCTTCATGATCATCAGAAGTCCGGCACACCCTCCTTGCGAGGTGTGTCGTTCAAGGAGATCGCTGCACATGCCGCACAAAAGGTCCGGTCTTTGAGGCGCGGTAGTTTCGCGGCCGCGCAGCCGTTCCCGGGATCACCATGAAGAAATTGCACCTGATGATGGTTCGGGCTTACCTGGGTCCGCTCCTCATCACGTTCATCATCGTCCTGTTCATCCTGAACATGCAGTTCCTGTGGAAGTACGTGGACGACCTGATGGGCAAAGGACTTCCCTGGATCACGGTGGCCCAATTGCTGTTCTACGCGGCGGCAAGCGCCGTACCGCTGGCCATCCCGTTGGCCGTGCTGCTCTCGTCCATCATGACCATGGGTGGCCTGGGCGAGCGCAGCGAACTGGTGCCCATGCGCAGCGCGGGCCTCGGGCTCTTCCGGATCATGCTGCCCCTCACGATGACCGCCCTGCTGATCGCGGCCCTCTCCTTCTGGTTCAGCAACAACGCGCTGCCATTGGCCGAGTTGAAGTTCCGCAGCCTGCTATGGGACGTCACCCACAAGAAACCGGCCCTCAACCTGCGCCCCGGCGTCTTCTTCAATGGGATCGACGGCTTCACGATCCGGATCTCGGGCAAGGACGAGGAGAGCGGCGAACTGCGCGACGTGCTGATCTACGACCATCGCAGCGCCTTCCAGAGCGACCGCACGGTGGTTCGCGCCGAGCGCGGCCGCATGAAACGCAGCACCGACGGCAACTACCTGATACTGGAACTGGAGAATGGGCACGTATACGACGAGCAGGCGGCGATCGGAGGCCAGAGGGGCGATCGTCCCTTGCTGCGTGGCCGCTTCGCGCGCGATGAGCTCCGCCTTGACCTGAGCGGATTGGCGCTCAAACGCACCGACGAGGATCTTTTCAAGGACAATTACCGCATGCTCACCCTGGGCCAGCTCGGCTACGTGGAGGACAGCCTTTCGCTGAAAGCTCGTCAACGTGAACTGCAGGAGGAGGGTCATCTCCTGGCCAGCTTGCGACCCACACGGCCGGACAGCATCGCGCGGCAGTTGACGCGTAGCCATGTGGTTGACAGCGCGCAGGTGGCACGACTGGCCGTGGGCGATCCGGCACGCAGGAGCCTGCTGTACGAGGCGGCGAGCAACGCGGTACGGGACAACATCAGCTTCCTTGACCGGATGATGGAGGATCGCGAGGCGAAGCGCGCCCGCATCGTACGGTATGATATCGAATGGCATCGCAAGCTCATGCTCTCCTTCGCCTGCATCGTCTTCTTCTTCATCGGGGCACCGTTGGGCGCCATCGTGCGCAAAGGCGGCATGGGCCTTCCGGCGGTGTGGGCCATCGTCTTCTTCCTCATCTTCCACATCATCTCGTACTCCACCGAGCAACTGGTGAAAACCGGTGAACTGGCGGCCTGGCCGGGCATGTGGATCAGCACGTTCGTACTGCTGCCGATCGGGGCGTACCTCACCTGGCAGGCCGCCACGGACAGTCCGCTGCTCGATGCCGACGCATGGTCGCGGGGCTGGGATAAATTGCGCGCCAGGATCCACAACCGTGCGCGTACTCCAGCTGTGCCATAAGCCACCTTTCCCGTCGGTCGATGGTGGCACCAAGGCCATGCATGGCATCACCATGGGCCTGCTGAACACGGGGCACAGCGTGAAAGTGCTGACCATCTGCACGCCGAAACACCCGCTGGATACCGCGGCCATTCCCAAGGACTACCGCGAAGCCACGGGCATTGAGGGTATTTTTACGGACACCAGCATCAATATCGTGGACGCCTTCACCGACCTGGTGACGGCCGACAACTACAACATCAGCCGGTTCTTCTCGCCGGACATGGACATCCGGCTCATCCGTCTCCTGAGCGAAGAAACGTTCGACGTGGTGCTGCTCGAAAGCCTGTTCACCACCCCCTACCTGCCCACCATTCGGCGCTACAGCAAGGCCCGGATCGTGCTGCGCTCACACAACCTGGAGCATGTCATCCAGGAGCGCCTGGCCAACAACGAACGGAACCCGCTGAAGAAGCCCTACCGGCGCTTCCTGGCGCGCCAGCTGAAGGAGTATGAAACGGCGGTGCTCGACCGCGTGGACGGAGTGGCGGCCATCACCCCCGCTGACGCGGAGCACTTTTCTTCCCATGGCGCACGCACGCCGATCGTCGTGATCCCTTTCGGCGTGGATCCCAACGAGTACCCCGTCACCGACCCGGCGGGTGCTCCGGTGTTCTTCCACCTGGGAAGCATGGATTGGCTGCCCAATGTGGAGGGCGTGCGTTGGTTGTTGGACAATGTGTGGCCAAGGGTCCTCAAGGCGCACCCGAAGGCGAAGCTGCACCTGGCCGGCAACAAGATGCCCAAGGACCTGCTGGAACGGGACATGCCGGGGCTCCATGTGAACGGACGCGTACCCGACGCGAACACGTACATGGGCAAGCGCCATGTGATGGTGGTGCCCTTGTTCAGCGGCGGGGGCATGCGCGTGAAGATCATCGAAGGCATGGCCATGGGCAAGTGCGTGATCAGCACCGCGATCGGCGCCGAGGGGATCGGATACACCGATGGGCACGACCTCCTTCTGGCCAACAGCGCAACGGCCATGGCCGGGATCATCGGTTCGTTGATCGAGGACCCGGCACGTGCGCGCACGATCGGCCTGAATGCCCGGCAACTCGTTTTGAAACAATACACGAACGACGGGATCGTGAAGGATCTTGTCGCCTTCTTCGGCTCCCTGCCCGAGGCATGAAGCTGCTGGTGGTCCTCTCCCGTGTGCCCTATCCGCTGGAGAAGGGCGACAAGCTGCGCGCCTACCACCTGGTCACCCGCCTGGCACGCCACCATCGGATCTGCCTGTTCTGCCTAACCGACCAGCGGATCGATCCGGCCCACATCGCGCACCTGCGGGAACACTGCGAACGGATAGAGGTCGTGTACCTGCCACGCTGGCGCATCCTGGCCAGCCTGGCCACCACCGTATTCACCCGCCTGCCGTTCCAGGTGGCCTACTTCCATCACAGCACAGCGCAGCGTGCGATCGACCGGGTGATCGCATCGTTCGCCCCCGACCATGTACTGTGTCAATTGGTACGCACCACCGAGTATGTCCGCCACAGGTACGACCTGCCGAAAACACTCGATTACATGGACACGCTGAGCAAGGGCTTGGAGCGTCGCATCGAGAATGCCGGCTTCTGGCTTCGGCCGTTGATGAGGATCGAGACCCGCAGGCTGATCACGTACGAGAACCTCATGCTCGACCTGTTCGACGGTCATGCGATCATCAGCGCGCAGGACCGCGAGTTGTTGTACCATCCGATGCGCGACCAGGTCAAAGTGATCCCGAACGGGGTGGATACGGGGTTCTTCAGCCCGCGGGCGGCAACGAGGACGCACGACCTGCTCTTCACGGGCAACATGAACTATCCGCCCAATATCGACAGCGTGCTTTACCTGGTGCATCGCGTGCTGCCGCTGGTGCGTCGCGAGCGGCCCGACACCAGCCTGCTCATCAGCGGTGTGGACCCCACGCCCCGGGTACGCGAGCTGGCCAAGGACGATCCGCTGATCACCGTGAGCGGACGGGTGCCCGACATCCGGGACGCCTACGCGGCCGCCACGGTTTTTGCCGCGCCCATGCAGATCGGTACCGGGCTGCAGAACAAACTGCTGGAGGCCATGGCCATGCGCATGCCCTGCGTCACCAGTGCGCTTGCCAACAACGCCGTGGGCGCCGTACCCGGAGAGAGCATCCTGATCGGGGGAACGCCGGAAGAATACGCCGCTCATATCGTGCGCCTGTTGGGCGACGAACCGGAGCGCGCGCGGATCGCTGAGAACGGGTTCAGGTTCGTTCGGGAGAACTTTGACTGGGAGCGGAACGCCGAAGCGCTGGACAGGCTGATCGGCGCGGCACACCCACCTGCGGCGCCGTAGCTTCGCGGCATGGCACACGAAGGGGAGTTCGATGATATCGAGAGCGCGATCGAGGACATCCGGCAGGGCAAAGTGGTGATCGTGGTGGACGATGAGGACCGGGAGAACGAGGGTGACTTCCTTACGGCCGCGCGCAACGCCACGCCCGAAGTGGTCAACTTCATGGCCACCCATGGCCGCGGGCTCATCTGCGCGCCCCTAACCGAACAGCGGTGTGCCGAACTTGGACTGGACCTCATGGTGCGCGACAACACCGCGTTGCACGAAACACCGTTCACGGTGAGCGTGGATGTCAGAGGACACGGTACCACCACGGGCATCAGTGCGTACGACCGGGCGCAGACCATGCGGGCCTTGATCGACCCGGCCACGGTGCCCGCTGATCTGGCGCGTCCGGGCCACATCTTCCCGTTGAAGGCACGGGATGGCGGCGTGCTGCGACGCACGGGCCATACCGAAGCCGCCGTGGATCTGGCCCGGCTGGCCGGCCTTGAACCCGCCGGCATGATCGTGGAGATCCTGAACGAGGACGGCAGCATGGCCCGCCTGCCCGAACTGCGCGCCATCGCCCGGCGCTTCAACCTGAAACTGATCACCATTGAAGCACTTGTAGCGTACCGGATGCGCAACGAGCGCCTGGTTGAGCGGGTGGTTGATGTGGACCTGCCCACTGATCATGGCGACTTCAAACTCATCGCGTACAAGCAGCGCGACAACGGTGAGGAGCACTTGGCCTTGGTGAAAGGCGAATGGTCGCCCGGCGAGCCCGTGCTCGTCCGCGTACACAGCAGTTGCGTCACCGGCGACATTTTCGGCAGCCAGCGATGCGACTGCGGTCCACAGTTGCATGCCGCCATGGAACTGGTGGAGCGTGCGGGCAAGGGCGTGGTGCTGTACATGCATCAGGAAGGGCGTGGCATCGGCCTCATCAACAAGCTGAAGGCGTACAAGCTCCAGCAGGAAGGCGTGGACACCGTGGAGGCCAACCGCATGCTGGGTTTCGATAGCGATGCGCGCGACTATGGGATCGGGGCGCAGATCCTTTTCGATCTTGGTGTTCGGCGCATGAAGCTGATGACCAACAACCCGCGCAAACGCACGGGCCTTGTGGGGTACGGGCTGGAGATCACGGAGACTGTACCACTGGAGGTGATACCCAACGCCCACAACAAGCATTACCTGCTCACCAAGAAGCTCAAGTTGGGGCACTCGTTGAGCATCGGCACGGAGTGAACGCCGGGGAATGGATCGGGGTCAGTGATCCTCCACCTCCTTGCCGGCGAGTTTGCGCCACCAACGGCGCAGGAGCTTGATGGTGTTGAATTCACCGCTCCAGGCAAGGCCGGCACCCTGGGTGGTCTGGGCCTGGTTCAATTGATTGAGGTTGCGGTCGTTGCTCTGGCTGAAGGCCTTGGCACGCAGGTTCCCGTCGCTCGTGATCCTGTATTCCAGGTTGAAATCGCCGATGAACTGGGCGCTACCGCCGGAAGCCGGGTTGTTCGACCCGGCAACACCCACGTTCGTGCTCAATTGCACGCGGTTGTTGAAAAAGGCCTTGCTCACCGCCACCTCGAACTCGTCCGAGGCGATGCTGTTGCCCGGCCGGTAATTCACCCCCAGATCCACATCGTCGGTGATCCGCCCGATGATGTTGCTCAACTGGCTGCTGGCGAACTCGGCCATGGTACTGCTCCCACTGGCACCAGCACTCACCCCGAGCCCGCCCGTGACGTTGTCCTCCGCGATGAACTTGTTGAGCACGACGAGCGCGAAGACCTGGCGGTTGAGCCGGTCCTTGTCGCTGAGCACGGTGTTCACCTGGGTGCGCACCCCTTCATCCACACTGGGGAGCCGCACACCGAAACCGATCTCGGGCTGCATCAGTCGTTCGGTCAGGTGCATGATCACTTCCACCGGGACGCGCTTGCGATAGGACTCGCTGCGCTCGCTTGGCGGCATGATGTCGTACAACGCCGTACGCAGCTTGTACACGGCGTTCAGGTCGATGCGCGCATCAAAAGGATCCCCATACCAGTTGATCGTTCCTCCGGGATCCACACTGAAGCGCTTGTTCACCAGGTTGCGCAACGTGAACAGGTAGTCACCATCCAGGATCTCCAGGGAGCCCCGCATGTCCAGGTCGCCGCTGGGGGTGACGCTCATGCCGATGTTGCCCCGACCGTGGCCGCGGATGATGTCGCCCACGGTGGGATCGAAGATGAGTTCGAGGCCCGCATCGGGCGTCACTTCCACGTTCATGTCCAAGTGGACACCCGAAAGGTCGACCGGAGCCTGGAGTGAATCGGCGTTCTCACCGGCGCCAACGAACCGGACGAAGGGGATACCACCCACATCGGTGCTCGCGCCCAATGGCAGGTGGATAGAAGTTCCGCGCTCGGTGCGGGCGGTCACCTCGATGCCGAGGTTCTCGGCAAAACCGTCGATGTTGAGGTCGCCGCTGGCCACGGCGGTGCCGTAAAAGAGCTGGTTGTCGGCCAGGGTGGTGTTGAGCACCAACAGGTTTTCCATACGCGCGCCCACGTCGAAGTTCCAACGGGCGAACGCATGGTGGTTGATGGTGAAGGCGTTGGCACGGGCCACGCCGCCACGCTCGTCGTGGATGGTGACGAGGTCCATGGCGAACTGGTCGGGGCGGATGGTGACCGGGTGGCTGAAGGTGTAGCGCGTGTTGAGGTAGTTGATGCGCAGGCCGGCGTTGTCGAGCATCAATTCGCCATTGAGCTGGGGATCGGCCAATTTTCCGGTGGCTTCCACCCTTCCGGTGGCCCGGCCCTGAACATCACTGATCGCGCTGGGCAGGTATGGATTCAGCGCGGTGAGGTCCAGATGGTCGAAGTCCAGGTCGAGATCGAGTTCCTGCGCTTTGCCCGGGGCGAGGTTCCCGGTGAAACCCAAGGCACGGGTACTGTCGCGCCAGAGCTCACCGGAGAGGTGGACGGAATTCTCCCCGTTGTTCCACGTGGCGGCGGTACGCAGGTCGCCGATGGGGTTGTCCTGCACGGCAAGACTGTCCACGCACAGTTCGCTGATCAGGTACGGGGCCTTGTAGAGGTTGAAGGCACTACCGTCGCCCCGCAGGGTCCCATGGATCTCTGGGCCCTCGTAAAAGGGCCGGGCGTTCTCCAAGCGTACGCCGCGCAGGTCGAATCGCAGCGGTGTGGTGCGGACCTCGCTGATGGTGCCGTCCAGCAGCACGTATTGATCCTCGTTGCGCAGTTCCAAGGAATCCACGCGGATACTGGTGCTGTCCACCAGGAGGTGCGCCGTGCGCTCGTTCACCCAGTTGCCACGGCCGAAATACAAGGTGCTGGGACGCAGGTCCACGGAAACGCTGCGCGGGCCAAGGACCAGTGCATCGATGTTGAGGTCGCCGGAGGTGCCATGATCGCTCGACTGCCACCCTGCACGCAAGCGCACTTCGTCCTGATAGGCCGTGCCGGTGAGTTCGATCCCACTGATGAACGTCCCGTTACCGATGCCACGAGCGCCCCGGAAGCGGAATGCGAGCATGTCCATGGCCTTGTCCAGGATCACCTCCACGGAATCGGCGCTGAGCGCCCCATAGGCGATATGGGGCAGGGCCGCATTGAGGTTCAAATTGAACGTACGGCTGTCGAACGAACCGGAGGCTTGGGCACCTTCGGCCAGGATGAGACCCGGTGCCACCAGGTCCAGCAAGGGCTGGGCCTGTTTCACAGTGGCTTCAAAGCCGAACCGCTGCTCCTCCTGTTCGTAGTGTGTTTCGGCGTGCAGTGCGGGGAAAACGCTGAAGATCACGCTGCTGAACGCATCAGGCAGGCGCGTGGGGAAGATCGGACCCTTGACCACGGCATCGGCCAGGTCGCTTCGTAGTGTGAGTACCGGTTGGCCATCCTCGTGTCCGCTCGTGAGGGAAATATCGCCAAGGTCGAGATCCACCGAGTCCTGGCAATAGTTTACATCCCACAGGTCGATGGAGCCCTTCAAGCTATCGGGGGCCAGCAGGCCATGGGCTTCCATGCGCATGCTCAGGCCGCTGTATCCCTTCCCACCGATCAATCCGAAGGCGCGGGGATCAAAATGTTCGACGTTCGCCGTGAAGTCCACCTTCGGCCACTTGCCGCGCAGGTCCGCAAGACCATCGAAGCTGAGTTTCAGGTGGGGGTCGTCAGCATGCAGGATGCCGTTGAACAGGTTCTTCTCCAGGCGACCCTTCAGCACGATCCCCCCGACATTCAGCCCCTGGACGTTCAACTCGGGTACCGAACCTTCGAGTTCAGCGGTCATACCCGCGAGCGAAGTGCCCGCACCACGCACGTTCACGTCGCAAGCGATGCTGCCCACTGTGGGATCATTGAGAACCTGCCCCAAGGCGAAGCCCGTGGTGGCCAAGCGCCCGCGCAATTGAAATACATTGCTCACGGTATCCCGTTCGTAGGAGAGGTCCATGACCAGTGGCCCGGCGGCCGTGCTTCCGCTTCCCGCTGTGGTGAATGCGCGTGGAAAGCCGGTGAAATTCCCTCGGAAGGACATGCGGCCCAAGCGCCTCACCTCCTCGGGCAACCGCAGATGACCACCTTCGGTGAACGGGGGAACCGGGATGAGGGCCAGGTCGTCCGGTACGGTCTCCATGTGATCCACGTCAACCACCATGAAGGTGTTCTGGAAGTCGGGCAGACCGGACATTTCGGCATTGCCACGGAACACGGTGCCATCGCCGAAGTGAACGGACATGGAGCGACCCTTCAATTCGCTCACCGTTCCACGGTAGTTCCCACTGACGCCGATCCGCAGGTCGATGCCCTCCAGGTCCGGCGCGAACCAGGCGATATCCTCGAAGTTCAGCCGGGACTCCTGAAGTGCGAGGCGCATGCGCACCTTGTTGATGAAGTCGTTGTAGTCGAGCCAGCTGTCGGTCGTGAACTTCAGGTCGCCGTGGAGCCAGGACCCTGGCGTGCAGAGGCGCATGCCATCGATGATGATGCCGCGTGGACTCACCAACGTATGGCCGCTGAGTTCATCCACCACCAGACCGCTGCGTTCGTGCAACCGCACCCGGTCCAGAAAGGCCATGATGGAATCCCCGGCCACACGAAGGTCCGTTCCCCGGACATCGGCCGTGTTCACATCTAAATGATCGAAGTCCACGCCGAACGGTTCACATACTTCGTTCGCATCATTGAAGCTGAAGTGGAACCGTTGGATATCGAACGCGGCGCAGTCCACGGTCCATGGGGTCGGGGCGGTGGTGGTATCCGAGCTGGCCAGTTTCTCCAGGAGGTTGGTCAGGTTGCTGTGGACATCGCCGGGGGCCTTCGCGAGTTTGAATCGTGCGTCGTACAGCTCCACCTGCCGGGCCTTCACTGTATGGGCCTCAGTATCGAGTTTCAGCCCGCGGATGCGCAACTCGTCCACCACGATCAGTGTATCGCCACGCAGATCGGCGATGTACACGCCATGAAGCCGGTTCAGCGCGAAGGGCCGCAATTCGACGCGCTCAATGCGCACGGTGATGCCCAGGTCATCGCTCAACTTGCGGCCTACGATGCCGGCGATCCACGTTTGCACCACCGGATACAGGAGGAGCACGATGATGACCACCACCAGGAACAACAGGGAGCCGATGGCCACGATGAACCATCGCACGATGCGTTTCCAGCGCTTCCGTATGGGCTTCTCCCCTGCCAGCTTCCTGTAGTTTCGGCCCGCGTACCCAGCCAACTATCGGACCAACGTGCAAAGGTACCCGGCGCCCTCATGCGGGCGCCCATGACCATGACCCGCTCCGCCCCCCTCATCCTCGGGATCGAAAGCTCGTGCGACGAAACGGCCGCGGCCGTGATGGCCGGAGGCGTGGTGCGAAGCAACGTTGTGGCCTCGCAGGAGGTGCATGCCCGGTGGGGTGGTGTGGTACCCGAACTGGCCAGCCGCGCACACCAGGAACACATCGTGCCCGTGGTGCGCGAGGCACTTGAACAAGCGGGCGTGCGCAAGGAGGATCTCGATGGTATCGCCGTAACGCGCGGGCCGGGGCTGATCGGGGCCCTGCTGGTGGGTACCTGCTTCGCACGCTCGATGGCCCAGGCCTTGGGCAAGCCTTTGATGGCGGTGGACCACATCCAGGCGCACGTATTAGCACACCTGATCCAGGACGAGCGTGATCGGCCCGTTCCGGCCTTCCCCTTCCTGAACCTGACGGTGAGCGGCGGCCACACACAACTCGTTCTGGTGCGTTCCCCTTTGGAGATGGAAGGGATCGGGCGGACGTTGGATGATGCGGCCGGCGAGGCCTTCGATAAGGGGGGGAAGATCATGGGGCTGCCCTACCCCGCTGGCCCGTTGGTGGACAAGCACGCGCACCATGGCGACCCGCACGCCTTCGCCCTGGCCGTCCCCGCTATCCCCGGACTTGACTTCAGCTTCAGTGGTATCAAAACATCCTTCCTGTATGCCGTCCGCCAGGGCGAAGCCACCGATCCATCGTTCTCCATGTCACGGCGCGATGACCTGTGCGCATCGCTCCAACGGGCCATCATCGATCACCTGCTGGCAAAAGCGCGCCGGGCCATGCGCGCGCACGGACTGGAGCGCATCGGTATCGCCGGAGGCGTGGCGGCCAACAGCGGGTTGCGCATGCGGCTTCAAGAACTGGGGACGAAGGAGGGTTGGCAGGTGTTCGTACCGCCACTCGCCTATTGCACCGACAATGCGGCCATGATCGCCATGGCCGGTCACTACCTGTACCTGGCAGGGCATCACGCTCCGCTGGATACGGTGCCCGTGACGCGGACATCCTGATCGCTGAGGCCTTTTGGAACGTATCGCTACGGTTACATTTGACGCTGTGCGTACCACGCTGATCGTTACCCTCCTGTTCGTTCCCATGGTGGTGGCGCACGCGCAGATCGCTTCGCCATTCGGTCCGGCGGCGGCCTGGTTGGTGGATGAAGGGGACAGCCTGCTCCGCCACAACAAGCCGCAGAAAGCCTTGCTGAAATTCAACGAGGCCCTTGAGTTGGACCCCACGGCCACCAACTATGCGGCCCGGGCCCGTGCGTGGATCATGCTGGACCGGATGGACCGTGTGCTCCTGGATGCGGAGCAGGCCCTCAAACTGGACAGCACCCACGCTGAGGCCAATCACCAACGGGCCCTGTACGCGTTCCGGAGCGACGACTTCCGTCTGGCCGATCGCCTGACCACTCGGGCGCTGAACAACGGGGCCAGGGGACGCTGGCGAGATAAATTACTGATCTTAAGGGGTGAATCCAGGGCGGAACTCAAGCGTGCGAGCGAGGCCATCGCCGACCTGAAAGCCGGGCTCGGCGACCGTACCGATGATCTGGCCGCCTTGAAAACCCTCGCCCGATTGCTCGATGGGACGTCGGATCATGCGGCCAGTCTTGCGGTACTGGAGAAATTGTGCGTGGTAGAACCGGGCGACATCGGCAACTGGACCAACCGGGGTTTCGAACTCGCCTCGCTTGGTCGGCACCAGGAAGCACTCGCGATCTACGCGAAAGCCTTGGCCATGGACAAGGACGAACCAACAGCATTGAGCAACCGTGCCTGGTCGTTGATGGAACTTGGGCGCAAAGAAGAAGCCCTGAGCGACGTGCAACGCAGCTTGCGATCCTACCCGGCGAACGCGTTCGCCCTGCGCACGCGGGCACTGCTGCGTATCGGTATGGGACAGCGCGACAAGGCCTGCGAGGATCTGCACCTGGCCCGTGTGATCGGCGGCGTGGCCGATGTTCCCCAGCTGATCGCGAAGCATTGCGCGGGCCTGGAGCCCAAGCGGTGAGCTGGATCTCAGCGCACGACCATGCGCAGCGTGCGCACCGCACCATTGTCCTGGTCGATGCGTACCAGGTAGAGCCCGGCACCGGCATCGATCCGCAAGGCAAGGGATCCACCGTTGAAGCGCACCGGGGCCAGTACTTGGCGGCCTCGCGCATCCAGCACGCGGACCCGGCCACTGATCCCCGGCGCCAGCAACGTACACGCGCCATCGCTCGGGTCAGGGAACAGCAACATGTCCTGCGGCGCAGTTTCGGGCACCGTCAAGAAAGGCGATTCCGGCAGCACCTCGAAGCGGTCTAGGCCGGCTTCCACCAGATGGCCGGGGTCATCATCCCCCGTGGAGACGATCAAGCGCATGTTCGCCGTGGGGGTGGTGAGGTCGGCGATACGGAACTGGTGCATCACCCAAGCGGCCTGGTCGGGCGCGTCGAGGTCAAGTGTTTCCACGGTGAAAAGATCCCCACCGTTGTCCAGCTTGATCACGAGTTCATCGTTGCTGTCGCTGTTGCCGCCACCGGTGTACCACCAGCGGTAGTAGCGGATCCAAGGGTCGGTGGTCAGCGTGGCGTCGAACGCGGGCGAAGCGAGTTCCACAGTGCCTTGGTCCACATCGTCGTCACCGGCCTCACCTCCACCATTGCCGGTAACGTAGGCCAGCTCGCCGCAATCGTTGGCCGCATCTTCCCCGGGCGCAACGGCCTGCTGACCGAAGTTCGTTCCAACAGGCACTTCGCGCACCCAGTCACCGCTGGAGGCCTCGCTGGTGGACGTCCAGCCCAGATCGAGCGCGAAATCATCGGCATAGCCGGTCGGCAGTTCGATGATAAGGGCGGGCGTTCCATCCGCAAGTCCCGGCAGGTCGATGCAAACGGTGTGGTGACCCCAATGGCCCGCAAGACCCTGGTAGTCGCCGGCGAAGGCGTTGGGGATGCTGAACTGTCCGTTGGCATCGGTGGTGGCACTGAACTGGTAGGTCTCGTTGGAGAGCACCACGGTGGCGGCTGCTACCGGAGTGCCGGTACCCGCTTCGATGACGGTGCCGGCCACATTGAAGGGCGTGAGCGGAACGAGTTCCACATCCTGCGTGGTCACCGAGCCGTTGGTGAGCACCACGCCCGGCACGGTCTGGCCCACATAGCCCGGGGCCGAAACAGTGACGCTGTAGGTGCCGGCCGTGGCCCAACCGGTGGCGTACTGGCCATCGAAGCCATCGGTCAGGTCCGAAGCCGTGGTGCCATCAAGGGTCACCGTGGCACCGTTCACGGGTGCGCTGGTGTTGGCATCGGAGATGAGACCTTGCAGCAGGCAAGCCTGCACATACGTTGGTTCAAGGATAAAAAGACCCTCCTGGATATCGCTCACCAACAGGCGACCGCTGGGCAGGAAGGGGTACACGCCCCAAGCCCCATCGAAACCATCGCCGGTGAGCGGCGAGGTATCGAAGCGGCCCACTTCCACGATGTTGGTGGGGTCATGCACATCGTAGATGGACACGCCCTCGGTGTAGTAGCTCTGCACCACGTACCCGTTCAACCAGTAGGTATTGTGGATGATGGCATTGCTGCCCGGATCGGTCTGCAGCTTGTCCAGGTACTGCACGTCGGTCGGGTCGCTCACATCGTAGGAAGCGAGGAAGCTGTTGGGTTTCTCGTCGGTAGTGAAGAGATATTGGCCGCTATCGTCGAGCCAGCAATTGTGCGTGAACAGGCTCGGCGTGTTCATGGTTCCGAGCAACTGGGGATCCGAGGGGTCGCTCACGTCCACGATGCTGAAGAAACCGTCGTAGATGTGGGCCGCGTACAGCGTGTCGCCCCTGGCGTAGCAATCATGCACGTACCACTGGTCGTATTCGCCCACCTCCACGGGTGCTTCCGGATCCTGGGTGAGGTCGTAGATGATGCAGCCACCGTTGCCGCGGTTCGAGCCGTTGAGGAAGAGTTTGCCATGCTCGTCGATGAAGAGCGAGTGGGAGGTGATCCAATCGGGAGCCTGGTACAGTGTGACCGGGAGATCCGTGCTTTGCGGTAGCGGCGAGAGGTCCACGATGGTGAGCCCGGCCTCGGCCTCGGTGGTGATGTAGGCGTGGTCGCCCCAGGTCTTGATCTCGCGCCAGATGCTGTTGGGGCCCGGGGTGAAGAAGATCTCCACGGGGTTGGCCGGATCGTTGACGTTCACCACGGAGAAGCCGCCGGTGTTGTTCTGGCCCTCGATGCCGTTCACGCCCACCAGCGCGTACTCGTTGCCCTCCTCGTCCACGTAGCCCCACAGGTTGCTGAGGTCGCTGCTGCGCAGGTCCTGGTAGCTGAGGTGGCCCGTTTGGGTGATGTTCAGCTGGGCTTGGGCGTGCAGGGCGCCGATGGCGGCGATCGCGAGAATGAGCGTGCGCAGTGGGTAGAGGTTCGGCATGGGTTCATCGTCCGGCGATCGGGCCAGGACGAGGGGCAATGTTAGGAAGAGCCGAGGTTCAGGACATCAGCAAGGGAAATGGACCGGTCAGATCGCCTCAGTTCAGCCCCCTGCGCTCCAGCAGCGGCTCCAAACGGGCATCCCGGCCGGTGAAGTCGCGGTACAACTGGCCGGCATCCTTGCTGCCACCCTGGCTGAGCACGGCGCTGCGGAAGTGCATGCCGTTGGGACGGTTGAATCCACCATGCTCGTGGAACCAGGCCACGCCGTCCGCATCGAGCACCTCGCTCCACATGTAGGCATAGTAGTTGGCCGCGTAACCACCGCCCCAGATGTGGCTGAAATAGTTGGTCTTGTAGCGTGGCGGCACGTGGGCGTTGAACAGACCGTACTTCTCCAGGGCCGCACGTTCGAAGGCGGCCACATCGGTCACCAGCGGAGCATCGGCTCCCAGGCTGTGCCATTCGATATCGAGCAAGGCCGCGGCCAGGTATTCGCTGGTGAGATAGCCCTGATTGAACTTGCGCGCACCCTTCATTTTTTCGAGGAGCACGGCAGGCATGGGCTCGCGGGTCTTGTAGTGGCGGGCGTAATGGGCCAGCACGGCGGGATCGGTGGCCAGGGCCTCGTTGATCTGGCTGGGGAATTCCACAAAATCGGTAGCGGTGGCCGTGCCGGCGAACAGCGGGTACTCCTGGCGGCTGAGCATGCCGTGCAACGCGTGGCCGAACTCGTGGAAGAGCGTGGTCACGTCATCGAAGCTCAGCAGCAGGGGCTTTCCCTCGGCGGGTTTCACATAGTTGCAATTCTGGGTGATCACGGGTTGCTGGCCCAGCAGGCCGCATTGGTCCAGAAAGCTGTCCATCCAGGCCCCGCCCTGCTTGTTGTCGCGGGCGTAGTAGTCCCCGTAGAACAGGCCAATGGCCTTGCCACCGGTGTCGATGATGTCGAACACGCGCACATCGGGATGGTAAACGGGCAGATCGTGGCGTTCCTTGAAGGTGACGCCGTAGAGCTTTTCAGCCGCAAAGAACACGCCGTTCACCAGCACGCTATCGAACTCCAGGTAGGGCCTGATGGCGGCCTCGTCCAGGTCGTGCTCGGTCTTGCGCACCTGTTCGCTGTAGAAGTCCCAGTCCCACGGCTCCAGTTGGAAACCGCCCTTCTGCTTGTCGATGAGTGCCTGCAATTTGTCGGCCTCTGCCTTGGCGTTGCGTGCGGCGGCGGGCGCCAGGCCGGCCAAGAGCTTGAGTGCCGACTCGGGTGTCCGGGCCATCTGGTCGTCCATCACGTAAGCGGCCCAGTTCGGGAAGCCCAACAGCTGGGCCTTGCGTGCGCGGAGCTGTGCCAGCCGGGTCACGATGGCACTGTTGTCGGCCTCTCCCCCGCTGTTGCGCGCGATGCTGGCTTTGAAGATGCGTTCCCGCAGGGCCCGGTTCTTCAGGGAAGACAATACCGGTTGTGTGGTGGTATTCACGATCTCGATGAGCCACTTGCCCTCATGCCCTTTCGATCTGGCGGACTCAGCGGCCGCGGCAATGGCTTCCTCGTCCAGGCCGTCGAGGTCCTCCTTCTTGTCCACCAGCACAGCGGCCGCCGACCGCGCCTTGAGGATATTATCTTGGAATCTGGTGTTCAAATTGGCCTCCTCCTCGTTCAGCTTCATCAGTTCCTCCTTCCCTTTCGCATCGAGCAGGGCTCCGGCGCGTTTGAAGCGGGTGAAATAGCGCTCGACCAAGCGGGTCCGCACTGGATCCATGCTGTCGGTGGCAAGGCCATCATGCACGGCTTTCACCCGCTGGAAGAGCGCGTCGTTCATGGTGATGGCATCGCCGTGGGCTGTGAGTTTCGGGGCCAGGCGGGCCTTCACGGCCTGGAGGGTATCGTTGGTGGCGCTGCCGGTGAGGCCGAAGAAGATCTTCGCCGCACGGGTCAGATCCTGCCCGCTCTTCTCCATCGCCACGATGGTGTTCTCGAAGCTCGGTGCCTCCTTGTTCTCGACAATGACGCGGACCTCCTCCAGTTGCTTCTTCATTCCCGCTTCAATGGCGGGCTCGTAGTCGGAGTCCTTGATCAGGTTGAACAGGGGCGCTTGGAACACGAGGGTGCTCTTGGCGGCAAGAGGGTTTGCGGTGGCGGTGTCCACGGTGTGTTCGGCTTTTTACTCCGGTGCGCCACAGGCCACGGCGAGGGCGATCGGAAGGATGGCGAAAGACGTGTGTTTCATCGCCGCAAAGATGCACGGCCGTCACTCAACGATCGTGAACTCCTGAACTGTTCGTCGCTTCAAGGAAGCTGCTCCTGCCGGGTGGCGTTGGGTGTGGTGTTGCCCACATTCAAGAGGATGGGGTCGCGGTCGTTGCCGCTGCCGGTGTACTTGGCCACACCATCCATGTTCACATCGGTGCGCAGATAGCCGCTCACACTGGCGTTGGGCGTGGTGCTGCCCACGGCCAGCAGGATGGGGTCACGATCGTTGCTGGGCCCGGTGTATTTCACCTGCACATCACCGGTACTGTTTCCCGCCCAGAGCAGGCGTACGGATCCGCTCGCCTTGCGCGCGTTGGTGCCGTATGTCCCCGTGGCCGCGGAAGTGAGGTCGATACCCGTGGGTGTGTTGCCCAGAACGATACCCTGGCCCGTCATCACGCCCAAATGGTTGCGGTGCCGGACGGCCACCCGATAGGTTCCGGCCGTCGTGCAGAAGCCCAGCGGACTTTCGCCATTGAGCGCGACCACATCGCCATCGCGCTGCACCAGTGCGGCTTTGCGCTCGATCACGGTGGCTCCGGTCGCGGCATCGCGCAGTTCCACCAGCACCCAGTCGGTAATGGCATTGTTGCCCGTAACGGAGAACACCGCGTTCGTGGTGGACGTGAACGGCCCGGTAACCGGCAGTCCCAGCGCGGTGTACGGCTCCGACAAGGGCAGCAGGCCCGAGTTGCGCAGCGCATCGCTCATCAGCCCCGTTCCGGTGTTGAACGGACCTTCCAGGAAAAGTTTTACGGAAACGAGGATGGGCGGGGCCACTTCGCATGGTGCGGTGGTTGTGGTGAAGGTGTGTGGCTCCGACCAGTTGCCGGGTTCCGACCCTTGGCATACGGAGCGCACTTGCACATCGTAACTCGTTTCCGGGGCGAGGCCGGTGAGGAGATAGCTGTTCGTGGAGATACCCGTGACCGTGGTCCATGTCTGACCGGCTGAGGGTTTCCAGCGCAGGTCGAAGCTTGAAACGCCACCCGGCACGGCCCAGGAGAGCGTGGCGCCATCGTACGTGATGTTCGACGACTCCACCCACGTGGGCGACTGGCATCCATTGCTGGCGTACGCGTTCGCGAAGAGCGAGTAGCATTGCAGACCATCGAACGCTCCATTCCAACCCGACACGCGGATGGTGTAGCTGCCCGCCGAAGCGCTGAAACTGATGTACTCATTGGTGGTGCCCGCATTCGCCGAACTGGCCACCGTGCTCCCACCGCTGTTGAGCAGGTAGAGGTCGTAGTCGGCCGGCAGGCCACCCAGGTTGAGGTACACCATGCTGGCCGCTGCGAGGGTGAAGCCGTAGTGGTCCTGGTCGCTTGCGGTGGCGATGAGCGCGCTGATGTTGGTGGGCAGGGTGATCGCCGCGGCGGTAGCCTGCGTGTTGTTGGGTTCAAGCGTATCGGGGCAGGGAGCGGGTGTGGTGAAGGCGGTACTGGACGAGTAGGCCGACTGTCCGGACGCGCACACGGCCATCACTTGGAACTCGTATGCGGTGCTTTGGGTCAATCCGCTCAGCGAATGGTTGGTCACCGTCAGCCCGGCAACCGTGTTCCAAGTTCCACTCGATTGGGCTTTCCAGCGCAGGGTATAGCTCACCGCACCGGTATTGGCCCAGTGGAGCGTGGCGGTCACAGGGCCGAGCGGGTTCACGTAGCGCAGACCGGGCGCATCGCACGTTGAGCCGCAGACCAGCAAGCATCCCGAGCCGTTCACCTCGTCCACGATGACCGCGGCCGGCTGGGGACCGAAACCGAAGCTCAAATTGATCCCCGTTCCGCCGATCAGGTGGCAATAGCTCATGATGGTTCCCCCTCCCGGAGGCAGCGGGGCCTGTGGGCAAGACCCCTCCGTGTAACCGGCCTGAGGACCGCACCCGTCAATGGCCGTGCCGTTCCCATTCCATACGCAAGCATGAGTATGGTTGCTGCCCATGTTGTGACCCGCCTCGTGCGTCACCACCATGGTGCTCCAACTGTAGGTGGGCACGTTGTTGAAGCTGGCGTCGATGCCGCTGTACGCCATGCGCGAACTTGTGCTGGAGCACAGCGAGGACAACCACGCCACGCCGCCGTAGTTGGCATAATCCAGCAAGTGGGCCAGGTCGCCGTTGAAGCTGGTGCGCTCGGTGCCGAACTGGCTCAAGCGTCCACCGCTGCTGGTGGCGTTGTACGGGCTGGCCACGTCCCACACGAAGGTCTCCAAGAGGCTCACCTGCACGCCGTCGTTGGCGAAGAGGGTGGCGCTCTGGTTGAAAAGCCCGGTGATGTATGTGACGGTGGCCGCCACGCTCCCCTTGTTCTGGAAGATGTCGTAGGCCGCTTCCCAGTACATACGCACGCAACGTGTGGAACGCTCCCCCTCCGAAAGGTCGGGCCGTGTGTCCGGGCGGCGGGCCTCCCCTTCGCGGGTGGCACAGGCGAAGTTGAGGTCGCCCAGCAGATCGCGTTCGTGGTAGAGCACAAGCAGGCCGCGCGGTCCCTGTTCGAACGGACCGATGATGCGCTCACCTGAACCGTCGGCGATCAGGCCCATCAGGTGGTCGGGAAAGACACTGATGGCTACCACGGACGAAGGGTCGCCTTGGACCATGCCCCGATAATGCACAGCGGCCGGGGCCTCCACGGTGCATCCGTCGCTCGCACGGCGCACGGTGAAACCATCGGCCAACACTTGTGCGCGCTCCAGATCCAGATGGAGGGTCCCGCCGGAAGTGGGGATGGCGATGCTGATGAACATGGGAGGCGCGGCGATCAGGGCGCTGGCGGCTTCGGCATTGTACCGCAGGACATCGGCGGTACGGCAGGCGCCTCGCCACAATGCGGTGTTCTGCGGGTTGGCGGCTTCGCGCGACAGCAGGGACACAGGCGCGAACGCGGTGCCCGCGGTGCGAAGGGCGGAAATACGTTGCGGGATCAGGTGTTGGGCATGCAGCATCGCAGCGCAACACATGGAGGTGAGCAGGAGCGGAATACGGAGCAACTTCATGTGGGATGGGTTGGACAGGGAGATCAAAAGTATCGGAACGCGGACCGGAACTCCACTACGAGGAGCGCGATCCACCGGGAAATGCACCGGGCACTGATCGCGGGATCACGCTGATCACCGCTTCTGGACCGGTCCCTGGCCCACCCGAATTTTTGAGCACTCACCGTGCTGACCAGCCTGGGGCCGATCCGTGTGGTCCTGGGTCAACTCTCGGATCAATACCCGAAATCCCAGGACGAGGGCTCGTTGGAGGTATCCACCGAACGTCGTTGGGAGGGTTGTTGGGGCGGGGGTAGCGGAGCGGGAGGTTCCGGGGCCGAAGGCGTACCCACCTGTTCAAGCGGTACCGGTTGCGGTGGTGGCAGTTCCTGCACGTTGAAATAGCGCAGGAGGTCCAGCCCTGTTTCGGTGTAGCCCAAGCGACCTTCCTCCAGTGCATATTCAACCAGGAGTCCTTGATCATTTTCAACGAGGAAAGCCTGGATCGGGCCGAAGAACTCCTTCAACTGCGCCTCATCGCAGGTGGGCAGGAACACGCGCATCACCCGCGGGTCGTAGTAGCGGAAGAACATTTCTTTGCCATCCTCACCCCTCACCACCAGGAATTTCCGCAAGTGCTGATAGATACGCTGCGGGTCGGCAGAAGACCGGAAGAATACGCCCCAACTGTTGCCCCGTCCATGGCGTGCCGTCCACGTGGCGAAATCCGTCCCGGGTTGGAAGCTGAACAACCAGGGGGCCACCGCACCCAGGAATTGCGCACTATCCCCTTCATACAGGCAGATATGCTCGGGATTCATCTCCCTGGCCTGGTAGATGTCGCCGTGCATCCGCGCGGCATCGAGCATGACGAAATGGATGTCGTTCACGTGGGAACTGTACGGGACCTGATCGCCCGAAGATAAGACAATTGCCGGATACCGCTCATCGCGAACGGAATGATGATCGGGTTCAGCGGGCTTCGATGATGCGTTCCACCTTGCGCAAGGCCTCGGGGAATGGGACCCCGGTGGGCAGGTAGTGTATGCGGCCATCGGAACGTTCCACCACGAAGGGCGCATTGCCGGGGGTGGACGCCATGATGTCCCCTGTTTCCAGGTATTTCCGGGTGTTGTACCAGAAGATCCATCCGTAGGGCATGGTCACGGTCTCGTCGTCCAGCAGGACGAAGTCGTACTTGGGCAGGGCCCGGGCCAGTTCGGCCAGGGCGATGTCACGGGCCTGTTCAACGGTGATCATGCGTCAAAGCGGGGCTGAACCTACGGTGAAACCATCGCCATAGAAACCGGGATCATATCGGGCGGCGGCCTCGTCGGCCGAATCGATGACGGCCCCACCGCCCTGCCCTTCCAGGATCACGGGGGTACCGTTGTGGTTGGTGATCACCACCACATGGGCCTCCTTCTTGCCGGCCATGCCCACAATGTGCGTGGTGCCGGGCCCGCCGGCCTTCACCTCGGCATACACCTGCTGGAAGCTTTTGCCCCAGGTGAACGTGGTGCCGTGGCGAGTCTCGATCTCCTCCCAGGAACCATCCCGTTGCGTGGTGGCGGTGATGGCGTACGGGCTGGATCCATCGAGCCGGGCGATCACCGCATCGATGATGTGACCACAATTGATGCCACCATCCAAGGGGTTCACTTGGGCCACGATGTTGGCTGGTGCCCGGGGATCATCCGTGGGTGGGTCGAAAATGTTCTTGACGTACTGCCAGAGCGCCCCCAGCATGGTCGTGGGTCCCGGGGGCGTAACACTGGCGGTTCCGGCCCCTCCGATCAGTACGGTGGGAAAGCCCAGCGCCACGGTACCGCCGTGCATGGTGGTATCGCTCATGCGCGCGGCCGGACGACCGCTGATCAGCACGGTTGCCGCACCCATGGCGATCACATCGGGCGGACCAACGCAGGTACACATGTCGCCCATGGTGGCAGCGGGCATCCCACCGATCAATACCACAGGGGTGCCGGGCGGCAGGATGGGACCGCCCACGTGCGGCACAGGAACCGCAGCGGGGGTCACCATCGGGCAGATATGCATATCACCCACGCGGGCTGCTGGCAGGCTCATGACTCAATACGGATCAGGTATGGATGAACATGCTGCCAAGATCGCCACGGGCCTTTGGGAACGAAGGTCCGAACGAGCCTTCGGCGGTGCCGATCACGTAACTGGCGCCTGTGCGTACGGCCCTGCCGGTCACCACGGTATGGCAGAGTCCGTTTCTGACCGGCTGTTATATTCGCTGATCCGCGAATTGATCCATGAGACCACTGAACACCCGCGAACGGCGCGTACAATTCTTCCGCTTCCTGGCCCTCTTCCTCCTCGCCATTGCGCCGTTCATCCTCCTCACCTGGTTGTTCGGTCGGGTGGACCATGTGGAGAACGAGTTCCTCCGGTCACAGTACGAGACCAAGCGTGCTGATGGTGCCGTGGCCGCCAAGTACAGGGAGCAATTGATCAAGCTCGAAAGAAGCACAGGTGGCCTGAAGGACTACGTGGTGACCAAGAGCGGCACAATGGCCAAACTGGACTTCAACGACAACGGGACCTTGACCGATCATATCGGGAAGGTCAAAAGCGATCTCGAGAATTTCGAGAACGAGTCCCGGGAAAGCGATTCGACATTGATCAGCATCACCAAGGCCTTGGAATCTGTCGCGACGAACCTTCAGAACGCCTACATCGAGGCAGCAGAGGAAGTTGCCAAGAAAAATGAGGAGCTTTCGGAGATGAAGAAGGATCTGGACAAGGCCAAGACCGAGCGTGACGAGTTCGAGACCAGGTACAACCAGGTCAAGTAGACCGGGTGGAAAGAATGGAGAACGCCATTATCACCACACTGATAGGCACCTTCGCTATCGGTTCGTTGGGACTGTTGGCCACATTGCCTGAGCCTCCGGGTTCCATTTTGGCGAAGCCCGTCGATGAGGCATCGGATGTTATGGATACGTTGCAACGCCTGGTCACGTACGACTTGCGCGTGGCGGATGGTTCACGGTATGACTTGAACGATTCGCTGTTCTGGTCGATCGAGGATCGTTCCGGCGAACGCAGGTTCATCAGCGACGTTCGTGTGCTGCGCCAAGTCTTTCCGGACACCGGGCGTTACGTGGTGAACAGTTTCAGGCACATGCGGGTGATCGCTCGGGACACCTTCGTGGTGGTGGATGGTGAGCGGTTCGACATTGAATGGCCCGATGCGTACCCGGTGGTAGGCGACGAGATGGAGTTCGGCGACTATTCCACCGGTGCGCTCAAGGACGGGACCCTGTGGCACATCACGGGCGACAGCACGGACACCACATGGAACGAGCCCAACTTCACGTGGCGACCCGTCAAGGCGGGCGCGTACTCCGCCAACGTACGTGTGCAGTTCGGGTCAGGACTGGAAAAAGATACCACATGGCATTTCCTGGTGAGCGCACCCGCCCCGGTCAAGCCCGACCCGGACCTGCCCAGGAAAGAAGTGGTGGTCCGGAAGAAGCGGCGGAGTGCACCGCCTCCCCGACGGGCCCCACCCCCGCCCGCTCCCAACGCCGCTTTCGGCAGGGAGGATGTCCGCTTCACCGGCAGGCTCCGCATGGAGATCGAATCACAGGATCGTAAAAAGATCACGGACTACAGGGATTCGGAGGTCGCATTCCTGTTCACCCCACCGGTCAATTGCGTGCTGGACCGGTTCTCGTACTATACACAGCCGACCGGCGGCAAAGGGCAGATCACGATCAAGTGCATATCCCCTGAGCGGACACCCCCGGTGGAGTTCAACCGTCCATTCGTATGCGGTTTCGATCGGGAGAAGGCCACCTCCCATCCGATCGCCAATATGCCGGTGATGTTCGAAGGGGTCAAATACCGGATCAGTATCAAACCTGTCATCGGGACCATGGGCTATTTCCCCATCCAAGGCAACCGATTCGGCGTAGTGGACGAACAAGGAGGGCGCCTGGTGGGGAAAGGCGCCATCCAGTTCACCAGCGATACGTCCACCTGTCTCTTCGACGTGGTCTTCCGGGCCGCACAGTAACAGTGGAGCCACATGCGACACATCCTGACCTTGCTGATGATCTGGATCGCTTGTTCGGCGCGGGGGCAGTGTACCGGTATCGTTGCACCATCGGACACCTCGGTCTGTGACGGCCAGACTTTGGAATTCATCCTGTCGGAAGCCGGAGCCGATGTGGACAGCCTGCAATGGCAGGAAGGCGTACCCGGTGCATGGTCGGATATTGCCGGAGCAACGGATGATACGCTGCAGGTATCCCCGGATACGGATATCCACTACCGTTGCGTGCTCTTCTGCGCAAGCGATACCATAGCCGCCGACTCGGCCGAAGTGACGGTCGTTTCACCGATCACGGTGACCATCGCCGGCCAGGGAGGGCCGTATTGTGGAACGGCCAGTGACACGCTTGTTGCCAGCGGTGCGGATGCGTACGCATGGGAACCCACGCTCAGCGTCGACCCCGACACGGGCCCCGAAGTGGTGGCGACGCCAGGTTCGACCACCACGTACACGGTAACCGGCAGCACAGGCCCTTGTACCGCCACGGCCACATTCACGGTCACGGTGAACCAACCGCCGGACCAGCCGGCCATCGATCCTTCCGGACCGGCACAATTGTGCGCAGGTGACGACATTGTGCTGACCACTACCGCGACATCACCACTGTGGAGCACGGGCGAAACGTCGTCCTCCATATCGGTGTCCACCGCCGGCGCTGTTTGGGTCACGGACAGTACGGCCGGATGCCCGGTTGCGGCCAGTGATACCGTACAGGTCAATGTTACGGGTGTGGAGGTCGTGACCTGCCCCGCCGATCTGGCGCTTTGCTCGAATGGCGCACCCCATGTACTTGCCGGGGCACTGCCCGAAGGTGGCACCTACCTCCTGAACGGCACATCGATCACCACTTTCGACCCGGACACGCTGGCCGGGGAATACAGCATCAGGTACAGGTACAATTCGTGCTCCGACTCCTGCGAATTCACCATCACGGTCCTGAATTCTCCCAACGCAGGTTCGGACAGTTCCCTCACGACCTGCTCCAATGGCACGGCGGTGGACCTGGCCCCCCTCTTGGGCGTGCATGATCCCGGAGGCACGTGGACCGACCAGGGCGGGGTCGAGTTCGATGGTGTGTATGATCCGGCGGCCCGCCCTTCCGGAACATATACCTATACCGTCAGCGGGAACGCACCTTGTTCCGCGGCCAGCGCGAGCGTGGAGGTGACGAACAACCAGGCACCACCGGAACCGCTCGTATGGGGCGTAGGCCTCCATACCGCTTGCGATGGGCAATGGATGGACATCAGCCTGCCCGGGGCCGAACCGGCATTGCAGTACCAATGGGTGTGCGACAGCTGCACCTTCGAGAGCGAGCAGGACACCATGGCCACCGTGCAATGGCACAATGCGTCCGACACGGAGGCGAACGGGACGCTGGCGATCACCGTACTGGATCAAACAACGGGTTGTTCGAGCTCATTCTTCGCCAACATCGGCATTTCGCCCGCACCGGCATCCTGCCCCAAGGGGATCGTTTTCTTCGAACCGCACGGGCTGGCGGTCCTGGATCCGACCGCACGATGGTTCCAATGGGGCACATTGCTGGGGAACGTGTTCGATCCCGTGGAGGGTGGGACGGACCAGACCTTGTTCGACCCGGGTCTCATCCATGCCTGCGAGGATCATCCGTACGTGGCCCGGACCAGCATCGATGGTGAGTGTTGGAGCACCACGATCCGCTGTGCCGACTCCCTGTCGCTGGCCCGCATCTGCCCGGAGCCGCAAATGGCCACCGTACCCGAATTGCGCGTGGACCCGAACCCGTGGGCTGGAGGCCCGCTGTGGATCGCTCCCTTCCGAACGGGATCTGATGATCCGGTGCTCGTGGAGATCCTTGACCTTCAAGGGCGCATCCGATCCTCCGCCAGGTTGCCATCGTCCGGATATGACCTGGGCAGCACGCTCGAAGGCGGCTTGTCGCGTGGGCCATGGGTACTTCGGGCCTGGATCGATGGACGACCTCAGAGCATCAAACTGATCGTGCAATGAAAGTCCGGATCACGGTCGCCCTCCTGGTGGGCATTTTGGCCGGTCGCGAGGTCCGGGCACAGGGAACACTCGGGGACACACTGCTGCCCAAGGCGATCGCCTTCCTGGAGAAGAACCTGAACGACCTGCGCCAGGTGGGCACGCGCGCGCAGGAATTCACCAATGCCTTCACCGATGAATCCTCGCGGGTAGCCTGCGACATCTGCGAGCAACGCGACCAGCCGCTCGCGACCGAACGATACGCGTTCCTGGTGGAAGACGCCTATCCGGATGGCTTCGCGTTCGTGCACCGGATCGACCAGAAGCACATCACGATGCGGAAACTGGACCGCGCCGAATACGAATGGAGGATCCCGCTGACCAAAACAATACCAGTGTCGGGCAAGAGTTCCGCACCCTACCTCAGCAAGCCCTTCACCGTGCATCACATGGTCCTGGTGCGCTATCTGGACGGCCGGTTCTCCATCCGCTCCATAGAGGCGGAGAAGGCCCGGGAGGCCCAACTCTTCGTGGACATCTCCGGTGTGATGGGCATGGGTGATCCGACCTTCGCTGACCAGAAGGACTTCGCGCCGGAAGTTGCGGCGAACACCCTGGGTATCGGTGTCAGCTGGTATTTCAACCCGTTCAGCCGTACCAATAAGGCCAACGTCTGGCTGAAGACCGGGCTGCGCGCCTCCATGCGTACGGAAAAACTCACCGCCGAAGGGCTGCGCTATGAACAGGTGGGGATCATTCATACCAGCGCCCTCGGTGCGCACGACCAACCGGTCGACCTTGCCCCCACCATCGACGTGGGCCAGCGCATCTACGACCTCACCGAGGCCACCCGCTCCACCCTGCTCACCATTCCGCTCGGCATCAGCAAGCGAACCGCCATGGGCAGCAAACTCGAATTCGCGTTGGAGGCGGAAGTGAACTACAGCTACGCCGTACTGCGGAACACGAGCGGCCACTACACCATGGACCAGACGGGGACCAACCAGCGCATCAATTCGGAGTTGATGGATGCCACGGGCGGTACGATCCTGACCTACACCTCCCCCGCTGCCGCCGTAGTGGATGCCGCCACCGGGGAACGTATCGACTTCTATACCGACCGGACCGAGGCGCTGGACGACCTGGATGCCGGTCAACGCGGAAGCCTGGGGTTCGCGCTCCAGCCCGCACTCATCATCCACAAGAACGGCGAACCGCGCTACCTGGTCGGCGTGCGGGCCCAGTGGGATGGCATGGCCCGGAATTCCGGCGTCGTTCTGGACCACCGGTGGTTCACACATCCCGACGACAAGGAACGGCCCAGACTGGGCTCGCTCACCTCCTCCCGCTACCGCCTGTTCGTTGGCATAACCATGGGTATCCGGCTCTAAGACGATGAAGCAACTCGAACGAATTCTGATCGGCATCCTGCTGGTAAGCTCAATGGCCAGCCAGGCACAGAAGAGCCCGCTCAACCTACCGGAAGTGTGGATGAACGTTCGGTACAACACGGCCGAGCACATGTTCATGGACGAGGACCGTGCACCGCAACCGGACTACACCCTGATCAAAGCCACCAAGCCGGGCAAAGGGGGCGGGCTCTGGCGGGTATTCACCGATCGGGAGAACGTGGCGTTGTTCGACGCACCCGAAGGCAAGGAAACCCGGCGGCTGCCCAAGTTGAGCACCCGCCTGTACGTGTACAAGGAGAAAGGCCCGTGGGTACTGGTGAGCGAAGAGAGCACGGGGCCGGCCCAGCACTGGTGCCATAAACGCGACCTGGTGCTGTGGAACACTCCCTTGGGCGACCACGCCACGGGGATCGAATTGAAGGCGTTCGTGGTGAACACCACCAAGGCGGGTCGTGCCCTCGTTCAGGACCCCAGCAAGAAGGAACGGTACGAGGTGCTCGCCGCACCCTCGGCAAAGGCCACGAAGATCAAGGAGCAATTCATCTACGATGTGCTCTTCGTGTACAAGGAGTATGTGGACCCCTCGAGCGGCGACGCCTATTTCCTGGTAAGCGACGAGATCCAGATCAGCGGCGGGGAAGGCCTCGGCCTGTTGGGATGGATCCATGGTTCGCGAGTGAAAACCTGGGAGACACGCCTTTGCCTGGAGCCCAACTTCGACCCGGCGGCCATCGCCGAGCGAAGGGAGAAGAACATCCGGGCGAAACTGTTCCTGCAAGGCGACAAGGCCGGGCTTGAACGCTACCTGCAGGACGGCACGGGTCGTGGTGTAGCCGACAACACGGCCCGCGATCCCGCCATGGGATTGGATCCGGAGCGGTATCCGCGTATCGATGGGAAGCTGTTCCGCTACCCGGTCCTGCTGGCGAGCAACACGGGCATGGGCCCGGACAACTGCCGTTTCCTTACCGGTGTTTCCGGATATTTCACACCATCCAGTTCGGGCCAGCTGGAGGAATACGCCCCTGAACGGTACCACGAACTGGACCAGGTGCGGCAACGGCGCAAAGAGCGCATGAACGATGTGAACCTGGTGTTCGTGCTGGACGGCGGGCTGGGCACCGAGCAGTTCCGCGCGGCGGCCACCACCGTGGTGGACAAGCTCGCCCGGGCCGGCAGTACCATGTCCATCGAATACAGCGCCGTGATCTATCGCAACGAATTCGCCGACATGAACGAGGCGGCCGATCCGGAGAGCAACTATTGCGAGACCATCGGTCCGTTGAGCAATGCAGGTCAGTTCGGTGCCCGCTTGGCGTCGGTGGTTCCCCGCAATTCGGGCGATCCCAGCGGTCAGCGGGCCGTGCATTACGCCCTGAAACGCGCCATCGGGTTCTGCCAGGACAATGAGACCAACATCATCGTCCATATCGGGGCCCGGCCCGATGTCCTGGCGGGCAATCCGTTCTTCGTATCGGCCAAGGCCAATGGCGGCACCCGGGTGGAGCCCACCGATGTGTCCGATCTGCTGAGCATCAACAAGCCCGTACACTACCTCGGGTATGTGGGTTGGGACGACCCCGCCAAGGTCCCGCAACGCGAACGCGAGCGCCTGTATGAGGGACTGGAAGAAATGATGCAGAACATGGCCAATCGCATCAAAAACTCGTTCGGCGGCGGCATGAGCATGGCCGAGACCGGCCGCGATGTGGAATCGGCGAGGGCGGTGGAGACGCGTCAAGGGGGCCTTTCCGTGATCCGTATGGACCACATGGGCAGCTGGCTGATGAAGACCACGATGCTGCCGGACAAGAACAGCAACAACACGCTGGCCGCATCGATCAGGCTCAACATTGATTCGTGCCTCCTGCTGGCCCAAAAACTGGTCACCGAGTTGGATCAATTGTTCCAGAACGACTCGCCGCTCTCGGAGCGCGCCGGGGACCTGACGAACAGCGCTGCGATGGACGTGCTGCTCGATGGCATCGATCCGAGCGAGCACGATGCCGTCCGTGCCATCCTGAGCAAGGAAAAGGTACACATGTTCGTGGATAGCCGCACGGTGTACAAGGCGGGGGGGCTCACGCACCCGATCTTCCGGTACGTGCTGTTCTACGAGGAGAGCAAACTGAACGACCAACTCAGGGACCTCACGGACCTGAACCAGAAACTCGACGCCGGCGACCCGGCCATGGTGGCCATGGCCTTCCGTGAATACTGGATGAAGAAAGCCGAAGGCGTGCTGGGAAGCGGTTACACCAAGGCAACGATAAAAGTGGAGGACCTGCTGGAGCGCCTGCACGGTATCCAGGACCTGAGCGGCATGGTGAAGCCCTTCGCTCGCACGGAGATCTTCGGCGACCTCACCGTCCAGGACATCGAGAACGGCAAACGCCCCGCACCCGACCAGATGAGGAAGTACCAGCAGCTGGTGCAGCAGAGCGTGAAGGAACTCACCTCCCTGCGCGACCAGAAATACTACTACGAAGCACCCGAGGGGCACAACAAGTTCTACTGGGTGCCCATCGAGTACGTATTCAATTGAGCCATGGTACCGGCCTTCCGCTTGCGCGATCTCGTGCTGGGATATGGGGGCCGGGCCGTGCTGGAAAGCGGGGTCCTGGACATCCCGCCCGGAAAAGTCACCTGCGTGATCGGTCCCTCGGGCACGGGCAAGAGCACCTTGCTGGAGACCATCGGCCTGATGTCCGACACCTTCCTGTCCACGACCGGCCCCGAAGCGGCCTTCGCTATCGAGGGGGAGGACCTGGACCCGCGCACCCTGTGGGCCACCGGTCGCGAGCGCCTGGCAGCCATCCGCCGGGAGCGGTTCAGCTTCATTTTCCAGAGCACCAACCTGATGCCCAACTTCACCATCGGCGAGAACATCCGGGTGGCGGCGCATGGCACCGGGGCCGATGGGGCGCTGGAGGACCGGCTGGCCGTGCTGTTGGATGCGATGCGCCTGCCCCGGAACGTGCTGGACAAACCCGCGCATGCGGTGTCGGGTGGACAGAAGCAGCGCATCGCCTTCATCCGTGCCCTGGTAAAGGACTTCTCCATCCTGCTGGCCGATGAGCCCACGGGCAACCTTGATCCCGACAACTCAGTAGCCCTGTTCTCCGTGCTGAAAGCGCATCTGGCGGAGCGCGGCCGGACCGCGGTGATCGTAACGCACCATCTGGACCTGGCCGAGACCTTCGGCGACCTGGTGCTCGCCATCGAACCTCGTGGCGAAGGACCGGCTGCGATCACCGTGCGCAAACGCCCTGTCGCATCATGAGCGCGGCCAAGAGCTCCCCGGGGATGCCCGCGGCCGCCGCGCGCCTTTTCATCCGGCGTGAGTATGCGGCCATCAAGGGTCAGCGTTCATCCGTTTTCTGGGCCTTGTACGCCATCCTGCTTTGTTCACTGCTCGCCATCGTATTCGGCAAGGCCGCGTTGGACCATTTGCGGGAGCGCATGGAGGACCCCTTCACCACCACCATCTCCATTCCCGTACAGAACGGCCGCTATCAGGACCGGTACGCGCACATCAAGGCCTATCTGGACAGTTGTGCGGCCACGGGGGCCTTCGGGGTCGAGGCCAGTTCCGGCGACCGTACGGCGAGCTGGCGGGTCTTCTCGCCCAGCGCCCGGCAGGATCTGTTCGTCTATGTGCGCAGCTTCTCCTTCGGGCACGACCGGGCCCTGCTGGAGCGCATTGTCGGCCCTGGCAACCTGGTGGCCGACCTCAGTGGGCGTCTGGACGCGCCTGAAACATACACCGATGGTGTGATCATCGGCCTGCCCCTGCTGGACGACCTCGGGCTCGATACCGCCGATCTGCGCGGGCGGAAGCTGCTGGTGAGCACCGGCCTGTTCACCTTCCCCTTGCGCGTGGTCGCCATAACGCGGACCCTGCCCGAGCGGGCCAAGCTCTGTTGTGACCATGCCCTGCTGCGGGCCTTGGAGGATCACGGGACCGAAGGATCGATCGCCACGGACGATGTGGACGAGGTGACCGTGCTGTTGAGCACCGATGAGAAAGAGTTGGGAGCGAACGCGGGGAAATGGGAACCGCAACTACGCGGAATAATACGAGAGGCCAGGGATATACGTATCGCGTCGGCATCGGACATGGCCACCCACCGCGTGAAGGCCGTGATCACCTTGGAGCGTGCGCTCACCTTCGAGGATGGGCCCGGCTACTTCCAGGAGAAGTTGAACGAGGCCGAAGGCGATCTGGCGGCACTGGAGCCACGTATCCTGCTGCGCACGCGCTTCAAGGGACCCGATCCCCCCGGTGCCGCGCCCGAGGACCGGCCGGGACGCGAGCCGTTCACCGACCTCACGGTCACCTTCCGTGGTGACCGGTTGGACGGCATCGACGCGTTCCAGCGCGACATCTTCCAGCAGCAGCAGGTGGAACTGGACCTGGATCGCATCGAATCGAAAAAGAACTTCGCGGTGGTGACCAAACTGGGGGCATCGCTCATCGGTGCCCTGGTCCTGTTCGCCGCACTGGCCATCACGCTGTTCCTTTACAACACGTTGAAGAACCACCTGGAACGCATCCAGATGAACATCGGCACCTTCCTGGCCTTCGGTATCGAAGAACGCTTCCTCCGGAACGGGTACACCCGGATCGTACTGGAACTGGTCTTGCGCACGGCCGCGCTGGCCATGGGCACGCTGCTGGTGATGCAAGGCGTGCTGGCGCTCATGCGCGGCACCGGCGCTGGAACTTCCGGTCTGCTCGCCCATGTGGACGTGTTGGGCAACGCGTGGCCCTACCTCGCCTTGTTGTTGATCCTGGCCACCTGCTTCCTGATCGCCCGCGCACAATTGCGGCGGTTCCTGTCCCGCCCGCCAGGGGACCTCATCTATGCACGCACATGAATGCCATGCTTCCTCCACGGACATTCCTCTTGATCCTCACCTTCTGCGCCGCCTGTGGTGGTGGCAACGAGGTGGACATCAGCACGATCAAGAACGAATCGGCGCATGAGGTGGCCGAACAAGTGGAACACGAGGCCGAGCAGGCCAATGAGGCCCTTGACAGCCTCCCCTCCGAAGTGGCCGACAGCATACGCACCGAGCAGAAGGAACGGCAACGGATCGTCCAGGAGATGCTCAAAAGATCCCCGTACGCCGCAATGAGCGATGCGGCACTCGACTCCATGCGGAACGCCTGGTTCCGGGCTTACGTCCGTTCATGCGATCCGGTCGAATTCAAGCGTATCCTGGCTCGGCTCGGCAAGGATCACGTACTGCGGCAATGGGGTACCAACAACCCGGATTCGGCGCACGCCTATTGGGATCGGCTGCAAGCCGCAAAAAAGGCCTGCGGCCACAAGTGAGAGCGGTTCCCGGACCGGATCCCGTGAACGGGGGATCAGGCCACCTTCAACGCATTCTCCACCTTCTCCTTCAGCAGCGCATGTTTCACCACCTCGATCATCTCGGTGACGTACGTGAAGCGCATGCCTTTGGTGTAGCGCAGGTCGATGTCCTCGATGTCCTTGCGATTGTCGGCGCTGAGGATGATCTCCTTGATGCCGGCCCGTTTGGCGGCGAGGATCTTCTCCTTGATGCCACCGACCGGCAGCACCTTGCCGCGCAGGGTGATCTCACCCGTCATGGCCACGAACTTGCGCACCTTCTGCTGGGTGAAGGCGCTGGCGATGCTGGTGAGCATGGTGATGCCCGCTGATGGACCGTCCTTGGGTGTGGCGCCCTCGGGCACGTGTACGTGAACATTCCAGCGCTTGAACACGTCCGCATCCAGACCGATGATATCGCTGTGGGCTTTCAGGTATTCCAGGCCGAGCATGGCGCTTTCCTTCATCACATCACCGAGGTTGCCGGTGAGGGTGAGCTTCCCCTCCCCTTTTGTGATGCTGGTTTCGATGAAGAGGATGTCGCCTCCGGTGGGTGTCCAGGCCAGGCCGGTGACCACGCCGGCCACATCGTTGCCCTGGTATTTGTCGCGGGCGTGGCTGGGCCCGAAGATCTTCACGAGTTCCTCCTTCTGGATGGTGATCTCGTGTTTCTGGCGCATGGCGATCTGCTTCGCGCGATAGCGGATCAGCTTGGCGATGCGTTTGTCCAGGGTGCGCACACCGCTCTCATCGGTGTAGTCCTCCACGATCGCTTCGAGCAGGCCCGGCCCGAACTTGATCTGCTTCGCCTTCACGGCGGTTTCCTTCAGTTGCTTGGGGATCAAATGGCGCTTGGCGATCTCCAGTTTTTCTTCCAGCGTATAGCCGTTCACCTCGATGATCTCCATGCGATCGCGCAGGGCCGGATGGATGGTGCTGAGGCTGTTGGCCGTGGCCACGAACATCACGCGGCTCAGGTCGTAGTCGATCTCCACGAAATTGTCGTGGAAAGCATGGTTCTGCTCGGGATCCAGCACTTCGAGCAGGGCACTGGCGGGATCGCCGTGGAAGTCCTTGCCCACCTTGTCGATCTCGTCCAACACGAAGAGCGGGTTGCTGGTGCCGGCCTTCTTCAGGCTCTGGATCAGCCGTCCGGGCATGGCGCCGATGTAGGTCTTGCGGTGACCACGGATCTCGGCCTCATCATGCAGCCCCCCCAGGCTCATGCGCACGTACTTGCGGCCGAGGGCTTCGGCCATGCTCTTGCCGAGGCTCGTCTTGCCCACGCCGGGAGGCCCGTACAGGCAGATGATCGGGGCCTTCATGTCGCCCTTCAGCTTCAGCACGGCCAGGTGCTCGATGATGCGCTCCTTCACCTTCTCCAAGCCGAAGTGGTCGCGTTCCAGGATGGCAGCGGAGTTCTTCAGGTCGAACTTGTCGGTGCTGTACTCGCCCCACGGCAGGTCCAGCAGCAGTTGCACGTAGTTGTACTGCACACTGAACTCCGCGCCGGCCGGATTCATGCGCTGGAGCTTGCTGATCTCCTTGTCGAAGGTCTCGGCCGTCTTCTCGTTCCACTTCTTCTTGGCGGCGCGGGCCCGCATATCCTCCAGTTCCTGCTCGATCGGGTTGCCACCCAGCTCATCCTGGATGGTTTTGATCTGCTGGTGCAGGAAGTACTCGCGCTGCTGACGGTCCACCTCGGTGCGCACCTTGCTCTGGATCTCGTTCTTCATCTCCAGCATCTGCAACTCCTTGGTCAGGTACGCCAACAGCAGGTTGGCGCGCTCGCGCAGATCGGCCACCTCCAGCATCTTCTGCTTCTCGGCCACCTCAGCGTTCATGTTGCTGCTGATGAAGTTCACCAGGAAGCTGGGCGAGTCGATGTTCTTGATGGCGAAGCCCGCCTCGGTGGGGATGTTCGGGCTGGCCTTGATGATCTGGATGGCCAGGTCCTTCAAGCTGCTCACCAGCGCCTCGAAGGTCTTGTCGCCCTTGGCGGGGCGCTGCTCGGTGAATTCCTTCACGCTCGCGGTGAAGTAGGGATCGGTCTTCACCACTTCGATGATCTCGAAGCGCTTCTTGCCTTGGATGATGGCCGTAGTGCTGCCGTCCGGCATGCGCAACATGCGGATGATGGTGGCGATGGTGCCCACCTTGTTCAGGTCCTCCACACGGGGATCCTCGATGGTGCCGTCCTTCTGGCTGGCCACGCCGAGTGTCTTGTTGCCACGGTAGACCTCCTGGATCAAACGGATGCTGCGGTCGCGCCCCACGGTGATGGGGATCACCACGCCGGGGAAGAGCACGGTATTGCGCAGGGGCAGGATGGGCAGCTCGGGCGGGGTGGTCTCGGCGTTCATCTGCTCTTCGTCCTCAGCGGTGATCAGGGGAATGAGTTCAGTCTCATTCTCGATCTGCTCAGAGGACAGCAGCAGGCCGTCCGGGGGGATGCGATCGTTCATCTACAGGGTCTTCTTGTGCCAAACTGGCGCACGGCGAAGGTACTTCCCCAAGGGAGGGTTGCCGGGCGCGATGTTTCAACAGGTGTGGGCTACCACTCCCAACGATCATGCCTTCGGATCGATGACTGCCAAGGTGTCCTACGGGGCGTTCACGGTCCGGGGCGAAAGCGCCAAGGGTGCGAGGGTCCAACCCTCGCACCCTTGCGCTGGTTCACTTCCTGCCTATCGGTTGTTCAACTTCACCGCCTTCTTCACCAGTTGCTCACCGTTCACGTACAGCGCGCAATGGTAAGTACCGGGCGCGAGCAGCGTGGTATCCCACCCGTAGACATAAGCGGCACTCTCACGCGAGCCCTCTTCCTGGGTGAGTACGACGCGACCGGTCCCATCCGTGATCTCCAGCCGGACACGGCCGGCCACGGCCAAGGTATAGCGCAACTCGGTACGGTCGGCGACCGGGTTGGGAACGATCCGCAGGTCGGTCTCCAAGGCCGTGGCCCCATTGCCGCCTTGCAACGCCCGTTGCTCACCATCATTGGAACAGCATGCGTTCAACTGCTCCTGCATCGCGTTGATCATGGCCTGTTGGTGCTTCACCGCACCGATCAGGTCAGCGATCAATCCCTCGTACTTCATGGCTCTGAAGCTCACCGGCTCTTCCTGCACCTCACCGTCCGGCCCGATGACCGCAGGGCGTTCAACCTGTTTCACCAGCGCCGGGTAGATCTGCTCCACATCCTGGGAGAGCAGGCCGTACTGCAAACCGTCGGGCATGCCCATGCCCGGGTGTTCCGCAGTGTTGAAGATGTAGGATTTTGGGGCCAGGGCCACGATCCGTTCCAGGGAGGCCTCACCGGGCACGTCCTGGATATCGCTCTTCAGTTCTTCATCGGAATACACCCAGGGTCCATTGCTCAGAAAACCCATGCCCTCGAAGTAGCCGGCCCAAGGAGTACCCACGGCGCTCATGTTCACCACGCGGCCCCAAACCGCCACAGCGTTCCCTGCATGGCCTTCCCGATCGGCCTGGAAGAAGCCGCTGGTGACCCCGGTGTTCGATCCGCCGCTACCGGTGAAGGAAACCACCCCCCAGTTCCGTGCGGCGTTGTCCGAGTTCAGGATGATACCCACGTTCTCCCCGCCGGTCCCCGTGGTGGTTCCGGAGAATGCATGCTTCACGCCCTCGGTTATGCGCATCACGGATCGTACACCGATATCGGTGAAACCCATGCCCTCGGGGATCTCCTTCATCACGTCCAATTTCGCGGCCGGGTCCTGCACGCCGATGCCCACGTTGTTCGCCTGAGTGGGGCACGGATTGGAGAGTCCTATGTAGGCCGTGCTAACATCATACGAGGGTTGTACCAGCCAGTCGCAGGCCCCACTGCCGCCCAGGGTAGCCGCATCGCGCCAATGCACGCGCCCATCGGCAGGATCCACCACCAGCACCCGGTTGAAAGAATCGTCTTGGTAGAGCCCCGGTGTACCGAAA
>JAFDZE010000039.1 GCA_018267155.1 Bacteroidota bacterium | reverse complement strand
GCCCGTGGTGTTCGGGTTGCCATCGTCGCAGGCATCACCGTTCACCAAGTTGGCCAAGGTCGGGCAAGGATCCACGCAGTCGGCCGTGCCGTCAGCATCGGTATCCGTGTCAGGAATGCCGCAACCGCAGATGCCGGCAGCAACCTTGTCGGGGTCGTTCGGGCAGCCGTCGTTGGCATCGCAGGTGCCATCGCCGTCGGTGTCCTCGAAGGTACCGGCGCAGTTGCAGTTCACATCGTACAGATCATTGATCGTGCAGGCATCGTTGTCGTCGCAGGAAGTACCGGGCTGGGCGGGACCTCCGGGAACACCTTCACAGTCGTTAGCCAGCGTACCGGCGCAGATGCAGTTGGTCACCACATCGCCCGTGGTGTTCGGGTTGCCGTCGTCGCAGGCATCACCGTTCTCCAAGTTGGCCAGCGCTGGGCAGGGATCCACGCAGTCGGCCATGCCGTCAGCATCGGTATCCGTGTCCGCCACGCCACAACCGCAGATGCCGGCAGCGATCTTGTCGGGGTCGTTCGGGCAGCCGTCGTTGGCATCACAGGTCAGGTCGCCGTCGGTGTCCTGGAAGGTACCGGCGCAGTTGCAGTTCACATCGTACACATCGTTGATCGTGCAAGCATCGTTGTCGTCGCAGGAAGTACCGGGCTGGGCGGGACCTCCGGGAACACCTTCGCAGTCGTCGGCCAGTGTACCGGCGCAGATGCAGTTGGTGACCACATCGCCCGTGGTGTTCGGGTTGCCGTCATCGCAGGCATCACCGTTCTCCAAGTTGGCCAGCGCTGGGCAGGGATCCACGCAGTCGGCCGTGCCGTCAGCATCGGTATCCGTATCCGCCACGCCACAACCGCAGATGCCGGCAGCGATCTTGTTCGGGTCGTTCGGGCAGCCGTCGTTGGCGTCGCAAGTGCCATCGCTGTCGGTGTCCTGGAAGGTACCGGCGCAGTTGCAATTCAGATCGTACAGGTCGTTGATCGTGCAGGCATTGTTATCGTCGCAGCCCGTGCCGGGTTGGGCAGGGCCACCGGGAACACCTTCGCAGTCGTCGGGCAGGGATCCAGCACAGATGCAGTTGGTGACCACATCGCCAATGGTGTTCGGGTTGCCATCGTCGCAGGCATCACCGTTCTCCAAGTTGGCCAGCGCAGGGCAGGGATCCACGCAGTCGGCCGTGCCGTCAGCATCGGTATCCGTATCCGCCACGCCACATCCGCAGATGCCGACAGCGATCTTGTTGGGGTCGTTCGGGCAGCCGTCGTTGCAGTTGGCTGTGCCATCGTTGTCGGTATCGGTGTCAGGAACGCCGCAGCCGCAAGCGCCCGGAGTGGTCTTCAGGGGATCGTTGTCGCAGAGATCGCCCTGGCAGGTGTACACGCCGTCGCTGTCTGCATCCACATCAGCAACGCCGCAGCCGCACACACCGGCAGCAACCTTGTTCGGGTCGTTCGGGCAGCCGTCGTTGGCGTCGCACGTCAAGTCACCATCGGCATCTTGGAACGTACCAGCGCACTCGCAGCTGGGCGTCACCGCATCACCGGTGGTACAGGCGTCACCATCGGAGCATGGGTCGCCGATGTTCAGGCCGAGACCCGGGCAATCAACGACCACGCAGTTTCCCAGTTGCACAACCGTGGGTTCCACTGTACCGGTCAGTTCCACCCCACCAGCCGAGGCATAGTACTCCTGCCCTTCTTGTTGGGCCAATCCTTCGTTGGTGATCTGGAACTCCACGCAGCTACTCACGTTGTTCACAGGAATCTCGAAGAGTGTGACCCACTGACCGTCCGCGAACCAGGGGACGAGACAGTCGTCGTGGTTGTTCGGATCCCAATACATACCCGTATTGTCGCTGGTGTAGAACCGGTAGGTGTACCCGTCCCCAAAATCAGTTACCGGGGTCAGGTTGGTAATGTTGAACCCATCCGTACACGCATTCACCCTGGGGCCCAAGGTGGCGCCTGAACTGGTGAGCCAGCGGATGTAGAAACTGGTATTCACGATCCCCCCGTAACCAACGGGGTCCGTGTTGTTGATCCTCATCTTCACGGCCATCCGATTCTGGTTGGGCACCTGTATCAGATCGATGTCCATGGAAGTGACCACAACTGGATCAATGGACTGGGCGGTTGCCAGACCTCCGCCAAGGGTGAATGCCAGGCCCAGCAACAGGGACCGACATCGCTTCGTGTTTCCGTACTTCATGTGGTTTTGGTTAGGGAGTTCTCCTGTTTGCGGGTAAGGGCGGGCAAGGTAAGTGGTTTCGAGCCAAATCTTGTCAAGGAATTTGTTCACCGCGAACAGCGTTCGGGAAGGTGCTGCCCACGTTCACCAGGATCGGGTCGCGATCGTTGCCGGAGCCGGTGTACTTGGTGCTCCCGTCCAAGGTGATATCCATGGCGTTATAGCCCGTCATGGTGGCGGTGGGGGTCGCGCTTCCTACCAGTTGGAGTATGGGATCGCGGTCGTTGCCGCTTCCGGTGTACTTGATCTGCGCGTCCGGCATGGCATTCCCCGCCCAAAGCAACATGGTGGCCCCGTTCGTTTTCCTGGCGTTGGTGCCCCACGTGGCCGTCGCCGGACTGGACAGGTCCAGCACAACAGGAGATCCGCTGATAACCAAAGGGTTGGCTGTCATCACACCCAGATGATTGCGATGCCGGACCGCTACATGATACGTACCTGCACCGATGTTGAAAACCAGCGGTGATACGCCATCCGCGGCCACGATATCGCCGTCGCGTTGCAAGAGGCCTTGGCGGGTGGCCACAACACTGGACGGTGTGGTTGCGGAGCGCAACTCAACCCGTACCCAATCGACGATGGCATTATCCCCTGTTACCGCCAGTACGGCCGACGTGGTGCTTTCACCACCCCCTCCCGCCACTTGCGAGAAGCCCATTCCGGTATACGGTTCCTCCACCGGCACCAGGCCCGCCATGCGCAGATCATCGCGCATGAGGCCCGAGCCCGCATCGAACGGACCTTCCAATCGCACTTTCGCGTTCACCTGTACGCCGCTGATGACCGTGGCGGTCACCTGGGTGCGCTGGCTGATGCAATCCAACGACTGGCCTTCCACTTCCCAGTCGTATGCATAGTAGTAATAATTGGCCCCGGCGCTCGACCCCGTGATGGACACGAGGTCCGCAATGGTGTACGGGAAGCTGACGCCACCGTTGCTCCGGTACAAATTCCGCATGGTGCTGGTGACATAGAGACGCATGCCGGCACCTTGGGGTACCGCAAGATCCAGGTTCACGCGTGACTCGCCGTTCGGCACGTTGACCGTGGTCTGGGCGATGAGTCCACCGCCGTTGCTGAGCACTTGGAAGGTGCGATTGCCAGCGCCCTGCGCATACACCTTCACACTCTTCAGGGTGAAGGCGGCCAACGCATCGAACGTGAGGTATTGCTCCACGCTGCTGTTCCCACCACCACCGGTATTGTCCGTTTTACCCACGTTCCCCGACAAGCCTGCCACCCCGGCCCTGTTCTCGGCCCAGTACTGCGTGGTCGTATTGATCACCGGTGTCTGGAATATATTTCCACTGCCCATCTCCGACCCTCCGACCGATTGATCGAACCAGTGCACATCGGTGCCCGTAGCGCTGATCTGCGCGGACCCGGAGCCCATGATGGTGGCGCCGGTGCCCTGCGGTTGTGGTGTGTTCGCCACTTCCACGGTGGCCACCGGGGTGGCGTCCGTACCGCAATTGCCCGTCACGGTGCATGAATAATCGCCCGGGGTGGTCACCGTGATGCTCTGGGTGGTGGCACCCGTGCTCCAAAGGTGCGAGGTCCCCGCGCTGGCCGTGAGTTGCACGCTCCCACCTTCGCAAAAGGAGGTAGGCCCATCGGCCGAGATCTGCGCGAAATCGCCACCGCCGGGCACTTGCTGGGTGAGCGTGAAGGGGACGGCGGTCCAGTTGTTGCCATCGTTCTCCTCCAGGAAGTTGTTGTGAGGATCCACTTCCATCACGATCCAGTAGTTGCCGTTGCACGTGCCCGGGGGAATGTTGATCCACATGCCATCCAAGGATTCGCTGTACACATCGGTGTAACCCGAGGAAATGCCCTGGCTGATCTGGCTGCAGTTATAGCTGCCGCCCCCATGCCCGTAGTTGGGGAACTGGCTGGTCTGGTTCAACGGGCTGCCGCCTTGGTACTCCTGTGATGTGCGACAGTGGCCGTTGGCGCTGCTGTTGGCGCAGCTGTAGTAATCCATCAGGCAGAAGCCGACCTTGGCACCTTCACCAACAATGGGCCAGTTGCGCGGATCGGGGTCCGCCGTTTGGATGCGCAAGGTGAAGGTGGCCCAATCGTCCACGTGGTTATGCCCGTGGGTGGGATGGTAGGTCATGGTGCCGGCGAACCGCTCATAAAAGGTCATGGCCGCCCCGTTCTTGTGGTACACCCGTTGCAGGATCAATTGCTTGGCCGTCTGCTGCTGGTTGGGGCATTGGAACTGCTGGCTGCTGTTGGGGTCGTTGATGGAGATGGTATCCGTGCCGCACAGGAACCAGCGATTCCCCTGGGCGTCCACACCGCGGACGTTGAGCGCTCCATGGCCGATGTTCGGCGTGGATCCGGTGACGCGCAGCCGCCCCGGATTGCTGGCATCGTTCTGCGCATACTCGTTGGGGCCGCCGGAATAGTTCTGCAAAGCGTACCAGCTGATGGTGATATCGGGCAGCAGATCGCAATTGGTCTGGCCCGCTTCCTCGCACTGGCAGCCGGTACCGTTGGAGGTTGTACACTGCCCGTTCAGAAGGGGAGCAACAGCTAAGCCCGTGCAGATCCCAAGGATCCGCCATGCGGAAGATCGATCCATGTGAAGTTTGTACCCGGTCAGTTGAGTTGCCGAGTTGAGCGATCCAAATTTAGAAACCGCAATGACAATGGTCAAGTTATGCCTCAATTCCGTCCCACGGGTACCCTGATCAGCCGCATTGAGCTGTTGCCCCCCCCTGCCGTTAGGCTCAGGGTGTACACCCCGGGCTGGAGGTGACCAAGTGACAGGTGGAACGGATCGCCAGTCAAGTGAAACCCCTGATCGAGCGAGCGCCCTGAAGCATCGTTCAAGCTCCAGAACATCCGGTCATGTACGGACCAGTGGACCGTCACATCCTGGTCGAAGGGGTTCGGGAATACCTGAGGTGTGGGCAGCAACCGGTCATCGTCCATGGCGGCCACCGGATCGAATCGCGCCACGCCTCCTTCGCTGGTCCCTGTCCAAATAGCACCATCCGGAGCCAATTCCACACATATCAGGTCATTATCCGGAAGGCCGGAATTGCCGGTGTTGTACGTGGTCCATGTGTTATTGTCGGCAGCCAGGATCGTGAGTCCGGCATTCTGGGTAGCGATGATCTTGCGGTCGGCCGCATCGATGACGATATCGCTGAGCGAGTTTGACGGGATCCCGGTGAATTCGGTGACGAACTGGAAGAAAAGCCCGTTGTTGTACGGCCCTGAGAACCGCACGAGGCCCCCGTATGGGCACGCTGTCCATCGGTCGCCATCGCTATCGACCGCAACCCCCAGTGCCGTGTTGTCCGGCAACTGGTTCTGGAATGAGTTGTAAACCAGAACAGCGGTATCTGTCAAGTAGACGAAGCCGGCATTGAGCGTACCGATGCAAGCGAGGCCGTCCTCACGCACAACAATGTCCTTGATGTTCACCCCGGGCAACATGAGCCCCGCATAACTGGTATCGGTGTTGTTGTAGATGCGCCATTCATCCAGGTCGGTACGGGCCAGCCCGTTGGTGGTGCAGACCCACCCGTTGCCGACCGGGTCGAATACGATGTTGTGTACCTGTTCGGATGGCATGGGACTGGTTCCGGGCATGTACTGGTGCCAGTCCTCCCCGTCCTTCACCACCAGTCCTTGGGAAAAGAGCCCGATCCACAGCCTTCCTTGCGGGTCGAAGGCGAGCGCACGGATATCGTTCTCGGGCAAGCCGCTGGTGCCCTCCTGGTAGAGCACCCACGTGGATCCGTCATAGCGGCATAGTCCCCAATCAGTCCCCACCCAGGTATCGCCATCAGGGCCGAAGGCGATGGCACGCACGGTGTTGCTGGGCAGCCCGGCGGTGACCATATCGAACACCTGCCAGGGCTGGCCCCAAACCGGGGAAGCGGAACAAGTTACCAGCAGCACGCCGGCGCCCAAAGAACGCATCATCGGGTAACTACCAGGTTTGTGGTACGGATCCCGTTCCCCTCGCGCACCCTGACAGGGTATGTGCCGCTGGCGAGCGCGGACACATCGATACCGGTGTTCCTCGACAGGGCTCGCCCGCTGAGCAGTACCCGTCCCTGCGTATCGAGCACTTCGTACGTGCATGCATCCACGTTCAGCATGACGACCTCCTGCGCCGGGTTCGGGAACAGCACGACCTCCTGGTGCTGGTATTCAGCAACAGCCGAGGGGTCCTGCGGATCCACACGCACCAATGCGTGCGTGCTGGCGTTCACATACCAGATGCGCCCATCGGGCCCGACCTTCACACCCATGATGCCCGGCGTGCCCGTGTGGATCCGGCCCAGTTCCGGTGCGCCGCTACCGGAAACGTCGTAGATGATGATGTCACCGTTCGCATGGTCGCTCACGATCAACCGGTCGCCTATGAGGTCGATACCGGCGGGCTCGCTCAGGCCTTCGCTGATGATGACCTCGTGATCGTAGCCCGTGACCATCGTGTATTCGGCATAGGTCTCCCATGGCCCCCAATTGCCCGGGCCGCTCACCGTTCCCGTGGTGGTGTTGATGCGCAGCACGCGCTGACCGCCGAAATCCACCACGTACAACATGCCGTTGCGCTTGTCGAACACGTTGTGGCTCACTACTTGATCATTGGGATCCTTGGTGATCGTGATGTCCGCGTAGCGGCGGATGATCGCGTTGCCATGGTAATCGTTGCCCGGGCCATGGTCCACGCGGAAGTCGTTCATCACGATATCGCCCCGGTTGCCGTCGACCACCCAGTAACGGTTCCACCGCTCATGGGCGATGCCCTGGCTGCTGGCGTTCACGTGCAACATGTCCAGATGGCTGCCGAGCGGACCATAACTGTTGTGCGCATAAATGGCGGTGTCCGCGCTCCAGAGCGTGGGCCCCGTGAAGGGATCACCGCCGTTGTGGTTGGCGTCGTATACTCCTGGTGAGGTAGCGAAGTTGTTGTTGTCGCCCATGGCGATGCCGGTGGGCAGGCTCATGAAATGCCATGCATTCGGGTCGTGGCGCCACTGGTGCGTCATGCCCGGTTCTCCCGCATCGTAGAAGGTGACCGTGGACCCGCCGTTGGCTTCCGTCTCCTCGTTGATCACCCATAGCTGGTTCCGTGATGCGTCTGGGTGGAAGTCCAGATCGCGCGGCACGAGCAGGTCCTGGTCGCTGGTGGCCACAACGGTGAGGACGGGCGGCACATCGAGATATTGATCCGTAATGTCAGGTATCGATGGACTTATCACGTGCGAAGATGACAGTTCATCGTTCGCCGGGTTCTCATCCGCCTGGCCGTTCACGGATACCACATGCACCGTGAGTTCGTACGTCCCCGCCTCCATCGGTTGCCAACTGATGGGATGAACGAATTCGAAGGTGGCCTGGGGAAGTATGGACAGGTCGGTCAGTTCCGTGGTAACGGGCGTCCCCCCATCAATGGACCATTCCAACACCGCCTGCGTGGCGGCGGTGGAACCCGTGTTCTTCACCGTACCATTCACCTCGATGTGATCCCCCGCGTTGGCGAAGAGGGACGTGGTGAGGGATGCGACCTTCAGATCGCGCTCAACCGGTTGGGTCGCCGTGAACGTGTACACATTGGTGGCACCGGGGGCCTGGTCGAAGTACTCCGAACTCACCCCGTTCACGATCACCTCGAAGCCCGCTGAGTTATCGCCCCAATCATCGATGCTGTAGATCGTGTAGTTCGCTCCTTCGATAAGGCACCACGGACCTTCAGTGATCGCCAGGTTGTTGCCGTAGCCTTGTTGCACCTGGGCCTGTGTACCACCACTGTTGCACCCCATGGTCGGATTCCCGCCGGAGAAGATGGCCCCATCGTCGCATGCGTTGCCACCGGGCACCAGTTGCCACCACGTTTCGTATCCATACGTATCAGTATGTACCGTGATGGACACCTCCACTTCCCCGGGTAAACACTGGGCAAGGATCGGACAAGTGGAGATGATGGGCAGAAGTGCGAGCAGGCGATGGCGAACCATGGTTCTGGTAGCTGATGTGCCAAGGATAGCACCCCTTGGCGTTCGTTCGGGAACGATCCGACGGATACCCGTGGAAACAGGCCGGACGCCAAGCTATGGCAGTTGTTCGGTGCGCACGGCGTTCGGCGTGGTGTTGCCCACGTTCACAAGGATGGGGTCCCTGTCGTTGGCGTTGCCCGTGTACTTCACACTCCCGTTCAGGTTCACGTCTTCAGGGAAGTAACCGTTCACCGAACCGTTCGGCGCGGTGTTTCCCACCTTGATCAGGATGGGATCGCGATCATTGTTGCTCCCGGTGTACTTCACCTGGCCGTCGAGCCGGGCATTGCCCGCCCAGAGTGCCCTTGTGGAGCCGATCGTCTTCCGGGCGTTCGTGCCCCAGGTGCCTGTGGCCACGCTGCGGAAGTCCACCGTGGCCGCGGTCGATGATAGGGCCACTGCCGTCGCCGTCATCACACCGAGGTGGTTGCGGTGTCGCAAAGCCACCTGGTAGTCGCCGTTGCCCAGGACGAATGCCACGGGCGAAACGCCATCGGTCCCGGTCACATCCCCATCACGCTGGAGCAGGGCGCTCCGTGTGGCCAGCACCGTGTACGGGGCCCCTGGCGTGCGAAGTTCCACCACAACCCAATCAACAATGGCATTGTTCCCGGTCACGGCCAGGACGGCCGGCGCTACCGTTTCACCCCCGCCACCATTCACATGCGTATACCCGAGCGCCGTGTACGGCTCCGTGGCGGGAATGATACCCGCTTGGCGCAGGTCGTCGCGCATCTGGCCGGTAACGTTATCGTACGGCCCTTCGAGCATCGCCTTCACGGACACGTTGATCGTGCTGGTGATGCAGAAAGGATACGTGACTTGTGTGGTGAACTGACCGTCCCCGGTGACCAGCGTGCCATCCGGACCGGTCAGGGAAAAATTCCCGTTGCCGTAGTTGCAGCATATCCCGTCGCCATAGCTGTCGAGCACCTGCAATTCAAAGCAACCATCGGGCAGGCACACGTTGATGGGCGATTGCGGATACACCCCATTGCTGCCCTGGGTGGTGTAAGGACCGCCGCTGGCCACGATCTCCTGGCCCTGCATGATGCGCCATGTGGTCTCCGCGCCGTACCGGTCCAAATTGAGTTGAAGGGTCACCATCGAAGTGCCGAACATGGTGCTTGAGGTGGACGTATCGTTGGCCGGGTTCTGGTCGGTTCCGCCATTCGGTGTGCCCACGGAAACACTCAGGAGGCTGGGGCCATCGCCCAATGTGATCTGTGGCAGGTTGATGGTCACGGTGGCACCACTGACGAGACTTCCGTTCCAGCTCTGGCCACCTCCTGCCCCACCGTTCACCGTCCACGAAAGCTGGAATGAAGTGAGTGTGGTGGTGCCCGCATTGCGTACCGTGACGGCGGGTGATCGGGTCCCTGAACAACTGCTGCCCGTGAACTCGTCGAGCCCGTACAATTGGGCGTCCAGCGCGAAGTTGGACGCATTGGGATCATATCCGTTCCGCGTGTTGCCGCAGGATCCCAGCCATGTGGTCAGGTCCGGTGCGCTGACACTGAATCTCCCGTAGTAGTCGTTCACGTTGTTGGCGCAACTGGCCTGTCCGCCGTACAGCTGCCCGATGAGCCGGTGGTCCTGGTTCCACAGGCCGCTCCCGCTGCTGCCCCCCTCGGTGGTGCCGTCCTCCCAATTGGCGATCCGCCAGCAACTCGCCCCGCCATAGGTCGCCGTGGTGGCCGCATCATCGTCAAAGGTGATCTTTTTCACATCGCCTGCCGGATGGTGGATCCCCGTGCCGTTCGTCGGGGCCGTACCACTTCTATCCCAACCGGTATAATAAACGCCGTAGTTGGACGGTGGTTCGCTGTTCAGTTGCAACAAGGCCACATCGCTGCCCGCATCGTTGTGCAGCAGCGAAGCTCCGCTGACGGTTTGCGCCACCGGGCCATTGGCATTGGGCGTACAGGTGGGGCTCTCGTAATTGAACAAGAACACCCAATTGCCCGGGTTCTCCCCGTCCACGCAGTGGTTCGCCGTAAGGAAATACGGGGTGCCCGAATCGGAGCAGTCGTTGATGAGCTGGCCGGTACACCAGTCACCCCCGTTGATGATCTTGGCCACGGAGCGGATCTGATCGTCCCATGCGTTCCACTCCGGACATACCACGTTGTTGTTGCAACTGCCGCTCGCACCGAATCCCCGGTCGGTATCATTCAAAGGCTTGTATCCATGGGTCACACGGCCGATGTGCAATGCGCCCGGTCGATGACCGGCGGGCACGATGTATTCCACGATGACGCGGTCCCCGTCCACCGGCATCACGGCCATGGACGTCGCACCTCCGGCACTTGCCTGCTCGAAGGCTCCGATGAACAGATCATCCGATCCGATCACGAACACTTGACCACCTTCCACAACCCGGTAGTCGTCGAACACGAAACTCACACTGGACGCGTCCGGACAATGGATGCCCACCCGCCAGACGCGACGTCCATCGGGGAGTTCGTGCCAGCTTCCAGCGCTCGACAGGCCGATATCGACCGGGCGGGTCACGCCGAATCGCATCTTCTTATCCCCGGAGGCCAGGCGTTGCGCGTCCTCGGCAAGAAGCGGTGCGACATCCACCGCAGGCAGGTCCGTCCACAGCACGTGCGGGAGCTTGCCCGGTGAGAGGATCGTGATCGGGGTGCCCCCGAAGGAGACCTGACCACGCACCGGGCTGGTGATCACGCACAGGAGGAGAAGGGCCGTCAGGGCCGGAGCAGGTTGGATCCGCATGGTAGAACAAGGTCGGAGCAGGGCCGAAACTAGGGTCGTTGCGCTCCGATGTCCAGCGGACTCACGGCAGTTGCTCCGTTCGTATCCCGTTCGGCAGGATGCTGCCGACGTTCACCAGGATGGGGTCCCGATCGTTGCCGTTGCCGGTGTACTTCACCACGCCGTTCAAGTTCGCGTCCTCCGACGAATAACCGGCCACTATCGCCGTGGGCGTGGAACTGCCCACGATCACCAGGATGGGATCGCGATCGTTGTTGCCACCGGTGTACTTCAGCAGGCTGATGTTGCCGTCGCGACGGGTGTTGCCGCTCCAGAGCCCCCACAAGCCACCGCCGAAGTTCTTGCGCGCGTCGGTTCCCCAGGTCGCCGTTCCGGTCTGGGTGAAGTCGATGGCTGTTGAACTGCCACTGAGCACGACCGGCGAAGCCGTCATCACCCCGAAATGATTCCGATGCCGCACCGCTACGTGGTAACTGCCAGGGACCGCGGGCAGGATCAGCGAACCCATACCGTCCACGGATACGATGTCCCCGTCGCGCTGGAGCAGGCCGCAGCGTGTGGCCACCACTTGCGCCGGGGACTGCGCGTTGCGCAATTCGACCAGCACCCAATCCACGATGGCATTGTTGCCGACGACATCGAGCACGCCCGCACCGAGCACCTCTCCTCCTCCGCCGGTCTGCGTGAAACCGAGCGTCGTGTACGGCTCCGCCCCGGGGACAAGGGATGCCGTCCTGAGCGCATCATCCATCATACCCGCACCCTGGTATGGCCCTTCGAGCAGCACCTTGATGTCGGCCGCCACGGCGTTGCCCGTGTTGAGACATCCATCAACGATGCGCGCCACCACGTTGTTCGCCCCGTTGTTCACGATGTCCTGAATGCTCGCGATGCAGATCTGCGCACCCGTGAGTTCGAAGTAGTTGATGCGGCAGAGCGGTGAGAAGCCCGTGTGTTTGGCCAGGCTGCTGTCGTTGTAACAGATCCCGACCACTTTGGTCCCGCCCAGGGCACCGGCCCACAGCAGATCACCCTGCACCTGGGGGTCGAGGTTGGTCACGGACTGGATCGTGAGACCGCTCATGGTGAATTCGAAGCCCATGGTGCGGCACGCACTGTTCTTCACCCAGATGTCGACGTACTGGCCGTTGGGATCGAAAGCTCCGATGGTGAGGTCCACCGTGTCGGGAATGCTGAGGTAACCACGCGGAAAGCTGCACCACGGATGGTAGTGGACCAGGTGGGGTTGCTGGTCGTGGTTGGCCTGCCGGTTGTTGCAGTTGGCCATCAGGGCGGCATCGGTCACGGTGATGACACCATCATCATTCAGGTCGGTGCAGGGCGTGGCGGTGGCATCGTTGCCGATGATCATGTTCACGTACATCTGCGCGTCCGAGATCTCCTGGGCCCCGTTCTCGTTCACGTCGCCGGTCTTCACCGGGCCGTTGCACGCGCCGGTACAGTCTGGCAGGGCACTGCCATAGGGCTGGTTCAGGCAATCCACTACCGGCGTGCAGCCCGTGGCCACATTGAAACCCCTGGGCTCCCCCGGGTTGCCCGTGATATTGATGCACACGGCTCCGTAGTTGTTGGCGTAGTTGGTCTCGTGGCGCCCGAGCGCATCGGGGCGGCGCGCCCAATTGGTGCGCAGAACAAGGGTGTAGAGCCCTGCGGGCACATCGGTGATATCGATCCAATTGCAGGTTGTGCCACTACCATATTGGTCGTAGCATTGGGCGCTGATGCCCATGTTGCTGCAACCGTAATGCGAGGTGCCGCCGAAGCAGCCCACGTCGATCACGCAGTACCCGTTCTTGAAGCCGACGGGCATGGGCTCGTTATCCTGTCCGAAAAGCAGGTAGTCCGCGTAGCCGGAGTAGTGCGCGTGGCCGTGGCAGTTCTGTGTGTCGAACATGCCGGGCTGCGAAGTCGGGCTGCCGATGTAGTAGTCCAGCTCGCCGATGTTGTCGATACGGGTATTGAACCGGATGACGTTGCGTGTGCCGAAGCCCTTCACACAGCCTTCCTCCACCGCACAGACGTCGCTCGGTGCGATATTGACCGTGGTGATCGAGAGTGAATTGGCGAGCGCGTTCTGATTGATGGTCAGATCCGGTCCCTCGGGACAGGCGGGATCGCCCACAGGCAGGCAACAACCGGAACACGCTACCGTTGCGAGTGGATCGAAGTTGCATGAATTCTGGTCCATGCATCCCACCGCAGCGCCGTTGAAGTCGATGCGGAAGCTGGCCGTGGAACAGCTGCCACCGTTGGTACCCACACGGATGTGATAGGTCTGGCCGGCCGGCATGTTGGCCGTGATCACCGCTTGCGTACCGCAGCCGCCGAGATCATCGTCGGCGAAGGTGGATCCCTCCAGTCCGCTGCTCAGGTTGATGGACCCGCACGCGAAGTCGTACAACCAGAGTTTCGTATCGCAGGAGTTGAGCCCGCACGTCGTGATGGTGTACGAGCCCGTGGCAGCCGGTGTCCAATCGTACCAATACTCCAGCATCGGGGCCGTGTACACCACCCCGGTCTGTGCCGTGAGGGCAGTGGCGCAGGTCTGGCCGGGCCCGCAATTGAAGCTCGTCTCCTCGTACGCACCGAACTGCCCACCCTGCTTCACCAACGCACCATCGAGGTACACCCAGTACTGCCCGTAGCCGTAGCTGTTGTGCCAGATGCCGTCCCCTGCCGAATCGTTGATCCGGAACACCAGACAGGTGCTCGTTGGCACGCAAAGGGAGGTTCCGGTGGATGTGCCGCTGGCCAGCAGGGTGCCATCGGCCGAGTTTTTCAACGTCCAACTGGTCTCCCCGGCGTAGTTGTCATTCACGATGTCGATGGTGACGCGCTTCTGGCCTGTTGGGCACTGATACGCGCACGAACCGTCGTTCAAGTTCACCGCACCGTTGTAATTGCTGGCCAGCGGATCCGGGCAGCCGGGCACAGGGGTCAGGCTCCGCACCTCCACATCGTCAATGGCGATATCGCTGAGCGCACCGGTACCGGTAATGGCCCTGAAGCGCACGCGCAGGTTGGTCTGTCCGGCCCATGGGGCAAGGTTCACCCAACCCTGCCGCCACTTCAACCCGTGGTCGCCACTTTGGGTCCAGACGTTGCTGGTCACGCTCCCATTGGCATCCACATCCACAGTCAGGGAACCCATTTGTGTGCCGCGCATGTGGTACCAGAAGGTGAGATAAGGTGAAGTGAGTCCGGCGATGTTCCAGCACTGACTCTGCAAAATGGCCGTTTTGCCCGGCGTGGCGCCGGAGGCATCGGCCTCCACGTACATGTATTTCCCGCCGGTATTGTTGCTGGTGTGATCGCCGATGGGGCCGGTGGCGATGCTCATGTTGCCCCCGTTCGTTCCGTTGTTGTCCACGTTCCAATTCAGGTCATCGCCCCCGAGGTTGGACCAGTTGGACGGAAGGGTCCCCGGGGTGCCCACGGTACCACTGGTGAAGTTCTGCGTGGAGGGGAAGGAGGTGACACACTGCGCGGCACAGAGCGTGGCGACCAGCGTTGACAGGACGAGGGAAGTGGGGCGGAGCATGGCGATCGGTTCTTCGGGGTGCGGAATTTATAAGGATCATCCCGTACATGGGGGCGAAATCCTACATTCGCTCACCCCGCCCCCATCCGACCGTGGCTTGCAGACCGATGCTCCGTCGAACACCCCGACCCCGGAAGATGTGGCTCAATTCGCGTGGGCTGGACAGCATGCTGATGCCCTTGGTCGCTTGCCTGCTGGGCCAAGTTCCGACGAATGCGCAAGTGAACCAATTGACCATCGAGGACAAGGTCAAGATCAATATCGCCGCCGAGTCGCAGGTGTACAGTTATGTCAGTATCCTGAACGCGATCAGCCGCAATGATGCGGGAAGCGCGAGTGCGGTCGAGGACCTGAAACAGTACGTGATGGCGATCACCACCGGTGACGAACGCATATTCACGGACAGTACGGCCTTGATCGAGGACAACATCAACACCACGTTCACGGCCGACAAGCCCGTGAGCAATTTGACCGTTCCGGTCTATTTCACCGACTTCCTCAACCAGTTCCAACGGGATACGACTGAACGGCCGGGCCAACACACGGAACCGATCACCATGGTGCGAGCCGACTATGGCGAGCCGCACACCACTGCGGACGGCCTTGTGGTGACCAGTTTGCTGTACAACGTGAACTGGCATGGCACACAGCGGATCTCACATGCGCCCTATGCACCACAACAGCGTGTCATCCTCTTCAAAGCCGAACGAAAGGACGCGCATGATTGGGCGGTGCGGATCGCGGTGGACGGTTGGTACGCCCCGGGCAGCGAACCGTTCCAGAGCTTCGAGAAGGAATTGGAGGCCGAACAGGCCCGTTCCAAGGACCAGAAGAATACCCGGTTGCAGGCCTATCGCGCCGCCGCCGCGGCAGCGCTTGAACAGGCCCGGTTCGCGCGCGAGCAGCGCACGGCAGTGTACCAGGACCACATCAACCGGGGGGATCAACAACTGGGCACCGACCCCGAGAACGCCCTGTTCTGGTACGGCAAAGCCGGTGAAGCCGCTCCGGCTGGCCGATGGGACCATGTGAGTGGCCAGAACCGGGCACGTCGCGCCCTGGAGGACCGGGCCCGGACCCTCCAGGATCAAGCCCTGAAGGTGATGGCACAGAGCCTGGCCCGCCAGCTCGATGCCAAAAAATACCGATCGGTGGCCGTGCTCGAATTCACCGAGCAGGACGGACGACCCAGCGCAACGGGCAAGAGCCTCGCGGAAAAACTGGTCATCCACCTCTCTCAAGCGAGCATCGGCTTCAATGTGGCGGACCAGAGCCTTGTGGATCGCGCCCTCGAGCAGCGCAGGGTGGTCGGGAGCATCGACGAGAAGGACCAGATCGCCGTGGGCAAAGCCGCCAATGCCCAGGCCGTGATAACCGGTAAATTGATCCGCATGGGCGCGGATCAGGTGGATCTGACCACGAAGATCCAGGATATCAAGCAGCGATCGGTGGCCGGAGGTGGCAACGGGATGATGCCCATCCTGCCCCAAGATGGGGGTAGCACCAGTGTTCAGGAGTCGAAGCCCATCGATACCGAGCCCGTGGCCGATCGGACCATCAAGCGCGGCCACACCACCCTTGGTGCCACCGCAGGGGCGAACCTCACCAGGCTCTCCAGCACCGACTCGCTGACGGAACGCTTCACGCAGGGCGGCACCGGTTTTCGTGTCGGGCTCGAAATGGAGCGCATGGGCCCCAAGGGCAATGCCCGCTTCGCGACCGGCGTGCGCCTATCGCGTTACGACGCCTCCACCGGTGATGAAGGCCTGGCCCGTACGATCCAGGTGAACTACCTCCAACTGCCCCTGTTGTTCCGGCTCTTCACGAACCACACCTCCGCTGGCCGCTTCGGACTGCAGATCGGCGTGCTGGGCGGGTACTATTTTTTCGGGCGTACCGAGAGCTACACCCTGGGGCGCTACATCGAGGTGAGTCCGTTCAATCTGCATGGTTCGGCCGGACCGTGCTACGAACTCGCGTTGGGCCAGGGGCGAACACGGATCGTGGCCCAGGCCACGTACGATCCCATGCTCTTCGGCCTGGGCAATGCGGAGAACAACACACTGACCGCGCCTGCGAACGCACCTCGTTTCAGCGCGATCTCCGTCGCAGCGGGCGCCACCTTCCTGATCTCCGCTCCCGGTCGCACCTTCTGAGGTCGATCCTTATGCCAACTCTACATTCCTACCAGCCGAGCTGCTTGCGCTTCATGCAAGCGGGATGAAACACTCTCCGGATGCCTTCTCCGCAGAGCAGGTCCCATAGGCCGCTCCGTCGCCAAAGCGGTTATGGCGCGTCGGAGACCCACTACGCGACCTGCTCAGCGTATCGTCCTCCGAATGATCGCGGCGCATCTCTTGTCCGGTCTTGAATGTAGAAATGGTATTACGGGTGTTCGTGTATGATCAGGAGGTTGAGCGACCGGTTGTTCAGCGCGCAATCCACGCTGTCGCACACGCCACCCGTGACCCGGGCTTGCGCTTGGATGGTCTGTTCGCCGACCAGATCGGGAACCACCGGGAACTCCGTAGTGCAGGTGAACTGATGGTCGACCTCCTGGGGCGGCCAGTACACCCCACATCCGTTCCCTTGTCCCGAAAGGAGCGTACGGATCTCGACCAGTGGGGCTTGTGTGCACGGGTTGGAACCCAGGCCCACTTCCAAAACGGCAACGACCCGATCGCCGCTTTCAAGGACCAACGGGTGTTGTACCGTGATCGGATGCCAGATCGTGTCCACAGGGACCGCAGTGGCCCCATTCAATGGCACCTCCACGTGATCCACCTCGACCCGCATGGTATCCGGTCCATCAACCTCCTCTTCTTCACGCGCATCCTCGCATGCACCCAACAACACAACAACCAGCGCCGGGCAACCAATGGAAGAAAGAGATCTTGCTCTCATGATCAAGACCAAATTATCAGTATTTTCGTGATCATCGCATTCTCAACGCGGGGTTCCAACGACACCTGTACCACTACCGCACCACCAAACGCAACACCTGCACCTCGCCTTCGCTCCGCATGCGCAGGAAGTAGACACCAGGGGGTGACGGACGCAGATCGAACATGACCGGACCGGGCCCGGTGATGAGGCGTTCGGGTCCCATCGAACGACCGGCCACATCCCGGAGTTCGTAACGCACCGGACCGGAGAACGCCCTGTGGGGTATCAACTCGAACTGGCCTTCACCGGGATTCGGCCGCACGGAGAACCACGTTCCGCCAGCATCGAAGGCTTCCTGAAGGCCCACCACATCGCTGACGTACACGTCCATGCACAGTGTGGTATCCTGTCCACAATCAGGCACACTGACCGAACAGCACAGCTCAGCCACATTCCCCCAAACACCCAACGGCACATTGATCACCACGTGCGGAGAACCCTGTCCAGCAATGACCGTGACAAGGGGATCCGATGTCCACAGGAACACAGCGTTGGCGAGCAGCGGACCGTAGGTGTATGATGCCGACTGCCCCTCATTGATGGTGTTGTCACCTGAGATCGTGCCGAATTGGACCACTTCGGTACCAGCGCAAACACAAGCCACGTTGATCACATCGTTGCACGTGCCGGGATCATCGTCATCACAAGTTGTGCCGACCCCGGTGATCAAGTTGTCCGAGTCGCTGCAGTCGGTACCATTCGATGCGACGCTGAATCCAGGTGGAATTGATGCCCCATGACAGATCGTATCGCTGCCTGCATCATACCCATCACCATCCGCATCAACGAACAAGACCTCGTTCTGCCAGACGGTGTTGTCGTCATCATCACAGTCGGTGTTGTTGAGCACGTAGTTCTGAGGTGGCGTGCAAGTCATCAAGCTGTCGGAGGGATCACCGAAGTTGTCACCGTCACTATCCGAATACCACGTTGTTATGACATCTTCGGCGACCACTACCTGGGCCGTGGCATCACCTGTACACGGGCTTGTGGCGGCCACGGTATATGTATAGGTGCCCGGCTCCATCGTGAGCGGATCATAGCTGTTGTCGGTGACCGGACTGGGACCGGACCACGTGCCCCCTGGATCCGGGGTACCGCCCAGTTGGGCAAGAAGACTCTGCTGTCCTCCGGTAGCGCATAGGGTGAGTGCGCCGTTGGTACCGGCATCGGGTGGCGCAAATACGCTCACCATGTGCAGTACGAATATTCCCGGACACACGGTGAATCGGATGAACACCGTGCCCAAGGCCACCCCTGTCACCACACCACTGCTGTTCACGGATGCGACCCCTGGATCGGTACTGCTCCACGTCCCCGGTGCATTGTTGCCGCTGATCGTGAGCGTTGCTGTCCCTTCCACACAGACCTGTTGGGAGCCAGCGATGGATCCCGCGACAAGCTCGGTGCCGACGCAGGTGCAATTGGCTGTGTAGGCATCCTCGATCGTACACGCGCTCGCATCGTCGCAACTGGTCCCGGGCAGACCATTTCCACCAGGTACTCCCGCACAATCCACCGTATCGCTGAACATGGCGATGAACCAATCCGGAGAGCCGGATAATTCATCCTGGTGAGCGTTACCGAACGAAATGGAATCGGGGGAGTACGTATAGCCGACAAGGAACACATCCCCCATCACGTTCGTGCCGCAACCTCTGCCCTCATCAGTCGCGTTCCCGCCGTAATACGTACCCTCGAGTTGCGTGGCATCCGGATCGAATTCAACCAAGTAGGCATCACTGGATCCATCCATGACCGATTGGGATGCACCAACCATCGCGATCCCGGAACCCGATGTCGTGGTTCCTGTCACCAACAGGTGCCCCTCCGCATCGAACGAGCACCCCTTCGCATCATCATCGAACGGACCGCCAAAACGTCTTCCCCAGCTCCGTGAACCGGCGCCGCCTGCTGGATCGAACTTGACGATGAAAACATCCGCGGCCCCTCCGGTGGATGACTCGACCCCACTGGATGTGATGGCATCCAGGGAAAAGGTCTGCCCCACCATGTGCGGAGACCCATCCGGGGCAACACCACAGGCATTGGCCTGATCACCGCCCGAACCGCCGTAGTACGTACCCCACAAAAGTGCGCCATCCGCACCGAACTTGGCCATGTACGCGTCATAACCATCGACGGTACCGTCGTATCCATTCGCCGCAATTCCGGAAGTGGAAGATGTGCCTCCGGCTATGTACACGTTCCCATCAGGTGCCACATCGCAGCCGAAAACCTGATCCGCCTTTTCTCCTCCGAAATATGTACCCCACAACCTGCTACCGGTATTCGGATTGAAGCGCACCAGATAGCCATCGCCCCCCAAGGCCGGATTGTCCGTGCCAGCGTAAGTTGACTGATGTACTTGGAAGCCCGGACCGGCACCGGGGATAGCCGCTGTCGAATAGGTCACTCCCGCCAAGTAAACACTTCCATCGTCACCAACAGCGCACGCCCTCCCCCGATCATTCTGCGTTCCTCCGTAATAGGTATCCCAAACAACATCCCCGGTCGCAGCATTGAACTTCACCAAAATGGCATCGCGCACACCGCCGCCGTAGTTATGCTGTTCCGCGGTGAAGCTCATCTCTATTCCTTGGGAGCTGGTGTTACCGGAGGCGTACAACACATCGTCGTAGGCGGCGCAGGAAGCGAAATCCTCCAAGCCATCTCCGCCGTAGTATGTGGCCCATACCAATCCGCCGTAACGATCGAACTTCGCTATCATGCCGTCCACGTCACCACTCACGCTGTCGGGTCCCGTGGTAGCGAGTCCACTGGAACGCAACTGACCTGCCACGAACACATCGTTGCCCAAGGTCGTCATCGCGAATGCGAAATCATCCGGTGAACTCCCCCCGAAATAAGTACCCCAGATCCTCGGTGGGTCGATCCGCAGTTCCTTGTTCTTGTCGTATGCGCCCACGTCGAATGCAAGCAGGTCCTTCTCGAGCCGGAACCGTGTACCGATCACGTGATCATCCTGTCGGCTCACCGGCGCGCGCTCCGTGAAACGACCCAAGCGATTGCCGTGCACAAGGTCACCGTTGGCATCGATATGCAGTTCCTCATGATGGGAGAAGCGCATGCGGATCAAGGCGGGATCGGCACCCGGATGTACGATGAAGTCGTATTCGATGCCTTTATCCTTGGTGCTGATGGACCAATCGATGCCGGGGTAGATATCATGATAGACCACGGTCCTGAAGTCGCGCACGCCCAACACCGGAGCTTGCGGACCCGATCCTTTGTACACGTAATAGTTCCTGTGCCACGCGCTGGGTCCATCGGCTGTGACCACAGCATCCGGATCAGCGCCAACGAGCACCATATCCATCCTGTACGTCTCGTACCGTACCCGGTCCCTCAACGCTTCGTAGCGCTCCTCCTCCTCCGGGGTCCGTTGGCCCTTGTCACGCAACTCGGCGGATCCATCCGGCCAGATCGGTTTATCGAACTGATAGGCTATTCCATCATCCAGCAGGAAGACATTCGTCCCCCCGTCCGAGAGGCGGTAGCGGATGTGAGGTGCAGGCTGACCAATAGCGGTACGGATCTGTCCCTTGTTCTCCTCGAATAGACCTGCGTCGATCGCCCCAGCACCCAGCCGCGGGATCGTACGATCATCACCGGAATGTGATCCGCTACGCTGAGCTTCCGCGACCGGCACCACCAGGAGCAAGGCCAACAGGGATAACGAATGTCGCATGTGGCAGGATGATGGTTCTATACGCCTCCTTCCCTCCTATTGATGATCGTGTACCACAACAAGGGTAACCGACGTGTTGGTCAATGTACACTGCGAACCCGGACACGCCCCGGCTTCGTGGCAAACCGAGACCCTCGGTTGTACGGAAGGTGAAGGGATCGGGCCAGCACCCACCACGAACTCCATGTTACTGGTGAATTGAGGCTCCCATTGCCCCACCGGCCAGGCCATCGTATCCTGCCCGGTGAACTCCGACCCGTTCCCACCATCCGGGGCGAATACAGCACTCATGATGACATCCATGTCCGGGCAGATCAGATCGTTCGATCCGTTCGCTTGCGAAAGACCGACCGAGAACACCGCCTGGATCCGATCACCCGCATGCAACTGGGTCGCGTCCAGCTCCAGTTCCAGAACATTCTCGCCCGCGCAGTTGTCCAGGAGGATCGGCACATTCGAACTATCTGAGATGATCGCGGAGGGAGTTGCACCCGCAGGTGCCGCTTCGACCACAGTAAGGAACTCCTTCTTGCACGCACCCGCCAGAAGTACCGCCACAACCGCGCAGAGCGCGCCCGATCCATGCAACGGCCGAATCATGATCCCATGCGTCATTACGTCCAGTACAAAGAAAGGAAAATACCGGTTCATTCCCGGTATTTCCTGAGCACTCCTTTCCGGACCATCCGGACCCGGGTATCCAACAGTTGGATCGGTCCGCGCGCTACCTTCGGCGCGATCCCTGTACCATGTACCGGCCCACACTTCCCAGGAGGCGCACCGGCTTCCTTGGGGCCCGTTCGGTCCTGCTCCTCTCCATCGGCTGGTACCTGTTGTTCGCGGCCCCTGCCCTCGCACAAACCGGCGCGAACGACCCGGGGGTACTCACCACCCGTGACAAGGCCCTGATCAACACCGCTGCGGAGCGGTTGATCGGGAGCTATACCGATATCCTCAACATGTTCAGCCGTTACGATGCGAGCAGTAGCAGCGATGTGGAGGACGTGAAACTCCTGGTGGCCGCGATCACCCAAGGCGAGGATCGGATCTTCACCGATACCACCGCGATCATCGAAAGCGATCTCGACCCCTCCATCCAGCCTGGCAAGACCGTTCCGAACCTGACCGCCCCGGTGTATCTGCTCGATTTCTTCACCGTGTTCCATGGCGATGTCCAGAACCCGATCACCATGCGGTTGGCGGATTACGGCGAGCCACACACCACGCCGGACGGACTGGTGGTGACCAGTTTGCTCTACAACGTGTCCTGGCAAGGCTCCAACAAGAACACAGGCACGTCCTACACCCCTCATCAGCGTGTGATCCTGTTCACGGCCGCACGCCAAGGCCCCAAAGACTGGGTGGTGCATATCGCCACGGACAGCTGGTACGACCCGGCCAACCCGTTCAAAAGCTACCGAAAGGAGTTGGAGGCCGAACGTGCACGCAGCAAGGACCGCATAGAGGCCGTGCTGAAGGAATACGAGGACGAGGCCAGGCAAGCCGCCAGCGAGGCCGCACGATCACTGGAGGAACGCACCGCGAGCTACGATGCTGCTATCGCCAAAGGGGACGTCCTGCTGAACGATGACCCTGAAGGAGCCATGATCCTATACGACAAGGCCAGGGATCTCGCTCCGGTGGGTCGCTTGGACCACCTCCTCCAAAGCCGGAAAGCACAACGCGCCCTGGACGCGAAGAACACCAGCGAACGTGAGCGGGCCTTGGACACCTTGAGCGCTCGACTCGTCCGCCTGGTGGTGCATGGAGGCTTCCGGTCGGTGACGATCCTGGATATGACCGAGACGAACGGTGTGAAGAGTGCCCTGGGCTCGCACCTGTCCAACGAACTGGCCGGACGCATGGCGCGCATGGCATCGCATTTCACGGTATCACGCGGCTTGGCAGCTGGCCGTGGCGGAGCCGCGATCGGCGGTAACCTGATGCGGGTAGGTGGCAACAGGATCGGCCTCACGGCCACCCTGCAGGACAAACGTGGTAACGTGCGCGGCCAGGAAAAGGAGGACCTCCCCATGCCTGAAGGATTCGATCAGGGCGGTGCGGAACCGAACAATGATGACCTGACGAGTCGGAACAAGGCACCGGGACTGTGGTCCGTGGGGGTTTCAGTCGGCCTGAACCTGACCCGCATCAGCGGTCGGAACGTCCTGTCGGACCGCTTCACTGAGAATGGGATCGGCCCGCGGGCAGGGATCGATGTGGAGCGGATGGGAGCAACGGGCATTCATCGCTTCGCCACCGGGGTGCGTTGGGCCTCTTTCAATGTCTCCACCACCGGCGATGACGTGAGCAAGCAACTCAAGGTGGATTACGTGCAGGTCCCCTTGCTCTACAGGATCTTCACCGGTCGGACCGCGATCGGTCGCTTCGGTCTGCAAGCTGGCGTATTGGCAGACTTCACGGTCGGTACCCTCTCGGAAAGCTATACCTCGAAAGAGTATATCGACGTGAGCTTCCTGAACGCGCACGCTTCAGGCGGCCTGTGTTACGAGACCAATGGCCCAAGGCGTACGCGGATCACCGCCAACGTATCGTATGACCCGATGATCCTCGCCGGGATCGGCAGGTATCTGAACGCGTCCGATCTGAATTTGAACGGAACGCCCAAGGAGGATCCACTGCTTCCGTCCGGCGGGCCCAAACTGAGCGCGATCTCCTTCGCCGTGGGTGTGATGTTCAGGCCGGATCCGGTCGCCAGAAAGCGGTTCTGACCAGCGAAGCTACCGGCTCTTTGCTGCCCGGAGGACATGGGCACCTTCGCTGTCCCGGATCTTCACGAGGTATACACCCGGTGATGCAGGACCCAGATCGATCAGGGTACCCGTGCTGCTCATGACCGTTGTGGGGATCACCGATCGACCCATGGCGTCCAACACCTCGAAAAGAACCGGTCCACTCATTTGCGTGGAGCGTCGTAGTTCGAATCGTCCATCGCTCGGGTTCGGACGAATGGTGATGCCGTGCACCAACGTCGGCATGGGCATGGATCCCACGTCCATCACGAACAGGGGTGTGCATGCTTGTACCACACAGATCGTATCATTCAGCGTGGCCGAAACACACAGTTCCACTTCAGCATTGCTGGAGGGCGCGACCACGGACGCGACGGCACCTTGTGCGTTCAGCTGCCAGCCCACGGCATTGGGCAGGATGGACCACGTGTACTGCGCACCGACCACATCGGTGGTGCTGAACCAGTAACTCAGCCCGTCGGCCAGGATCGTGTTCCCCAGGATGCTGCCCTCCTCGCCCGTGCCCGTTCCGGTACATACGCAGTCCGGCGTGATCACATCCTCAAGGGTGAAGCAGTTGCCATCGTTGCAGGTGTCCCCGATCAGGCCCGGTACCGTTGGACAGTTGTCCACATCGCCGCAGATGCCATCGGCATCCTGATCGTTGAAGGGGTCGTTGGGGCAGATATCCAGGATGTCGCAGATCAGATCCCCATCGCTATCCGGGCTGGGTGTTCCGGTACACTGGCAACTCGCCATGTACACATCCGCGATCGTACACGCGTTCCCATCATCGCACGAGGTCCCCGGCATGGCCGATCCGCCCGGCACATCAAGGCAATCCGAAGGTTCGCAACCGCTCTGGACCGTGCCCCTGCCCTGGCCACCCAGGTACTGTCCATGTGCCAGGACCGCTAGCAGGCCGCACCCCAGCAGCACAAGGGTCCGGGCCGATCCGTGGAGAACATCGCGTATGTGGGGTTCGTCCCTCATGGCTTCGATCGATGGCGTCCTATTCCACTCATTCCACCGGTGCATCCCGCACACCCCGACCACCGTTCACTCCCGATCGGGAGGTATAGGTGAAGTGGGATGCGGTATGCCGGTCGGAGAGGCGCATATACGTGTTATCGAGTATCCAAGCCCCACCAAGCACCCCGACCCCACTGAAGTATCCCGTGACCGGCCATGTGGGCTCATCCGCGAGGCCCAGACTGTCCAGTCCCCCGTCCCCCAACGACCCATCGAACGCACGGCCATTGGGGAAGCCTATGGTCACAGCCAGTTCGCCCACGTTGCCGCCCAGGTCCAGGACCCCGTAATAACCTGCACCCGCCTGCGCACGGTCGGTACCCACTGCGGCGAACACACCCGTGCGCACGGGTCCCGTCAACAGGTTGTTGTACACGGCATTGGCCCCGGTGGTGGGGCATTGCTCATTGATCAGGTCCATGTTGGCCAGTGCCCCGGCAGGGATCGCGGAGGTGTTGCCCCATACGTACTCATTGGGCACCGGTGTTTGCAGCGCCCCGCGCCCGGCCTTCACGAATTCCAGTTCGGTCATGGGCCGCAACCCGCACCAGTCCAGATAGGCGGCCAGATCACGCCAGTGCAGGTAATTGCACGCCACCCACTGCCCGTCATCCACTTCGTTGCCCACCCCGTCACCGTCCCCATCACAATAGAAAACCACCGGTGCATCCGGATCGACGACCTCATCGCAGCGGATCTTCTGCCGCCCCAAGGATGTGCCGGAATTGCACATCACGTAGGTGTTGTTGACCGTGGTAACACCCGGGGCGAGCAAAGCATTGTTGTTCGGGTGCCCCGTGTGGCGCGACTGCTGCACACGCGTGAGGCAATTCAGAAAATCCACGAAGTCGCGCTGGGCCACCTCGTGCTTCATCATGTAGAACGGTGCGAACCCTTTGGGGAAGCCCACCTCAATGGGTCCGAGCTGATCGCCCCAGTGGTAGTTGGGGTTCGGATCCGTCAGCGTGTCCGGGTAGTACAGGGCGCCTGGAACGGCAGCGATCGGGATCTCCGCTTCACTTGTCACCTGGTAGGGGCTCGACTCGTCGGGATAGGTGTAGAAGTGCCCGAGCTCCGAGCCCCCACTGCCGAGATAATACGCTCCTTGCGGTATATACACCATTTCTATCGCGAAGACCTTCACGGAATCGATGTCGGCCTGGCCGATGCCGTACGGGCCGCGGTCCCAGACCAGCCTGACCCCCTGGGCCGTGAAGGGTCCGGACCCGTTCCCGAAGCGGTGCAGGAACACACCGACGCTCCGGTTGGCAACGGGGTCGAACGCCGCGCCCGGGACCTCCCTCCCGTTCAGATGATCGATCACACCGAAGGGTGTCGTGTGACCACCATTGGCCAGGTACGCATGCTCCCATGTATGCGTAACCGCATTCAGGTATTTGACGAATATCCACGCCGCATCCCGGTTGCCTGGTGCATTGATGGTGCGCCAGCTGTTCGCCCAAGTGATGTCGAACTCCACCCGGCTGACGCTATCGCCGATGGTCTCCACGGTGACATTCGTGACCTCGATGTCGTTCGCCCGGATCGTGGCGGGGCCTTGAACCAACCCTGCCAGCACCAATAACGCATGGCCGAGGCCACGTTCGTTGGGAAAGCGAGTGAATCGGGCCAGGCTCATGGATGGACCACGGTCAAAGCAAGGGATCGGCTGAGCACATGGCAGGTGGCTCCGGCGAAGGGCGTGCAACCCACCTCGGGCCATACCTTGACGAAGACCTGTATCACGGCGCCTGCCGGCATGTCGCTGTCGGCACGGATCCTGGTGACCAGGGTGAAGGGCTTGATCCACTCACCATCGGTGGCCCCCGGACGCCAGCGTTGCACGGGCTCCAGGGCTGATGGGGGAGCCACGCCTTGTGTCGCACGCAGGAACGTCCCGAATGCCACACTGAGCGAATCCCGTTCACAATCGTAATCAGGGTCTGATGGATCCCGGTCGTTGCGCTGGAGCAGGACCTGGACGGTGGCGATCAGGCTGTCCCCGGTGTTGAGAGAAATGGGGATGGGAAGAACGAGCAGGGTATTGGCTTGATCCCATCCTGCTGATTGGGTACCTATCGGCACTATTCCGAATCCCTGGATGGTATCGAACGTTCTGGCATGGACGGCCGACACCGTATCAACCACCTCGATGGTGTCTCCCGGATGAAAATCCTTCTTACAGCCACCAAGACCCATCAGCAGAACACCGATCAACAGAAAATGGGAGAGTGCTTTCATTTCATGTACGGTCCTCATCGATCCATACAAAGAAAATGAAACCTTCCGGATATCCAGAAGCAGGACATGCCGTACCCGACGGGTCCATTGGGTCTTCCGAGGGAGCGATCCGATGTGCTGACCGGAAGGCTCCCCCTTACGATCACAGGACCTGTTCCACGATCCGGTCCACGGTGATGCCTTCCGCCTCGGCCTTGTAGTTACGCACCAGCCGGTGGCGGAGGATCGGCTTGGCCACGGCCTGCACATCCTCGATATCCGGGCTGAAACGACCGCGTGCAAGGGCGTGGCACTTGGCCCCCACCACCAGGTACTGGCTGGCACGGGGTCCGGCTCCCCAGCTGATGTGGTCGGTGATGATGGCGGGTACACCCTCCCGTCCCGGGCGTGTGCGACCGGCCAATTTCACGGCGTACTCCACCACATTGTCCGCCACCGGGATGCGCCGTACAAGGCCCTGGTAGAATTGGATCTCCTCAGCGCTCAATACCGGCTTCACATCGGGTACCACATCGCTGGTAGTAGCTTTCACCACCGCGAGTTCCTCCTGGTACGAGGGGTAATCCACATGGATGTTGAACATGAAACGGTCGAGCTGGGCCTCGGGCAGCGGATACGTGCCTTCCTGTTCGATGGGGTTCTGCGTGGCCAGCACGAAGAACGGCTCCGGCAACGGCCACGTACGTCCCGCAGCGGTGACCGACTTCTCCTGCATGGCCTCCAGGAGGGCGGCCTGGGTCTTGGGCGGGGTCCGGTTGATCTCGTCCGCCAGGATGATGTTGGCGAAGAGGGGCCCTTTGATGAACTTGAACTGGCGATCCTGATCGAGGATCTCGGATCCGATGATGTCGCTGGGCATCAGGTCGGGCGTGAATTGGATCCGGTTGAAGGTGAGCCCGAGCGCCTTGCCCACGGTGTTCACCAGCAGGGTCTTGGCCAGGCCCGGAACGCCCACCAACAGCGCGTGGCCCCGGCTGAAGATGGCGATGAGCACATGATCCACCACCTCGTCCTGGCCCACGATGGCCTTGCCGATCTCGGCTTTCAATCGCGCGTACTTCGCACCGAAATCTTGCACAGCACGGGTATCATTGGTCGGTTGCATCTCGCTTGGTCTGTTGGTTCGGTGGGTATACTGTTCGATCGGCCGGCCTCGTTACCGGCCTGTGGTCATCCTGGACATGCGCATGAGACCGATCAGGGGCGTTGGGCGGTTGTCCTGATCCATGGGTATTTGAACGGGCAACTCGCGTAATCCGGGATCACTTGCACATAGGTGGTGCCGAGCTTCTCGCGTATCCAGGCATCCACGCGGCGTTGCTTCACGGCAGTGGCGGCCGCCTCGCTCACCAGCGGATAGTCGGTCACCAGGTCCATCACATGCGGTTCGGTGCGTTTCATGAGCAGCAGGATGCGCCATCCCTTTTCACCGGTGGGCAACTCGAATGCTTGCGGGGCACTGATCGTGCCCGGTTCCAGTTTGTCCAGTACGTTGAACATCTCCTTGTCCAGGTCGCTGATGGCCCAGCGCGGACTGTTGCTGTTGGGCTCGATCACCAGGCCGTTGGTCCCTTTGGTCTCCTCATCGTCGTTGAGTTCGCTCGCGGCCTTCGCGAAGCTCATTCCTCCCCCACGCACCAATGTGGCCACACTGTCGATGAAGACGCGTGCTGCCCGCAGGTCATCGCTGTTGCTTTCCACCTTCAGCAGGATGTGGGCCGCGTTGTACCGTTCGCCGCGCCGCTCGATCATGCGCATGATGTGGTAGCCGTAGGTGGTCTTGAATACGGGACTGATCTCCCCATCCTTCAGACTCAGGGCGACCGCATCGAACTCGGGCACCATCACTCCCTGGGGTACCATGCCAAGCGCTCCGCCCTGGTTCGCGGATCCGGGATCCTGGCTGTAGAGCGAAGCGGCGGCCGCGAAGTCGAGCTTGCCCTCGATGACCCGCGTCCGCATGTCCTCCAGTTTCTTCTTGATCCGCCGGTCCTCCTCATCGGAAGGCTTCGCGTAGCGCACGATCCGGCCGAACTCCACCGAGGCGTTGATGAACGGCAGGCTGTCCTTGGGGATGTCGCGGTAGAATTTTTCGGCCTCGCGCGGCGTCACTCCGGCGTCCCCGGCGATCTTCCCGCGCATCTGCTGGATGAGCAGCTGGTCCTTCACCTGGTCCCGGAAGTCCGCCTTGATCCGTTCCACCGAACGTCCGTAGAATTTCTCCAGTTTCTCGCGCCCTCCGATCTGCTGCTCGAAGTAGCGGATACGATGTTCGAGTTCGGCCTCCACCTGCTTGGGATCCACCACCACGCTGTCGATGCGCGCCTGATCGAGCAGGAGGCCCTGGAACAACTTCTCCTCCAGTTCGGCGCAGATCAGTGCCGGGGTAACGGTCTCCCCCCCTTGACGGGCCTGCTCGGCGGCTCCGGCCAGTTCGCTGTACAGGACGATCCGACCGGACACGTTGGCGATCACGCGATCGATGAGCTGGCCCGGTGGTGCTTCGGTGATGCGCTGGGCAGCGGCCGAGGCTGATGAGTCCATGGTCCGCTGTGGCGCCGGAGCAGCGGCTTTGGCCGCTTCCTTCCGGCCGCGGCACGACGGCAAGGACAGGCTGGCCAACACGAGTGCCAAGGCCATCACCGCCGCTGGGGCGACGCCACGCGAACGCCGATCAGTGGAGCTTGACATGCTGTTGGGCAACGGCATCGTTGAACAGGTCATTGCGCATGCGCTCGATGAGCTGGACCTTGCGCTGGTTGATGATGATCGCGCGGATCTCGTTGCGCACCAGGCCCAGCGGTGCGGCGCTGTCCTTGAGCCGATGCTCCAGAAAATCGATGTAGAAGGTACCCGCACTGTCGGTGGCGATGACCTTGTTCTGGCGCGGGATCCAGTCGGTGGGGTTGATGGGACGCAGCGGTACGAGGTCCTGCATCTCGCCGAAGGGCATCCAGTTCCCGCCCGTGTCGTGGATCCGCGCGCCACGCTCGGCCAGGAGCACCTCCAATTCGCGGTATTTTTCAGGATCGCCGCTGCGCCACAACTCCTCCACTTTGCGGCGCACGCGCTCATCGGATTCGCGCAGCCGGAACCATCGTGCCCGCACCACGTTGTCCCGCAGCTCGAAGTTCGCCGTGTTCTTCGTGTAGTACGCCTCCACCTCGGCCTCCGACACGTTGGTATCGAGCTTCTGCTCCACCAGCGCCTGCTCATAGGCGAAAACGATCAGCGATTCCCGGTAGTCGGTGAGTTGCCGCTGCACGTCCTTCTGCCCATCGGAAAGATTGTCCTCGGCCTTGCGCAGCAGGACGCGCTCACGCGCCCACGCCTCAATGAAGCCCTTGGCGAGCGCCGCGCTGTCCTCCTTGGGCGTACCGGGCGGGATCATGTTCATCAGGTCGGAACGGTAGAGTTTCTCGTCATACACCTCGGCCACCGGTCCATCCTTGCCGTCCGCACCGGCGCCTCCGCACGCGCAAAGGAGAAGGGCGACGATCGCCGTCGCCCCTCCGGTCCGTACGCTGTTGCGCGTGCCAAGGCCCATCAATGGATGCTGTACAGCACGTCCTGTTCCACCCGTACCGGGTACTTCGCGCGCAGTTCCTTGATCCAATCCTTCTCCAGCTGGTCCTGGTAGGCGGCGGTCACCAGCCCGCGCACCTCGTTCAACGGCTTCGGGGCGGGCGGGACCACACGTTTCAGGTCGGTGATGACGACCTTGCCCCCATCCAGTTTCTGATCCGCCAGGAGGCCCGGGCTCGTAACACCTTTGATTAGCGGTTTCTCCTCCTCGGTGAAGATGCCGCTCTCCACGTCCACCACCGCGTTCTGATCCGGCTTGTTGATGGCCTCGGTAAGCAGGACGCCACGTTTGCCCTTGCCGTACAGCTTGCGCACCTGCCCCGCCACCCCGGCATCCTTGCACGTGTAAATGTCCAACTCGTAGCGGTCGGGATACATCCAGTCCGCCTTGTGGGCCTCGTGGTACGCGGCCAGCCCGGTGCTGTCCTTCACCGCTTTGCTCCACACTCTCTGATCGGTGAGCTCAAAAAGCAGGATGCCATCCCGGTATTCCTTCATCAGCATGCGGAACTCAGGATACTTGGTCTCGAGTTGGCTGTCCTCGTACGCCAGGACCTCATCGTCCACATACTTCGCGAAGCGCTCCTTCACATACTGCTGCACCGGTACGGGGTTCTCACGCTTCTGGGCCTTCTCCAGATAGTCGAGGAAGTCGCGCTGGATCCAGGTCTTGCCGGTGATGCTGAACAGGGGTTTCGTGAGGGCCTTGGCCTTGGTCCGGTCGTAGCTCCAGCCTTCATGCACATCGCGCACCACGACCGTATCATTCTCGGACCTGCTCAGTTCATCGTGCTTGCGGCTGCGCACATTGATGACCTTGCCCGCCTGCATGGTACCATTGATCTCGCGCCTGTACCGCTGGCCTTTGTGCATGATGGGACCTTCGACCACGTCCTTGCGCAGCAGCGTGTCGTTGATGGTGACACCCTTTTTGAAGATGGTAGTGTCCACCAGGGCATACAACGCCGAAAGGGCCTTGGGGTCCTCCTTCAGCTTGTACTCGGCCTTCAGGTCGGTGAGGAACTTGTTGCGCGTGATCTCGGCACGGCTATCACGGGAGATCTTGGCCTTGAGGTCCGCCTTGGCCTCCTCGTAAGAGGGAGGGGCTTTGTACTCCAGCCGCTTGATGATGTGCCATCCGTAACGCGTGCGGAACGGCGGGCTCACCTCCCCGTCGTTCTTGAGGCCGAAGGCGACGTTCTCGAATTCGTCGATCATCTTGCCGGTACCGAACATGGGCAGCTCACCGCCCTTGGTGTTCGTGCTCTCGTCGTCACTGTACTTGAGGGCGGCATCGCTGAAGCTGAGTTCGCCACTGGTCAGTCGCCCCGCCACTTCCTGGATCTTCGCCTCGGCGGCCTTCTGCTTCTCCGGGCTGTCCTGGTCGGTGCTGCGGATCATGATGTGCGCCACCTTCACCTGGCCACGTGCCGGGCGCTTGTCCACCACTTTGATGATGTGGTACCCGAAGCGCGTACGCACGGGCTTGCTGATCTCGCCCTTCGGGGTATTGAAGGCCGCGGTCTCGAACGGGTACACCATTTGGAGTGCACTGAACCAGCCGAGGTCGCCTCCGTTCTTGGCCACGCTCGGGTCATCGCTGCCCCCTTTCCCTGCGGCAACGGTGGCCCAGTCCTCCCCTTTCATCACACGATCGCGCATGACATTGATCTTCTTCCAGGCGGCAAGGGTATCGGCCGGGGTGGGATCCGAGTTCAACTGCGCCAACATGTGGCTGGCCCGGATCTCCCACTGGCTGCGGTCGAAGGCCTCCTTCATCAACTCGTCGTTCAAGTTGCGATCGATGAGGTAGGGCCGCGCCAATTGCTTGCGATAGCCGTCCAGTTCCGTCTTGAATTTGCCCACGGTGTCCATGCCGAGTTCCTCGGCCGCGCGAACTTTCAGTTTGTAATTGATGAAGAGGTCGAGATACTCATCGAGCGCCTCCTTCGTGACCGGCGCGTCCTTGTTGTTCTTCTTGTAGATCGCCTCGAATTCGCCACGCGTCACCGGCTGGCCATCAACGGTCATCAGGACGGGGTCCACTGGAGGGGCGGGAGCGGCAGGCTGTTTCTGGGCCAGCACGCACAGACCGGTAAGGAGCAACAGGCCGGTAAGCGAACGCTTCATCATGGGGGGGTACTTTCTGAAAGGGCGTCAAATGTAACCGGATCACTATCCCGAGCTTCGGGACCGACCCGTGGGCGATGGCGTTAAAAAGATCAAGGCCACGGAGCGGTGCAACGCCGACCTGCGGTTCCGGTCGATGGGACCGGGCGCTGCCCCAAACACGGTCGGCCCGTTGAGCTCAACATCCGTGCGTTCCGTATCATCCCTTCAGCTACACTTGTCGCATGGCCTTGCCCCTCTTCCGGCGCAAACCCATCGGAACCGATACGGATACGCCGCACGACGGCAACTCGGGGTTGAAACGCACCCTCGGCGTTCGCGACCTCACCTTCATGGGTGTGGCGGCGGTGATCGGCGCGGGCATCTTCAGCACGGTGGGCTCCGCCTCGTACGAAGGCGGCCCGGGAGTGGTCTTCCTGTTCATCATCACCGCCGTTACCTGTGGCTTCACCGCGTTGTGCTATGCGGAATTCGCGGGCCGCGTGCCCGTTAGCGGTAGTGCGTACACCTATAGTTATGTCACCTTCGGGGAGATCGTGGCCTGGATCATCGGCTGGGCGCTCATTCTGGAATACGCCATCGGCAACGTGGTGGTGGCCAACAGTTGGAGCAGCTACTTCAACAACATCCTTCTCGCCTTCGGCATCCATCTGCCTGCCTGGCTCGCCACCGATCCCACCGCTGCGCGCGATGCCTACGAATCGGCTGTGCAAAGCGGCGCGGATCCGGGTACGCTCGCATGGGTAACAGCGCCCGTGATCGCGGGTCAGCGTTTGATCATGAACGTGCCCGCCTGCCTGATCACCGTATTGGTGACGGCACTGGTATATGTGGGGATCACCGAGAGCAAGCGCATGGCCAATGGCATGGTACTGCTCAAACTGGCGATCCTGGCGGCCGTGGCGCTGGTGGGCTTGTTCCACATCAAGGGGGCCAACTACGTACCGTTCCTGCCCAACGGCATGTCGGGCGTATTGAAGGGGGTGAGCGCGGTGTTCTTCGCGTACATCGGTTTCGATGCGATCAGTACCACGGCCGAGGAATGCAAGGATCCACAGCACGATATGCCGCGGGCCATGATCTGGTCGCTCATCCTCTGTACGGTGATCTATTGCGTGACCGCGCTCGTGCTCACAGGCATGGTGAACTACAGCGAGTTCAAGGGAGTAAGCGACCCCCTGGCGTTCGTGTTCGAACGGATCGACATGCCGACCTTCGGGTTCATCGTGAGCATCAGCGCGGTGGTGGCGGCAACGAGCGTGCTGCTCGTCTTTCAACTGGGCCAGCCACGGATCTGGATGAGCATGAGCCGCGACGGACTGCTCCCCCCGCGCTTCGGCCATCTGCACCGCCGTTTCCGCACACCGGCATTCGCCACCATCATCACCGGCATCCTTGTTGGCATCCCCGCGTTGTTCGCCCCCAGCGGCGTGATGACCGACCTTACTTCCATCGGCACACTGTTCGCCTTCGCACTGGTGAGTGGCGGTGTTCTCCTGCTACCGAAGGACGCCGATACCGGCCGCAAGCGATTCAAGGTGCCGTACGTGAACGGCCGTTATCCCGTACCGCTGCTCGTTGTCGCCTTCCTCTGGTTCGCACGTGAACGTCTGCTCAAGGCCGCCACGCACCTCACCGACGACCGGCAGGCACTGCTGCTCCTGTGCTTCGTGGCCCTGGCGGTGGTAACGGCCGTGTATGCCTTCCAACGGAAGTGGTCCCTCATCCCGGTGATCGGCATGCTCAGCAGCGCCTACCTCATGATCGAGATCCCTGCCCGGAGCTGGTTGGTCTTCTTCGGCTGGATGGCCATCGGGCTGCTCACCTACTTCCTGTACGGGGCACGGCACAGCAAGCTGGCCGGAGGCGGAGCGGGATAGCCCGGAAGCACATGGGCACTTGAGCTCGTCCGGTCCTTCGTGCCTGTGTCCCCATCACCCTACCTTGCGCCGCCTTCCGGATGGCTTTCCTCGTTCCCTCCTTCCTCTGGGCGCTCACGGCGCTGGCCATCCCCGTTCTTATCCATCTTTTTCAACTTCGGCGTTTCAAGCGGATCGAATTCCCGGATACGCGCTTCCTGAAAGAGGTCAGCCAGCAGACCCGTTCGCGCAAGAAGATCCGCCATTGGCTCGCCCTGTTTATGCGCCTGGGGGCCGTGGCCTCCTTGGTGCTCGCATTCGCTCAACCCTACTTGCCCGGTGGCCTTGGCGCCGTACGGACCGGCCAGCGCGCCGTAAGCTTCTATATCGACGACAGTTGGAGCATGGACGGCACCAACCCCAAGGGCCGTCTGCTGGACCAGGCACGCAAGAGCACCCAGGACGCGGTGATGTCCTACCAGGCCTCGGACCGGTTCCAGGTGATCACCAACGCGTTCGAGGGGCGCCAGCAGTTGCTGCTGGGGCGTGATGAAGCACTTGCTGCAGCGGCACAGGCCGAGGTGGGACCGTACAGCCGTCCGCTCAGCCAGGTGATGCAACGCCAGCGCGAAGCTCTTGCACGCGGCACCGCCCCGGTCAAACGGGCCTACCTCTTCACGGACCTGCAACAAGGCATCACCGATGTGGAACATTGGACCGACGACCCGGCCGTTCCCACCACCATCGTCCCGCTGCCCGCCATGAATGCGGACAACCTGGCGGTGGATTCGGTCTGGTTCGCCACCCCCGTACGCCGGATCGGCCAGGACGAGGAACTGCACGTGCGCATCCGGAACTACGGGCAGCAGGCCGTTGAAGGTGTGCCGTTGAAGCTCAACATCGATGGGCGGCAGCGTGCGCTGGCCTCCTTCGCTGTGGATGCCGGGGCAACGGTGGATACCGTGATGCGCTTCGTGAACAATGCCACAGGACCGCACCATGGCGAGGTCTCCCTCAGCGATCAGCCCATCACGTTCGACAATGATCTTTTCATCGCGTACCGCACGGCCGAGCGGCTTCGTGTCCTCCTGCTCAGTGGCGGCGATGCCACTGGTGATCGTGCCGTGGAAGCGGTGTTCGGCAACGATAGCACACATCAGTTCACGGTGCGACCGCAGCAGCAGGCCGACCTCGCCGCATTCGCCCGCACCGACCTCATCGTGCTGAACGCACTGCCCGATGTGCCCAGTGGAACCGCCGATGCGCTGCAGGAATTCGTGCGCAATGGCGGCAGCCTGGCGCTTTTCCCCGGCGCGGAACATGACGCCGCCAGTTGGAACGCGTTGCTCGCCCGCTTCGGCGCCTCATCCGGTGCCCGCGACACCTCCGCCGTGGGCGTGGACCGCATCGAGTTGGAACAACCCTTCTACCGCGACGTTTTCAGCACCATGCCCAAGAACGTGGACCTCCCCACCGCACGGTTGCGCTGGCGCCTGGGCACTCCCGCCGTGGCCGTTCCGCTGCTCCGCCTGCGGAACGGGGATGTCTTCCTGAGCGCCATTCCTCATGGCGAAGGGCAGGTGTACCTGCTCGCATCACCGCTGAGCGAGGCGGGCGGCAGCTTCACCCGGTACGCGCTCTTCGTCACCTCCCTGTTGCGCATGGCCGAATTGAGCCGCCCCATGGGCATGCTTTATCATACCATTGGAGAGGGGACTTCCATCGCCCTGGAGGGTGTTGACCTGCCGGGCGAAGCGGCACCGCACCTGATCGGTCCCGATGGCATCGACTTGGTACCCGAGGTGCGCCGGAACCTGGGCACCCTGTCCATTGCCCTGCACGATGCCGATCTGCCACCCGGTGCGTACGCGCTCGTGCTGGACGGTGATACGCTCGCCCGGATCGCGTTGAACCTCGCACGTGCCGAAAGCGACCCCACCGCGTACACGCCACAACAACTCACCGCGCGCTTGGAGGAACTCGGCCTGAAGAGCTTCACCGTGCTGGAGGCCGCAGGAGAGGAACTGTCCGTACGTTTGGGCGAAATGGACCAGGGCGTGAAACTCTGGAAGTGGTTCGTGCTCGCGGCCCTGCTCTTCCTGTTCCTGGAGATCCTGATCATTCGCACCACGCGCGCTTCCGAACCGACCGCACCATCCATGCGAGGACCCGTCACGTGATCCATCTTCGCCCACACTCCTCCCCCTCCGACAGGACCGGCCCCAGGCGGACCATGACCATACGACAAACGAAACCATGAGCACCATCCTGATCCGGCAGGCCACGGTGATCGACCCCGGAGGGCCCCACCACGGCGATACGGTCGACGTGTCGATCGCAAATGGAACCGTTCGTAAAGTAGGAAAACGCTTGCCCAGGGCGGGCACCGAAGTGCGCATCGAAGGCATGCACCTCTCGCCGGGATGGGTGGAAACGCGCGCCCACTTCCGCGACCCGGGCGAGGAGTACAAGCAGGGCATCGCCAACGGACTGGACGCGGCCGCTGTGGGCGGCTTCACCCGGGTGGCGGTACTGCCCTCCACTGAACCGCCCGTGGACAACCGCGCCGCCGTGGAATATGTCCTGCGCACGGCCGATGGACATGCGGTGCGTGCCCTGCCACTGGGCGCTCTTTCCAAGGGGCTGAAGGGTGAACAGTTGGCCGAACACTTCGACATGTTGCGGGCCGGGGCCGTGGCCATCTGCGATGATCAACTGCCCGTGCGCAACACGCGGCTGATGCTGCTGGCCCTGCAATACGCGCTCAACTTCGATGGCCGGGTGATCACCTTCCCCCAGGATCCGGACCTCGCTGTGCATGGCCAGATGCACGAGGGCCACATGAGTGTGCGCCTCGGCCTGCGCGGCATCCCCGCCATGGCCGAGTCCATTGCCCTGGCCCGGGACCTGATGCTGCTGGAATACACGGGCTCCCGCCTGCACGTGGCCACCGTGAGCACCGCCGGGGGTGTGGAACTCATCCGCCAGGCGAAGGCGAAGAAGCTGCGCGTCACGGCCAGCGTTGCCGCGCACAACCTGCTGCTGGACGATGGCTGCCTGCGCGGGTTCGACACGCACTACAAGACCGTGCCCCCGCTGCGCGACATGGAGCATGTGAACGCCCTGCGCGAGGGCGTGAAGGACGGCACCATCGATACCATCACAAGCGACCATCGGCCCGAGGACATCGAGCACAAGAAGGTGGAGTTCCCACGAGCCGCTCCCGGGATCATCGGCCTGGAAACGGCCTTCGCCGTGGCCAATACCGCGCTGAAGGGAAAGATGCCCACCCGCAAGCTGGTGGAACGCCTGTGCCATGGCCCGCGCGCGGCCCTCGGCCTCCCCGTACCGCACATCGCCGAAGGCACCGAGGCCGAGATGTCGCTGTTCCTGCCCGACCTCGACTGGACATTCGGTGGGGCCGACATCGTGAGCCGCTCCCGGAACACCCCGTTCATCGGGTATCATTTCACCGGCCGGGCCGCGGGCATCGTCAGCAACGGGCAATTGGTGCTGGTACCGGGTCTGTTGGAAGCAGTGAACTGAGGCCCCGGTTACCATGCCCGGATCCGAACCGGGACGGATGCCGGATCAACCGCGGGGATCCATTGACCGTGTACACGACCTACTGCCCTGCACTCCCTTCCTCCGTGCCCTCATTCATTTTTTGGAACCGCTCGATCAGCTCGGCATCGGTAAGGCTCATGTACTCGATCATCTTGGCGGCATCGTCGGCGAACTGATTCTCCGGGTATTTTTTCATGAAGTCCTCGTACGCGGCCTTCGCTTCGCCCTTCTTGCCGAGTCCATTCTCGATCTCGAACGCCCGGAAGTACATCGCGTCGGCCGTACGCGGCCATTGTGGATAGTTCTCGATGAGCCGGTCGTACAGGCCCACGGCCTTCTCGTGCTCGTTCAGGTCGCCTGAAGTGGCGGCCGCCTTGCGCAACATGTCGGGGGCCAGGCTGTCCTGCGGGAAACGGTCGGCGTACGCCACGTAGACGTCCCGCAAGGCCATCAGCCGTCGGCGGTCGAAGCTCGCGGCATCGGAGAGGCTGTCCTCCATGGCACCCACCCGGGACCGGGCTTCGGTGATCAAGGCATCGATCGCAAGGCACTTGTCCTCCTTCGTGGCCCCACCGCAGGCCACCAGCGCCAGACAGGCCGCAGCGCATGTATTTTGTACGAGTTTCATCGGATGTTTCATTTCTTCGGGACGAAGCGCATGGGGTATTTCGCATCGGTCTTCCCCATGCTGATGTCCCGCAGTTTCCCCTGGATCAGCCGCTTGCGCAAGGGTGGCAGGTGGTCGGTGAACAGGATCCCATCCAGGTGGTCGTGCTCGTGCTGGATCACACGGGCGGCGAATCCCACGAACTCCTCCTCGTGCTCTTCGAACTTCTCGTCCTGGTAGCGCAGGGTGATCCGTGGCTGGCGATCCACCTCCTCCCGGATGCCCGGGATGCTCAGGCAGCCTTCTTCGAAGCCCCATTCCTGTCCTTCCTCCTCCATGATATAGGCGTTGATGAAGACCCTTTTCAGGCGCGGCTCCGGCTCCATGCCCTCGGGCGCGGCCTCGCCATCCTCGTCATCGGATCCCGCATGTGTGTCCACCACGAACAACCGGATACTCTGCCCTACCTGCGGCGCGGCCAGCCCTACGCCATTCGCCGCGTACATCGTTTCGAACATGTCCTTGACCAGCTGATCGAGGCCGGCATGGCCCTGCTCGATGTCAGAGGCGACTTTTTTCAGTACGGGGTCGCCGAAGGCGCGGATGGGAAGGACCATTGGGTGCGGCGAATTTAACGGGGCGACTCACCTGCGAAGCGCATGTCGATCGAGCCAGCCTTGGAGAATGATCGTGGCACTGATACGGTCCAGCGCGCCTTTGTCCTGCCGGGCGGTGCGGCCCTTGCCACTGGCCAGCACGGTCTGCCGGGCCAGGCTGCTGGTGTATCGCTCGTCCACCGTTTCCACCCACTGATCCGGAAAGGTTTTGCGCAGCTGGACGATGAACTTGCGGACATGGGGCGTGGCGTCCGTATCACGTCCATCCAGGCCAACGGGCAACCCGATAACGAAGCCTTCCAGCGGCGTTCGCGCCAGATAGCGCGTCAGATACGCCAGGAGTTCATTAGTGGACACCGTATCCAACGCGCTGGCAATGATGCGCGCAGGATCGGTCACGGCGAGTCCGGTACGCTTGAGGCCGAGGTCGATCGCGAGCACGCGCTTGGGTTCCACTGGTGCGTTGGTTGGTCGGGCACCGCAAAGAACGGGCGGATCCCCATGGCATATTTGCCCACCGTTACGGCCTATCGCTCGGACGGCACCAGATGCACGAAATGATCGACCTGGCCTGGAAGGACCGCAACCTGCTGCGCGATGCGGACGTCGTGAGCCACATCGAGGCCATTATTGAGAAGCTGGACCGTGGGGAGATCCGCGTGGCGGAGCCACCGAAAGGGCCGAATGTGGAGTGGACCGTGAACGACTGGGTGAAGAAGGCGGTGATCATGTACTTCCCCATCCGGCAGATGCACACGATCGAACTCGGGCCATTGGAGTTCCACGACAAGATGAAACTGAAGCGCGGCTACGCCCAAATGGGAGTGCGCGTGGTGCCGCATGCCGTGGCACGCTATGGCGCGTACCTCGCCCGCGGAGTGATCATGATGCCGAGCTACGTGAATATCGGTGCGTACGTGGACAGCGATACCATGGTGGACACTTGGGCTACCGTGGGCAGTTGTGCACAGATCGGCAAGGGCGTTCACCTCAGTGGCGGCGTGGGCATCGGCGGCGTGCTGGAACCCGTGCAGGCCGCTCCGGTGATCGTTGAGGACGGCTGCTTCATCGGCTCACGTGCCATTGTGGTGGAGGGTGTGCGTGTGGGCCAGGAGGCCGTACTCGGTGCCAACGTGGTGCTCACGGCCAGCACGCGCATCATTGATGTGACCGGGCCGGAGCCCAAGGAGATGAAGGGGTTTGTGCCACCGCGCTCCGTGGTGATCCCGGGTACCGTCCAGAAAAAATTCCCATCGGGCGAGTATGGCGTTCCCTGTGCCCTCATCATCGGGCAGCGCAAGGAGAGCACGGACAAGAAGACCTCGTTGAACGAGGCCCTTCGCGAGCATGGTGTTCCCGTCTGAAATTATTTCACCCGGCAGGCAGCGTCCCCGGACTGCCGGATGTCTTCTTCTTGCAACACACCCACATCATGAGAACCGCACTTCTCCTCATCGCCGCGCTTTTCATCGCCGCACAGGCATCAGCCTTCACCATCAACGTCTACGTGGTGCATGCGACCTGCGGGGCCGCCACCGGTTCGGCCACGGCCACCCCGACAGGCGGCAGTTGGCCGTACACCTACCTCTGGAGCAACGGTTCAACCACTTCGGAACTCGGGAACGTGGCACCAGGCATCTATACGATCACGATCACCGATGCGAACAATGCGAGCGCCACCCTGGATGTGGAGATCCTCGCCACCACGTCGCTGTTCATTCCCATGGACCCGTTGACCATCTGGAGTTGCGCAGAGGATTGTTCTTCCTTCTTGTGGGACGTTGACCCTGATTGTGGCGGTGTGGGCCCTTTCTCCACGCTGGTCGATCCGCCAGGACCCGAGGCCTCCATCGGTCCTACCTACGCTGCGATCAATTCCCTGTGCGCCAACACCACCTACACGTTCACCGTGACCGATATGAACGGCTGTACGGGCACATACGGCCCCGTGATCGTCACGGATGCTGTCATTCCCGAGATCCTCTCCAGCACCATCACGCCGAGCTGCTCGGGGGGCAATACCGGCGCCATGACCGTGGCCTACGACCAACTGGACTCGCTTTACGTGATCGGGCCGGACCAGGCTTGGTACGCCCCTACGCAAAACCCCTTCACACTGACCAACCTCGCGCCGGGCCAGTACGTGCTGAATTCCACCTTGATCCAGGATGACCTGCCCGAGAACGTCTTCGGCTCGTATTGCTACCACTCAGATACGCTCGTCATTCCGGAAACCACCGCGCCCTGCGGCGCCCTGAGCGGCACCGTATTCGCCGATGTGAACGATGACTGTGCGCAAAATGGGGGCGAACCGGGACTCGCCTACCGCGTGCTCACGATCGAGCCGGGAGGTTTTCTGGAGATGACCGATGCTGCTGGGAGCTATAGCGGCGCCTATCCGTATGGCACCTATGGCTTGGATGAGTCGCTGGATGACTACACATCTGAATGCGTAACGCTGCCCGCCCCGTTCACCCTGGACGCGGGGAATACCAACATCTCGATCGACTTGGCCGTCTCCCCCGACTTCGGTCCTGACCTGAGCGTCTTCCTTTTTATGAGCGGGCATGTCCCCGGCAACAATGCGACGTACCACATCGAGGTACACAACACAGGACCGTTCACGTTCAACAACGTGGACTTGGACCTGGACTTCGAGAATTGGCTGACCTTCATCAGCGCGGACGGGTCGCCCGTTCTGCTTCCCGGACTTTTGCAATGGTCCGTACCTTCCATCGCCGCATACTCCAACTTTGTCGTAGAGGCCGTGTTTCTGGTACCGACCACCACCCAGATCGGAGCCACTGTTCCTGCTATCGCCTCCATCACCCTGCTCGATCCGGATGCGCAACCCGACAATGATCAGTACTCCGCGGTGCGGAATGTCACCTCCTCTTTTGACCCCAATGACAAACTCTGTGTGACCAGTTCCCGCCTCAGCGCCACCAGCTACTACCTCGATGCGGACTCATACGTGGACTACACCATCCGCTTCCAGAACACCGGTACCGGACCTGCATACAACGTACACTTGCTGGATACGATCTCCCCGCTGCTGGACCTCACTTCGTTCACCATTCTGGCCGCATCCCACGACTACACCGCATCGCTCGGCGATGCACGTGATCTGCGGTTCGACTTCCCGAACATCATGTTGCCCGATAGCGGTAGCAACATGGCCGGCAGCCAAGGTTTCATCGCCTTCCGCCTGAAACCGGTGGAGTCCATCGAGTTGGGCGATGAACTGGTGAACGCCGCGGACATCTTCTTCGACTTCAATGAGCCGGTGCGCACCAACGATGCCGTGCTTGTGGTCGACCATTTCTCCGGCGTCGAGGAGCCTGACGCAGCCGCGCTCGCCGTATACCCGAACCCCGTGACGGACCTGCTGCACATCAACCTGACAGGCGACGTGGTCCGCATGGACGTGATCTCGGTGGATGGGCGTATGGTCCTTAGCCAGCGCGCGATCTCCGGGGCGAACCAGTTTGATACGCGCGCGCTCACACCCGGCGCATACTCCCTCCGGGTTCTGTCCGCGAGCGGCACCGTGCGACACGCGCGCTTCGTGAAACGCTGAGTCTCCATCGGCTCCAGCTACCTTGGGCACCGAAGATCTCTTCGGTGCCCAAGCGCTTTCTGGTCATACAAACCGCCTTCCTCGGTGATGCCGTGCTCGCGACAGCATTGCTGGAAAAACTGCATGCCTTCTTCCCGGATGCCGCGGTCGACCTGGTGGTCCGTAAGGGCAATGACGGACTGTTCGATGGTCATCCTTTCCTTCGGAAGGTCTTCGTTTGGGACAAACGCACCAACAAAACGCGCAACCTTTTCAAGCTGATCGGCGCGTTGCGCGAAGAGCGCTATGATCATGTGATCAACTGCCAGCGCTTCTTCAGCACGGGCCTGATGACGGTACTCGCACGTGCAGATGAGAAGATCGGCTACGACAAGAACCCGCTGAGCTTCCTGGTCTCGCGAAAGCTGAAACATGTGATCGGTGATGGAAGGCACGAAGTCGACCGGCTCAACGCGCTCATCGAGCACTTGACCGACCAGTCCCGTCCATTCCCCAAACTCCATCCGACGAAAAAGGACGTGGAGAACGTCGACCGCTCCGGGAAGTACGTGTGCATCGCTCCCACCTCGGTGTGGTTCACCAAGCAGTGGCCGGAGGGGAAGTGGGTGGAACTGATCCGGTTGCTTCCTGTGGACGTGAAGGTCTTCCTGCTCGGAGCGCCAGGAGATGCCGATGCGTGCGCGCGCATTGCGAAGAATGCCGGGCGAGGGGAAGTGCTCGCGGGCAAGCTCTCGCTGCTCGGTACCGCGCACCTGATGGAAGCTGCGGCGATGACCTACGTGAACGACAGCGCTCCCCTGCACATCGCCAGCGCCATGAATGCTCCGGTGACAGCGGTGTTCTGCAGTACGGTACCGGCCTTCGGTTTCGGACCGTTGCACTCGAACGGGCGAGTGGTGGAAACGAGGGAGCAACTCGATTGCCGACCGTGTGGCCTGCATGGGCACAGGACCTGTCCGCGCCGCCACTTCAAATGTGCCGTGGGGATCGATCCCGTGTCCATTACAAGGTCGTGACCGGATCGGCTGAAGCGGCAGACCGTACCGCAGGCACTGACTTCCAGAGAACAAGCCACAAGTCCCGTCAGGAGGATGAAACCACATGTATGAGGTCGTGATCAACCGATCCACGCCGCGCTGAACACGTCCTCATGTGTGAGCGAAGGAGGTCATGGATACTGTGCACTTGGCCGATCCAAGCACATGGCTATCTTGCCGCTCCACGCGGATCCGTACGAACAACAAAACCGACCCCTCAATGAACAAGAAGACCCTCGTCCTGGCCCTTATCGGAGGTGCTGTGATCGCCATCTCCACGGCCCTTCGCCCCGCACCCACCGCACCTGAGGGGAAGGATGACGAACTGAAGGTGTTGCCCAAGGACATCAGCGATGAGGAACTCAGGCAGGTGATGCACAGCTTCGAGGTCGCCTTGGGCATGAACTGTGGCGACTGCCACACGCACAGCGCCACCAACCCGGACAAGATGGACTGGTCCGCCGACACCAAGAAGAAGCAGACCACCATCGCCATGATGAACATGGTGAAGGAGATGAACGAGAAGTATTTCGACGTAAAGGGCGATTTCAAGGAAAACTACCTGCGCTCGCGATACAAGGTGACCTGCAACACCTGCCACAACGGCCATGATGAGCCCAACCCGGTGGTGGCGATCCCTGTTCCGGAGCCGGAGAAGAAATAGGGTGACCGACGCCGATCAGCGGGCAGCACCCAGGGCCTGTTCAGGATCGCTTCATCTGCACCCTTCGGTCCCCTGTCGGCATGGCTTCAGCAACGGATGGCTTCGGAGGTCATCCTGCGAGAGCTCTTGAATAGGTCCTTACGGGCCCACGATCCCCCTTCCGGGGATCGCTCCCACCCGGACCGCCGACCCTAATTTCGCGGCCCATTTTCCGGCATACCCCGTCCGTGGCCGAACATCCCGCTGCATATACCGTGGATCCCGCACGCATCGAAGGCGTGGTGGATCAACCGCTCTTTGCCGCTGTGGCTGAGGAAGCGCGCGAGCGCGGTATCCCGGCTTTCGCCATCGGCGGGCACGTTCGCGACCTGCTCATCGGCCGGCCCAGCAAGGACATCGACTTCGTGGTGGAAGGTGACGGCATCGGATTCGCCCAGGCCGTGGCCCGGCGACTCGGCAACGAGCCGGTCCATGTATTCAAGAATTTCGGTACCGCCATGTTCACCCTTCGGCAGGCTCAGGGCGACATGCGGCAGGCTCAGGGTGACATGCGGCAGGCTCAGGGTGACATGCGGCAGGCCCGGGGCGACATACAGGTGGAATTCGTGGGTGCGCGCAAAGAGAGCTACAGTCGCAACAGCCGCAAACCCGAAGTGGAACCCGGCACCATCCATGACGACCAGCTGCGGCGCGACTTCACCATCAACGCCCTCGCCATCTCGCTCAATGCCGGCAGTATGGGCGCCCTGGTGGACCCTTTCGGCGGATTGCTCGACCTGGACCGCGGTCTGTTGCGCACCCCGCTCGATCCCGACATCACCTTCAGCGATGATCCGCTGCGCATGATGCGGGCCGTGCGGTTCGCAACGCAGTTGGGCTTCACCATCGATCCGTCCACCTTCAAGGCCATCGGCCGTAACGCCCAGCGTCTGGACATCATCAGCGCGGAACGCATCCACACCGAACTCAACAAGATCATCCTATCCTCCAGGCCCAGCATCGGCTTCATCCTGCTGCGCGATACCGGACTGTTGGCACATTTCTTCCCCGAGTTCCTCGAATTGCAGGGCGCCGAGGAGAAATACGGCATCGGTCACAAGGACAATTTCTACCACACCCTGCAAGTGCTCGACAACGTGTGCGCCGCGAGTGACGACCTCTGGCTGCGCTGGGCCGCGGTGCTGCACGATATCGCGAAGCCCCGGACCAAACGTTTCGATCCCGAGCACGGCTGGACCTTCCATGGCCACGAGGACAAGGGCGCGCGCATGGTGCCCGGCATCTTCCGACGTTTGAAGCTGCCGCTGGACGACCAGATGCGCTTCGTGCAGAAACTCGTGGCCCTCCACCTGCGCCCCATCGCCCTCACCAAGGATGAGGTGACCGACAGCGCGGTACGGCGGCTCCTCTTCGACGCTGGTGACGACATTGATGCGCTGATGATCCTGTGCAGAGCCGATATCACCAGCAAGAACGAACGCAAGAAGGATCGCTACCTGCGCAACTACGACCTCGTTCTGCGCAAGCTCGCCGAAGTGGAGGAGAAGGACCGCGTGCGCAACTTCCAGCCACCCATTACCGGGCAGGACGTGATGATGGCCTTCGGCGTCGGGCCCAGCAAGCTCATCGGCGATATCAAGACCGTGATCAAGGACGCCATCCTCGACGGCCACATCGCCAACGACCGCTCGCAGGCCTGGCAACTGATGCTGGAGACAGGCCGCAAACTCGGCCACCCGCCCGTGGCCGGGATGGAAACCCCGATCGCCGAACAACCGCAACGCTGAACCCGCCCGCACCGCGGCGCTTCGTACAGTAGCTTCGCACTCCCGAGCCCCATCGGACCACACTCATGTCCCTCTACCGCTTCCGCGTGATGATCGACGATGCCAGCGAGGCCTTCCGCGACATCGAGATCCGCCGCGATCAGACCTTCCTCGACTTCCACCACGCGATCAAGGCCGCCTTCGGCTTCAAAGGCGAGGAGATGGCGAGTTTCTACGTGAGCGATGAGGAATGGGGCAAGGGCGCCGAAATACCTCTGGCCGACATGGGGTTCGGCGAGGACGGACACGCTCCAGCGCTCATGGCAGATACCCAGATCGGTGATCATATCCGGGGCAAGAGCCAGCGCTACGTGTACGCCTATGACTTCCTGAACATGTGGATGTTCCTCTGCGAGTGCATCCACACGGGCAAGCCCGCCAAGGAGCAGACCTACCCGACGGTGGTACTCAGCGTGGGCACACCGCCCAGCGAACACAGTCGCATGGATCCCATCCTGTTGCCGGGTGAGGAGGAGGAGGACAACCTGCGCGAGGAGGCCGAGGAGATCTACGATGCCGACGAGGACATGGGCTTCGGGGAGGAGGATGCCGAAGAAGGTGACGAGTTCGGGCAGGGTGATGAGTTTCCCGAAGAACACTACTGAGCGCCATGCCTCACGCTGATCGATGGAGGGCCATCGGCGCGGAGCACGGACCGCTTCCCACCCTGATCGTGATCGGCGGGCCTACGGCCAGCGGGAAAACGCATGCGGCCGCCTCCCTGGCACACCAGCTGGGCACCGAGGTCATCAGTGCCGATTCGCGGCAGTTCTACCATGCGATGAGGATCGGTACCGCACGGCCCGTCGCGGATGAGCTGCTCGGTGTGAAGCATCATTTCCTTGGCCATCTTGAATTGGACGACACGTGGAGCGCAGGTGTGTTCGCACGGCTGGCGGAACCCGTTCTCCAAGGCATTTTGGAACGCTACGGCATCGCGGTGCTTGTCGGTGGGAGCGGCTTGTACATCGATGCGCTGTGCAATGGCCTGGATCCTCTGCCCCTGAGCGATCCGGCTGTTCGTAATCGCTTGCAGCTGCAGCTGGAACGGGAGGGGCTGGGCACGCTGGTCGAGCGGTTGCACACCTTGGACCCGGCGATCTGGGCCACCATCGACCGGGCCAACCCCCACCGCGTGATCCGCGCATTGGAAATATGCCTGCTGTCCGATGCGCCGGCCAGCACACAGCGCAGTGGCCCCGTACAACGCACCGATATCCGGATCGTGCGACTGGCCATGGACCTCCCTCGGGCTGAACTCTATGCCCGGATCGATGCCCGCGTGGACCGCATGGTGGCCGATGGCCTGGTGGAAGAAGCGCACGCCCTCCTGCCCCGCCGCCACCTGAATGCGTTGAACACCGTGGGCTACAAGGAGCTCTTCGACCATTTCGATGGGTCACTCACCTTGCAACAAGCGATCGCGCTGATCAAACAGCACACGCGCAACTATGCCAAGCGACAAATGACCTGGCTGCGACGGGATGCGAGCTGGAAGTGGCTCGCACCAACCGACATCGATGGCATGCTGCACGCGGTCCCGGGGTGAGGTCACCTTCAACACCGTTGCACGGCCCTCCTCCTTCGTACTCCATTCATGCCGCCGCTTATACCATCTATGTTTGCGGTGCGCGGAACCCGGCCTCACCCGCCATTGGCACACACTTCTCCGTTCGAGGTACGTGATACGGATGGACTGCAGGCCGCATAGACACGGAGAAGCATCGTCATGAATACATGGAACGCTGCTCCGCCCACTGTTCAACCGCCCGCTGGTCCAGAAACACCGGTGGATGATATCCAGCGGATCTTTCGTCTCCAACAAGAGTCCAAAGACCGGGTCGGCAGTACCTCCGTGCGGGAGCGCAAGGCCCGCTTGAAAGCGCTCCACCAGGCCATCCTGAAGCACCGCCCCGCGATCAAGCAGGCGATGTACGAGGACTACAGGAAGCACCCCGCGGAGGTGGACCTGGTGGAGATCTACCCGGTGACCGCTGAGTTGAAGCACGCACGGCGGCACTTGGCCGGGTGGATGGCCGACCACCGGGTGCCCACTCCCCTCGCCCTGCTGGGCGCCCGATCGCGTATCACGTATGAACCCAAAGGAACGGTATTGATCATATCACCGTGGAACTTCCCGGTGAACCTGACCTTCGGCCCGCTGGTCAGCGCGCTGGCGGCGGGAAACACCGTGATGATAAAGCCCTCGGAACTCACCCCCCGTACATCCGCCGAGATCGGGCGGATCGTGAGCGGGGTCTTCCCGGAGAATGAGGTGGCCGTGATCGAGGGCGGTGTGGCCACTTCGACGGCTCTCCTGGAACTGCCCTTCAACCACATTTTCTTCACCGGTTCTCCAGCAGTGGGCAAGGTGGTGATGACCGCTGCCGCCAAGCACCTGGCTTCGGTAACCTTGGAACTGGGCGCTAAGAGCCCCTCCATCGTGGATGAGACCGCGGACCTGGACATCGCTGCCCGGCGCATCGCGTGGAGCAAGTTCGTGAACAACGGCCAGATCTGCATC
>JAFDZE010000038.1 GCA_018267155.1 Bacteroidota bacterium | reverse complement strand
GTCCAAGTCGCGTATATCCACGAGATCGCTGTACCAACAAGTGCTCAGTATGTGGCGAGCCCAAAGAAGGTTGCCGGCCGCGTCATACTTCAAGAGCGCCCAGTCATCATCATCCGAGACGAACTGCACACCGCCGAGGTCAAAATCCGATCCAAAAAATTCCCCGGCTGCGAAGACATGGCCTTCTCCATCGGCGGCAAGTCTGAAGCCCCCCGAAACCCGCAATCCCCCGGGTTCGCCATAGTGATGGAGCCAATCAATGGCTTGTGCGCTAATGCGCTGTGTTACGAACAGGGCACAGCAGATCAGTAGTAGGATAGCGGTTCTCATCCTGCTGTAAACCTAGGCCAGGTCATCATCGCAACTGTAAACCTATCTTCGGACACAACCCTAAACCTGTAAACCCAGAATAGGACGGGTCAATGCGCTCAGCGTGACAGTCGTGAGGAGTATGGTAGCGCTTCGGCAGGCTCAGCGTGACACAGCTTTGGGGATTTTTATGAGCTGTCACGCTGAGCGCGCCGAAGCGCTGTACACCACAGAACGGCTCAGACCCGATCCGTTGAAATCAGTGCGGCAATTGCCTGGTGGTACTTCGAGGTGCTCAGCGTGACAGAACATGGGCGCTTCGGCAAGCTCAGCGTGACACTGCAGAGGAGCGTGCATGGCATTGGCTACTGCTTCGGCAGGCTCAGCGTGGCAGTGTATGGGCGCTTCGGCCCTTCCTTCGTCAGGACAAGGTCACTCAACGTGGCAAGGGTGAAGGGGTTCTTCAAGCCGGGCGCGTAACTCACCAAGGCACCTGCACATCCCCATACCTTGTGCCCACTGCGACATTCCACCGGAACCGGTCCGGTCAGCGCGGAGCTGATGACCGCTCGGGGCCACCGAACGAACCGCAGACCCGACCGGGATATCCCGTATGCATACGATCACCTGGCACACGAAACATTTCTCCGAGCTTACTGGTTCTGAGGTCCACGACATCCTGCGCCTGCGCGTGGACGTGTTCGTGGTGGAGCAACGCTGCGTGTACGCCGAGGTGGACGGGCAGGACACGGAGGCCGTCCATGTGATGGGACAAGCGGGTGATGGTGGACTGGTCGCCTACGCGCGCATTCTTCCGCCGCACGGGGATGGGCTTCCACACATCGGACGCGTGGTCGTTCACCCGGAACACCGCGGCCAGCAACTCGGGCGCGCCCTGATGCACCGCACGATGGCGGCCTTGGAAATGTTGTACGGCAGCCGTCGCAGTGCGCTGGCCGCACAGGAATACCTGGTGGGCTTCTACAACTCCTTCGGTTTCCGCGCCGTGGGCGGATCCTATCTGTGGGACGGGATCGCACACGTGGACATGGAGCACGACCTGGCGTGAACGCACAGTCATTGTTGACAACTGCCGGCACACATGCACCGTTCCGGTCGAATACGCGCCTACATTGGCTCCGAACCAACCATCCATCGGCTCCGGCAACGCGTCCGGATCCGGCGGAACAACACCCGAAGTGAACCATGGCCGTTGAAGGATACTGCGTGAAGTGCAAGGCGAAACGTGAGATGAAGGACGCCAAAGAGAACACGATGGCGAACGGCCGCAAGGCCATGAAGGGCACGTGCACCAAGTGCGGCACGGGCATGTTCAAGATCCTGGGCAAGTAGGATCACGAGCCCTGCTCAGCCCACCGCCAACGCCAATGTGCTGTTGCGGTCCACTTTTCCTGTGCCCGTTCTGATGAAGCTGCGCAGCGTGATCACCCGGCGTGGGCGGTCGTGCTCGTGCAGCGCGGCATTGATCCGTTCCATCAGTTCCATCGATGGTGCGCTGCCGGGAGCCCCGGTTTCCAGCACAAGCACTACCGCCTGACCCAAACGTTCGTCCGGCAGTGCGGCGAAGAAGTGCGGGATCGGAATAATACCTTCCGTAGTGGCCTCCAGCCGTTCGGGATGGATCTTGCGGCCACCACTCAGGATCACATGGTCGAGCCGGCCCAGCCAGCGCATGTGCCGTTCGTCCAACACCTCGACGGCGTCGTTGGTCACATGCTCCTTCACCGAAAGATGCGGGGTCCTCACCACCAGGCATCCTTGCCCGCCTGATGCGAAGGTGACATCGCGTTGCGCGGTGTACACGTCCGAGGCATCCGGGCCGTTCAACGGACGCAACGCCACATGCGTGAGCGTCTCCGTGCTGGCATAGCCCAGCACGATGCGTGTACGCATACCCCGGAGCATGGCCACCAGGCCGTCGCTCACCGGGCCGCCTCCCAACAGGATGGTATCGAACTGTTCGTCGATGCGGGCCCGATCGTGCATCAACGCGGTATGCAACTGCAGCGGGATCATGGCCGCGAACCGGAAACGATCCGTTGTGCGCAGGTTGTTCAGTACACCCCCTTGGGGATCGATCACGTGCAGGTCGAGGCCCAGCACCATGGCCCGGGCCAGCATCATTTTCCCGGCCACGAATCCGGACGGCACGCAGAGAAGCGCGCGGTCCCCTTCAACGAGGCCGAACGCATCCCGTGTCAGAGCAACGCTCGCCAGGATATCCTGGATGCCGGATCGGAAAGCGCGCGGTGCGCCTGTGGTCCCGCTCGTGCGCACGTCGATCGAACCATCGGCCATGAGCCTCGCCAATGTGGCCCGCAGGTCCAGAGCCCAGGATGCCGAGCCGTGGCGTTCCACGAGCTCATCCGCCCAGCGCAGCATCTCCGGGCCGCGCCGGGTGATCCCATCCACGGTGAGCCTGTTGAAAGTGTCCGGTCCGGTCGACATCACGGTGGGCAACCCGGGTCAGTCGATGATGCGGGACAGGTCCCATGGCCGCTCGGGACGGTAGTGCAGGGCACCACGCTCCACCTCGAGCGGCGCGGGGATGTTGTCCAGGAACACACTCCCGGTGCCCAGGCCCTGTGTGCCTTTCACGCCGATCATGGCCGCCCATTGGGCGATGGCGTTCAGCCCGATGTTGCTCTCCAGCGCACTGGTGACCCACCAGCCGATGCCGCGCGCATCGGCCAGTGCGATCCACTCCTCGGCCGCTGTCCATCCGCCCACCAGGCCGGGCTTGATCACGATGCGCTGCGGCCGCACGTTGTCCAGCAGGTCGCGCTTGGCCTGTACCGTGTTCAGGCCGATCAGGTCCTCGTCCAGCGCGATCGGCAGTGGCGATGCGACGCACAGTTCGGCCATCAGCTCATACAAGCCCGGCGGTACCGGCTGCTCGATACTCTCCACCCGCAGGTCCGCCAAGCGCTTCAATACCTCAGGTGCAGTATGCGCGTCGAATGCACCGTTCGCGTCCACCCGCAGGGTGATGTTCCCGGCGCCGAACTCACGCCGCACATCCGCCAACAACGCGAGCTCCTCTTCAATGGCAAGGGCGCCGATCTTCATCTTCACGGTGGAAAAACCGGTGTCGATGCGCGATCGGATGTCCGCCCGCATCCTCGCCTTGTCGCCCATCCATACGAGCCCGTTGATGGGCACGCCCTTCCGCCCCAGCGTGAAGTCCGATGGGAAGAGCACCTTGCTGCCACCCGCGTCGAGGTCCTTCAGGCATTGCTCCACGGCGAACCGCACACTGGGCCGATCCACCAGATCGCCGGTCAGCCGGTCCGTCCAGTCGGACGTGTTCGTGCACAGCTCCATCAGCTTCACACGCACATCGGCGGGGAACTCCTTGCTATGACCGGGGAACAGCGCGGCCTCGCCAATGCCCTTGATCCCCGGCCGAGCCGGATCCCAAGCGATCAGGTACCACAGCGTGCGCGAGGTGATGGTGCCTTTCGAGGTGCCCAACGGGAACCGGGGTGTAAGATGGACCTCTTTCCAAGCTGCCTGCATCATGCCGCGAAGATGAGACCTGCGGCGAACAGCAGCGCGGTGAGGAAGGTGCCCAAGGCCAGTACTTTCAACTGGGGATCCAACAACCGGGGTTCCGTGTTCGTCCAGACCTGGCGAAGATGCCAGAGAAAAACCGGTGCGGCAAGCAAAGGCAGCAAGGTTGACCGATCCCGGGTGAACACCGCGAAGCCGACAAGTCCGGCGATCCCACCCAGCACGAGCAAGGTGTGGTACACCCTGGCGTTGGCACCGCCCATGCGCACCACCAGCGTGCGCTTTCCACTGGCCGCATCGTTGGCGATGTCGCGCATGTTGTTCACGTTGAGCACACCCGTGCTCAACAGCCCGAAGGCCACCGCCGGCAGCAGCACGGCCGGGAAGAACACGCGGGTGTGGAGGCAGAAGGTTCCACATACTCCGACAATACCGAAAAACAGGAACACACTCGCGTCGCCATACCCGGCGTAGCCGTACGGATCCTTCCCGAAGGTGTACTTCACCGCGGCACCGATGGCGAGCAGACCGAGCAGCAGGAAGATCAGGGCGCCCCATGTGAAGCCGAGCGCCACCGTGATCAATGCGCAGCCACTCAGGAAGGCCAGGGATCCGCACACCAGCATGCCGCGCTTCATGATGTCCGGGGCGATCGCCCCGCTCTGCACCGCACGTTGCGGGCCGATGCGCTCCACGTTGTCCGTACCGTGCTGGTGGTCGCCCAGGTCGTTGGCCAGGTTGCTGAGGATCTGCAACAACACCGCGGTCAGCAGGGCAAACGCCAGCACGGGCCAATGGAACGCACCGTGGAATGAGGCGAGTGCACTTCCAACCAGAATGCTGCTCACCGCGAGCGGAAGTGTGCGCAGGCGGAAGGCGTGGAGCCAGTGCTTCATGCCGGGCAAAGGAACACCAACGCGCACGACCGTCTTCAAGCCTTGCGCTCCACGAAATACATCTCCAGTTCCCCCTTGCCCTTGGCCTGCACCTTGCCGCGCGGGGTGAATACGAATGCGGGTGAATGGGAGTTGGTGAATGGTGAATGGGCCGTTGCGGGCGAATGGTGAATGGGAGTTGGTGAATGGGTGGATCCCCCATTCACTATTGACCATTCGCCATTCACCTTCTTCGCATCCTTCACCAACGCATAGGTCGCCTCGCTGATATTGACCTGCCCTACCTCGCCGCTGCTCTCCATGCGGCTGGCCGTGTTCACCGTATCGCCCCAGATGTCGTACTGGAATTTCTTCACGCCCACAATGCCGGCGACTACGGGGCCGGTGTGGATGCCCACGCGCATCTCGAAGAACGGCTTGCCAGCGGCTTCGCGTTCGGCCTTATGGCGCTTCATGAAGTCCTGCATCTCCAAGGCTGCGCGCACTACGTCGGCCGGTGAGCCATGCTGCGGATCGGGCAATCCACCGGCGGCCATGTAGGCGTCGCCGATGGTCTTGATCTTCTCGATGCGGTACTTGGTCATGAGCAGATCGAACTCCTTGAAGCAGGTGTTCAGTTCCGCGACCAGTTCGGCGGGTGTCACCTTCTCGCTCAACTGGGTAAAACCCTTGAAGTCGGTGAAGAGGATGGTGGCCGTATCGAAGTGTTTTGCTTGTGCGGCACCGGTGTCCTTCAATTCCTCCGCGACTTCCTCCGGCAGGATGTTCAACAGCAATTCGTCGCTGCGCTTGCGCGCCTTGCTGATCCGGTTGCGCTGGCGGAATACGACCACTCCGAAGGCCAGCAAGCCGATCCCAGAGAAAAGGAAAATGTTGCGACGGGTACGTTCCTGTGCGACAACCCGCGAGGCTTCCTGACGCTCAAGTGCAAATTGCAGACTGTCCGCCCGTTGCTCGGTGCCAAATTCAAGACGTAGCAGGTCCTTGCGTGCTTCATCCACGTTCGAGCTGTCCTTCAGCACCAGCCATTGTGCCGTGGTCTCCAAAGCCTCTCGATAGCGGTGTTGATCCGTGTACAGGTCTTTCAAGTGGCCCAGCGCGGTGAGCTTGTGGTCCGGGAAATTCCCGAGGCGCGCGTGCGCCAAGGCATCCAACCATGCCGCTTCGGCCCCGGCTTGGTCACCTGTTCTCTTCAGTTCGGAACCCAATGCCAAGGCGCAGCCTGCGTGCCATCCATTGATCCCATGGCGTTCAGCAGCGGAGAGCGCACGCCGGAACGATGCAATGGCGTCATCCGATCGACCAACGCTCAGATATGCTTCGCCAAGGAACCAGGCGTACAGGGCGATCATCCGGCTATCGGGATCCGACAACAGGCTATCGGCCCGTTCCAGGTTGGCGATGGCCTGGTCATGTTCACCGTGAGCTTGCAGCATCCATCCACGAGCGGCGTAGTAGCCAGCGTTGTTCTCCCATCGGGCCTTCTTCGCGTACGCATCGACGTATTCCAGAGATGAAAGGAGGCGGACGCGTGAAGTATCGAAGCGGGCCACACCGAAAAGGATCCGCGCCGCCAGCGCGCTATCGCCCAACGCAATGGCGTATTCCATCGCGCGATAGCCATGTCGCAAGCCGGTGATCGTATCGTTGATCCGCCCGTAGAGGTCACCCAGTTCCATCTCGTAGTCCAGGAGGCGAGCGGTGTCGGCCCGCGCTTCGGCCAGTCGACCAGCCTCTTCGAACATGCGCACGGCGCCGCGATAGTCCGATACACGCCGCCGCATCTGGCCCTTCCAGATGAGCCAATTGAACTTCGCTTCCTCCGCGACCGCCCTTACCGAGGCAGCCGGATCCTGTTCCAGCTTGCCGATCAACCTGGCCATGAACCGGGCGTACACCGTGTCGGGGCTGGAGAGGGAGGCGATCTGCGAGAACCTCACCAGGGTGCGAAGCTGCGTGGTGTCCTGCCTGGTGGTGTCGAGCGCGCTCCTGAGGGAGTCGAGCGCACGGTCCTGGCCGTGGGCTTGCGCGGCCAAGAGCAATATGAAAAGGGCCGTGCGACGGAGGTTCATGTACCAGTAGATGTCGGTGCGCTGTCGGACGTTCCCGATGACCTCTGCACGAAGTACATCTCCATCTCCCCCTTGCCCTTGGCCTGCACTTTTCCGCGCGGAGTGAATGCGAATGCGGGTGAATGGGAGTTGGTGAATGGTGAATGGGCCGTTGCGGGCGAATGGTGATCGGGAGTTGGTGAATGGGTGGATCCCCCATTCACTATTGACCATTCGCCATTCACCTCCCTCACCTTCTTCACATCCTTCACCAACGCATACGTCGCCTCGCTGATGTTCACTTGCCCCACCTCACCACTGCTCTCCATGCGGCTGGCCGTGTTCACCGTATCGCCCCAGATGTCGTACTGGAACTTCTTCACGCCCACGATGCCCGCCACCACAGGACCGGTGTGGATACCGATCCTGATCTCGAAGTAGGGGAGGCTTGCCGCGATCTTGTGCGCTTTGCCTTCAGCGATGAAGTCACGCATTTCGAATGCGGCGTTGATCACATCGGTGGCGTGCGTGGTATTGGGTGTGGGCAGTCCGCCCGCGCACATGTAGGCATCACCAATGGTCTTGATCTTCTCAATGCCACGTGCGGTGATGATCCCGTCGAACGCCTTGAAGCAGGTGTTCAGCTCCTCGACCAGTTCCGCAGGAGATAGCTGTTCACTCACCGAGGTGAATCCTTTGAAATCGGTGAAGAGGATGGTGACCTTTTCGAAGTGCTTCGCGTCGGCGTGGCCTTTCGCCTTCAGTTCGGTGGCGACTTCCTGCGGCAGGATGTTGAGCAGCAGGGCCTCGCTGCGTGCATGTTCCTTCTTGATGCGGCGGCGGCGGCGGTAGTCCACGGCGGCGAAGACGAGGGCGAAAGCACCAAAGCCGATAAGCACCTTCCGTTGCGTGCGCTCCTTAGCGAGCCGTCGCGATGCCTCCTCGCGTTCGAGCGCGAACTGCAAACTGTCCGCGCGTTGTTCCGCTCCGAACTCGAGTTGGAGCAATTCCCTGCGCGCTTCCTCGGCGTTCGAACTGTCCTTCAGCGCGAGCCATTCCGCGGTGAGCTCCAATGCTTCGCGATAGCGTCGTTGTTCAGTGTACAAGTCCTTCAAATGATCCAGCGCGTTGCTCAGGTGATCCGGGAAATTCCCGAGACGTGCCTGTTCCAAGGCATCCCGCCATGCCGCTTCAGCACCTGCCGGATCACCCGTATTCCGCAGTTCCTTTCCGAGGTCCAGCGCGCAGCCGGCGTGCCATCCTCTGATCCCGAAGTGCTTGGAGGCTTTGAGGGAATTATGGAACGCGGCTATGGCATCGCTAGAACGACCAGCGCTTTGGTACGCCCCGCCCAGGAACCATGCGTTCAGAGCGTTCCTCCTATCCCCGGTGCCCTGGAAAAGACTGTCGGCCAGTTCCATTTCGGCGATGGCCTGCGCGTGTTCTCCATGTGTTTGCAGGAGCCGTCCGCGGAACATGTGGTAGGAGGGTTCGTGCTGCCATCGGGCCGTCGAAGCATACGCATCAATGAAGTCAAGCGACGAGCGGAAGCGGGCATGCGTGGTGTCGGACTCGCCCAGCCCGAGAAGGATCCGCACCGCGAACGCGCTGTCGCCCAACATCAGCGCGTGTTCGAACGCACGATAGCCCCATCGCAGGCCGTTAACGGTATCATTGATGCGGCCATAGAGGTCACCCATGGCCACTTCGTAGTCCAGGATGCGTGCGGTGTCGGCGCGCTCCGTGGCCAGTCGTCCAGCCTCATTGTAGAGACGCACGGCGCCGCGATAGTCGGAAACACGCAGTCGCATTGCACCGCGCCAGAGCAGCCAATGGAACTTCGCTTCCTCGGCCACGGCCTTGACGGACGGGTGCGGGTCCTGCTCCAGCTTTGCGATCATGCGCGCCATCGGCCGCGCGTAGGCGGTGTCCCGGCTCGATAGGGAGGCGATCTGCGAGATCGACACCAGGGTCCGTAGCTGCACGGTGTCCTGCCGCGTGGTGTCAAGCGCGTTCCGCAGCGAATCAAGGATCCGGTCCTGGCCGTGTACGTTCACGACCAGGGCCAGCACCATGAGGATCGGAAGCGGATATCTCATGCCCTGCTCACGAAGTACATCTCCAGTTCCCCCTTGCCCTTCGCCTGCACTTTTCCGCGCGGGGTGAATGCGAATGCGGGTGAATGGGAGTTGGTGAATGGTGAATGGGCCGTTGCGGGCGAATGGTGATCGGGAGTTGGTGAATGGGTGGATCCCCCATTCACTATTGACCATTCGCCATTCACCTTCCTCGCGTCATTCACCAACGCATACGTCGCCTCACTGATGTTCACCTGTCCCACTTCGCCGCTGCTCTCCATCCGGCTGGCGGTGTTCACCGTATCGCCCCAGATGTCGTACTGGAACTTCTTCACGCCCACGATCCCCGCCACCACCGGTCCCGAGTGCACGCCGATGCGGATCTCGAACCAGGGCAGACCCGCCGCGGCCTTCTTCGCTCTGCCTTCAGCAATGAAGTCGCGAATTTCCAGCGCGGCGTTGATCGCATCCACGGCATGGGTGGTGTTGGCCATCGGCAAGCCGCCGACGGCCATGTATGCATCACCGATGGTCTTGATCTTCTCTATGTTGTGCTTTTCGCAGATGCGGTCGAA
>JAFDZE010000037.1 GCA_018267155.1 Bacteroidota bacterium | reverse complement strand
GATGTTCTTCATGGTATGCGGCTCCAACTGGATCTTCAGGTTGTCCGAGCGGAGTAGCGCGTTCTCCACTTCCAGTTGCGCGTTCTCCTTGATCAAGGTATCCCTATGGGCCGTGATGCGCTCCTTCTCCTTCTGCACGGCATCCCTTTCCTTCCGGGTCTTACGCAGTTTGACGAACAGCACGATCAGGGCCGTGGGAATGGCCAAGATGAACAGCAGGCCAATGAAATCTCCTGACTCCATGGAACGGTTGCGATCTGGCGTGAAAGTATTCGATACATCCAATAGTTTCACCTTGACCCACAGCCGCGTGAGGGATGGCAGCGGCAGCTTGCCGCAGGTGAAGCGCCGGTGTTACGCGAGCGAGGAGGCGACCAAAGGAAGCCACCGCAGCCGCAGCAACACCCGCTGAGCCTAGGCAACTATAGCGTACAGCCCGACCCGTGCGCTGGTATGTGCGGTGGGCAAGGGGGCACGCCCATCCTTCAACATTGCTCAGGAAGCCACTCCCTCACGCCAGCCTCGCCCACTTCAGTTCAGAGTTCCACCAATTCCAGCATCCCCTTCAACTTTCTGAAGTGCTTGTCCTCGGTGACCAACGGGATCCCGGTGCGTATTGCCGTGGCGGCGATCAAGGCATCGGCGAGCTTCATGCGGTCCTTGGCGCACAGGTCGATAGCCACGGCCTTGATGCCCGCGTCCATGTCGATGATTCGGATGAACGCCAGGTCCGCGATGACCTTGGCACGTTCGTGGGCTGTGTATCCATGGAAGCCCAGGACCTCGATCTCCGTGATGAAGGAGATGTGGATCAGCTTGTTGTCCAGCAAGCGCGTGGTGCGCGGGTCACCGTTCCAGTGGTGGATCAGGATGTTGGTATCCACCAACAAGGGATCACCGCTCATCGCGCATCGACTTCAGGTATTCCTTCATGCGGGTAGCCAAGCCCGGGATCATGCCGGCCGAGCGTTTCGCGTTGTAGCCCTGTGGGCTTGGCTGCTTTGGCTTGTTGCGCCGCGGAGCCTTTCGCGTATACACGGCTTGTGGCTCGCTGACCGTGTTGCCTGTGGGGTCATCCGCACGCTTTTTCTTCCCGGTCCGTTTGGTTGCAGCAGCCATGGCACTAAGGTAACCAGGGTGAATGATGACCAGCGCTGAAGTGTACCGGGTCGCGTTCCATTCCTTCAAACGCCAAGTTTCACCCACCTCAACCTTAAGCTATTGCTCACCACGCTCACGCTGCTCAAGGCCATGGCGGCTCCCGCGATCATGGGATCCAAGAGAAAACCGTTGAAGGGGTACAATACCCCGGCGGCGATGGGGATGCCGATGATGTTGTAGATGAAGGCCCAGAAGAGGTTCTGGCGGATGAGGCGCACGGTCTTGCGCGAGAGGGTGATGGCGCGCGGGATGGCGTTGAGGTCGGTGCCGATGAGCGTCATGCGCGCCACGTCCATGGCGATGTCGCTGCCGTGGCCCATGGCGATGCCCACGTCGGCCTTGGCGAGGGCTTCGCTGTCGTTGATGCCGTCGCCCACCATGGCCACCACGTGCCCTTGTTGCTGCAGGCCGGTGACGAAGGCGCCTTTGTCCTTGGGCAGCACCTCGCTGCGGAAGTCGTCGATGCCCACGGCCTGGGCCACGGCCTGCGCGGTGCGGCGCGCGTCGCCGGTCTGCATGTACACCTTGATGCCGGCGGCTTTCAGGCGGGCGATGGCCGCTGCGGCGGTGGGCTTGATGCGGTCGGCGATGGCCACGGCCGCGCGGATGGTGGTGCCGTCGGCGAGCCAGATCACGGTGTGGGCGTGTTCCTGCCAGCGTTGCTCGTGCTCGCGCCATGTGCCGGAAATGGCGATGCCGCTCTCCTCCATCAGGCGGCGGTTGCCCACGCGCCAAGTGGTACCGTTGATGGTGGCGGTTGCGCCTTTGCCGGTGAGGCTCTCGAAGGCGGCAACGCTCCCCTCTCCTTGGGAGAGGGGCCGGGGGTGAGACGCATTGCTCCCCTCTCCTTGGGAGAGGGGCTGGGGGTGAGGGCGCAAATGCCTCACCACCGCCTCCGCCAGCGGATGCTCGGAGCGCGATTCGATGGCGTACAAGGCTGCTGCGGCTTCGGTATCGTCCAGGCCGATGGCTTCCTGCACCTCGGGCTTGCCTTCGGTGATGGTGCCGGTCTTGTCCAGCACCACGGCGGTGATCTGGCGCGCGCGCTCCAGGCTCTCGGCGTCCTTGATGAGGATGCCGTTCTCGGCGCCCTTGCCCATGCCGGCCATGATGGCCGTGGGCGTGGCCAGGCCCAGCGCGCAGGGGCAGGCGATCACCAGCACGGTGACCAGCGCGAGCAGTCCTTGGGTGAAGGCGTGTTCGCCGCCGAAGATCCACCAGGCCACGGCGCTGAGCAGCGCGATGCCCATCACCACGGGCACGAACACCGCCGCCACCTTGTCCACGAGCTGCTGCACGGGGGCCTTGCTGCCCTGCGCCTCCTGCACGGTGCGCACGATCTGCGCCAGCAGCGTGGCCGCGCCCACCTTCCTGGCGCGCATGCGCAAACTGCCCTTCTGGTTGATGGTGCCCGCGAGCAGCGCCGCCCCCGTTGCCTTGGCCACGGGCACCGGCTCGCCGCTGAGCATGCTCTCGTCCACGTAGCTCTCGCCGCCCACCACCTCGCCGTCCACCGCGATGCTTTCGCCGGGCCGCACCACCAGGATATCGTCCACGTTCACGTCGGCGATGGGCACCTCGCGCGTGCTGCCGTCGGCGGCCTCGCGCAGCACGGTGTTCGGCCGCAGGCCCATGAGCTTCTTGATGGCACTGCTGGTGCCGGCCTTGGCGCGTTCTTCCAGGAATTTGCCCAGCAGGATGAAGGTGATGATGACGCCCGCCGCCTCGAAGTACACGTGCGGCTCCAGTCCGCGGCTGGTCCAGAACGTGGGCCAGGCCATGTTGAACACGCTGAAGAGGTAGGCCACGCCGGTGCTCAGGGCCACCAGGGTGTCCATGTTGGCGCTGCGGTGTTTGGCCTGTTTCCACGCGCCCACGAAGAACTGCTGCCCGAAGACCAGTACCACGGGCGTGCTGAGCAGCCACATGGCCATGTTGGCCCAGGGCTCGTGCATCAAAAACATACCGATCACCACCAGCGGGATGCTCAGGGCCACCGAGGCGATGAGCTTGCGCTTGAGCTGGGCCATGCGCTTGCGCTGGATGGCCTCCAGGTCGTCCGTGGCCTGCTGCCCGTCGGCGAGGAGGAGGTCGTAGCCGATGCTCTGGATGGCGGTCTGCATGCGGCGCTCATCGATCACCCCGGGCACGTACTGCACTTGCACGGTGTTGGTGGCGAGATTCACCGCGGCGGACAGCACGCCGGGCTGGGCCTTCAGCATGCTCTCCACGCTGGCCACGCAACTGGCGCAGGTCATGCCCGTGACGGGAAAGGTGCGCTTGAGCGTGGGCACCTCGTAGCCGTGATCTCGGATGGCCTGCACGGCGTGTTGCACGGTTTCCACGGGCGTGGTGCTGGAGAACACGGCCTGCCGGTTGTTCAGCTCCACGTGGTGTTCCTGCACGCCGGGCACCGCGCCCACGGCCTTGTCCACGATCAGCGCGCAGTGTTCGCTGTCCATGTTCTCCACGGGGAGGAGGATGGTGGTTTTTTCGAGGGGCATGTGGGGGGCGGGAGAGGGTGCGAGGGTGTGTGGGTGTGTGGGTGATAGGGTGCGAGAGTGAGAGGGTGATAGGGTGAGAGAGTGATAGGGTGCGAGAGTGCGAGGACTTCTCTCTCACTCTCGCACTCTCTCACTCTTCAACTCTTTCACGCATTTGTCTTTTCAGGGATCAATCCGTAGCCGGCGGGTTTCAGGGCTTCCTGCAGGACCTCCACGGAAGGTCCGCCGGGCTGCACCTGCACGGTGGCGGTCTTGTCGGCCACGTCCACCTGCACGCCCAGCACGCCGGGCAATCGCTTGAGGATGGTGGTGACGCTGTTGGCGCAGCCCCCGCAGGTGATGCCGGTGGTGCTGAAACGGTAGGTCCCGGTGCTCATCGTTACTTCGGTTTTGACGAGGCAAAGGTCCGAGGCACGCGAGTGGGCCGCGTTACAAGATGATGGGGAAGTTTTGTATCGGACCGCTTCGTTCCGGATCACACGACCGGATCATACCCAGACGGCACTGATCACCGCACGGCCTTGTCCAGGTGGGTGAACAAGGTGCCCAGCGAACACACGGTGATCTTCTTGTCGTATGGAAAGTCCTCCGCGCCTGGTGTGCAGATCAGCTGGAGCGGTGCGTTCACCGCCTCGAAAGCGAGCAAATTGCCTTTGCTCAACGCTGGTGCATTGGTGGTCTTGATCTCGATCGCGGCGGCCAGCTTGGTGCCGCGTGTGATGATCAGATCGAGCTCGGAACCGTCCTGTGTACGGAAGTAGTGCAGCCCCACAGCCTTGCCGTAGCGCGCACGTACCTGCTGGACCACGAAGCCCTCCCAGGACTGCCCTTGCGCATGGTGGCCCCTCAGTTGATCGATGCTTTGCGTGCCGAGCAGCGCATGCAGGATGCCGGTGTCGAGCACATGGATCTTCGGTGCCTTCACCAGCCGCTTGCGCAGGTTGGTGTGGTAGCTCGGCAGGGTGAACACCAGGAAGGCCTGCTCGAAGAAGGCGAGGTAGCGCTGCACGGTGTGTACGGTAACACCGATGCTTTTGGCGAACAGGCTCGCGTTCAGCATCTGGCCATGTACCGAGGCCACCATGCGCAGCAGTTGCATGGTGGTGCGCGCATCGGTGCCCAGGCCGAGTTGCGGCAGGTCACGCTCGATGAACGTGCGGATGAACTGCTCCAGCCGGTCGAACGCGACCGCGTTGTTGCGGGCCAGGAACACTTCCGGGTATCCGCCCCGCAGCCACAGCTTGTTCATCTGGTCGATGCCCGTTTCCCCCACATGCAGGGGCATCAGTTCGAGGTAAGCCACGCGACCGGCGAGCGATTCGGAGCTGCGCCGCACCACCTCGGGCGAAGAGGAGCCCAACAACAGGAAGCGGCCCGCCTTCCGGTCCCGGTCGATCACGGCCCGCAGCACGGGAAATAGTTCCGGCATGCGCTGCACTTCGTCGATCACCACCAGTTTGCCCCGCTGTGCCTCCAGGTAGCTCTCCGCGTCGGTGAGCCGCGCCACATCGCGCGGCGATTCGAGGTCCAGGTATGCCCAGCCCTTCCCGCGCCCTGCGGCCAGGTGCTTCGCCAGGGTGGTCTTGCCCACCTGGCGCGACCCCAGCACCACCACGGCCGGATAGTTCCGCAGCGCGGCGTTCGCTCCTTTCAGGAGACTTCGTTCAAGCATGTGATCCGGAGCTTACCCTGCAAATATGCATTACAAATGCAAATTACCGGTCATCAAGCGCCGTCGTAGCCGCCCAGGAAGAATTGCCGTGGCGAAGGGGATGATGCGGCTGTAGGCTTACCCCGCTCCGTACCGCGCCCCCTTCTTCACCCCCTCCTGCTTCACCTGGCCAGTGTCCAGGGTTTTCTTGATGGCCGCGTTGCGGTGTGCGAAGCACGTTACAAGATGATGGGGAAGGTTTGTATCGGGGGAACTGTCCTCAAAGCCTTGTGACCTGCACCTCCACATTGGCAAGCGCTGATGCGAGCTGTCCATCCGGGGCTACATGGCCCACCACAACAGCTTGTGCATGCGCCAGCATGAAGGCATTGCGCGCATCGGCGGTTTCCTTGGTCACACGCCGTACCTCCTTGGCGAACGGAGCCACCACCAATAAACGGCCCTTGTCCACTTCCGCTTGCAGCACCGGGTCCATGCGCTTCAACAGGCTGCGTGCCAGCACCAGCACCACCGGCTGCGTGCCTTTGAGCAGGTAATGCAGCACATCCTTCTCCAGGGGGCTGTGCGCGCCGAGCATCACGCATTGGCCCGCTTCGCGCATGGCGATGGCCCAGTCGTAGCACTTCAGCACCTGCGCGGCGGGCACCTTGCGGCTGCATAGGAAGGCGGTCTTGGGCAGTTCCCAGATCGATCGGTCACCTATGAATTCCATGCCTTCGGCCAAGGATCCCATCCTATCCATAAACGTACAAATACCCGTTGCTCAATTCATCAGTCGTTTCGCTTCCGCCAGCTTACCCTTGAATGCCTCGTAGGTGCGCACATCATGCCGACGCACCATGCTCAAGGCCAATTTCACTTGTTCCAAGGAATGGTCCTCTTTCCACTCCAGGTAGCTGGTGTACTCCTCGCCTGAACCTTGAAGCAACCGGTCATACACCTTGCGCAAGGCAGGGTACTCCCGTTCGTGGGCTTTCACGAACCATTCGGTGTAGTACTCGGCCAGTCCTTCCTTGATCCAGAGGTGCGCCTTGGGCATGTTCACCCACACCCGGCCATCGTTGTCCTTTCCGGCATGGTGGTAGGCATGGGCCAGTTCGTGCGCAAGCACCACCACAATGGCCCATTGCAGGTCCACTTCGTTGTACTTGCAGAAGATGAGCAGGGGCATATAGAACAGTTCGATGTGCTGATCCTCGTAGGTGTACAACCCGAAGAGGCTGCGGTGTTTGCCGGGTTTGTTCATCATCTCGGTGAAGGGACCGGCCAGTGAATTCGCCTGCAAGTAGCTCCGGATGTCCGCGAGCATCCAGTCGTGGATGCGCTTGCGTTCGGGATCTTCGGTGAAATGCGCGGATGTCCTCAACAGCGCATCGCGCAAGCCGCGCAAGGCAGCATAGCGTTCGAAGTCCAGGTTCGGCAGCATGTCGTCCACTGCCTTCATGAAGGTATCGTCGCGGTCGGGGCGGATCTGGATGGGTACGCCGGCATCGCCTACGACTTTTTTCCCCTTGGTGCCGCTGTACAGGCGCAGGCCCATGGCGCTGCGGTAGAACTCCCGGATGGCGGGGTTCCAGTCGCTTTTCACCTTATCGAACACCTGCATGTACTTGCTGCTGTACTCGTTCAACAGCTTGGCCACGCTGTGGTTCTTCGGTGTGTAGCGCGCTTGCTCGAACAGTTCGGTGCTGCCGGGTGCATGGGTCTTCTTTGTCGTGGTGCGTGCCATGTGCGGTATTTATTCCTCTCCCTCATCGCCAGACGAAGCGTTTCGCGAAGTCGGGTCCAGCTCATCCCCCATCCGGTACTTGATGTCGTAGTTGATCACAAAATCCAACTCCTCTTCGCTCAACCCATAGTGCGCGGCCAGCAACGCGTCGATCTCGTCGAGGATGGGCTTGGAGCGGCCCGGTGAAAATGATTGAATTCTAACCTCACCAGTTTGTTCTTGTGTCCTTATCTGGAACCAAGAGTTCTCGATGAGGCTCGCCTGCAACTTTGTGGAAAGGTGAGTGAATCCCTTGTCCTTAAGAATTGACGATGGAAATGGCACTGTAGTGAGATCTGACGGATTAAGGTCGCGGCAGTTGCTATGACCTTGGTACCAGACGAAAAACAAACTGCTGGAGAATAGCCCATGAAAGAACCGCAGCGCTGCTTCACTCTCGAAGGTGATGGTAGTCTCGCGGGAACTTGGTGTGCGTTTGCCGTTAATGAAGCATTCCGGTGGTCGAAGAGTAGTTGTCACATAGTAGTTGATACCGGTGTTCTTGTAGTACAAGAGGTGGGACCCCTTAGCATGCTTCGCAACAACGTCATCTTGTCCGCGCATCTTTTGAAAAACACTTGCAGCTTCGGCACCGGGAACTTTGGTCCAAACGATAGTGCTCTTGATATCCGCACGCTGGAAGCAGAGTCGCTCAAAAAGCGATGACCTTTCTTCCGTAGCCCACTTCATGTACTTCGTTGTAAATGCATCAGACGAATTATCGGCCTCTGGGCGAAGTATGTAGATGGCCAGCCTCTGCTCCGCACCGGAAAACAACTTACCTGGACGGATGGAAAAGTTGCTTATCCAAACGGTTCGATGCGTGGCAAGTCGTTTCCGGATGGCCTGCATCCGCTCAGTATTGGCTATTGCCACTGGTACAATGAAGCTGAGATTTGCTCTCGTGGTCATTAGTTGAAGACTACGCGCCGCGACAACTGTATGGAGATTCCCTCCTGTGTTTATCGCATCATTTATGATCTTGTATGACTTTTCTGCCGCAAGCATCTCTACATACGGCGGATTCCCGATGATCACATCAAAGCCGCCGCGGCCTTCCACAATGCCGTAGTACTCGGCAAACCAGTGGAAGGGCTTGTGGCTTTCCTTCCAGGCATCGTATTCCTTCCCGCCTTTGTAGTCCGGGTGCTTGCTGTAGAGCTTGCCCTGCACTCGATCCAACATGGCGCGTAGGGTCTTCAGGCGCTGAAGTAAGGTCTCTTTCGCATCGCGGAAAGCTGCGTAATCCTCGCCTTCGCTCAATTGGATCTGCTTGTAACGCTCAAAGGCTCGCGCAACGACATCGCACTCCTTCTCGATCTCTGGTCGTAATTCCGCCGCCTCCATATCAGCTGTTAGACCCTTTTCCAACTCGGCTCTGGTGCCAAAGCCCACCAGCGTATTGCCCGCGCGTATGTTGAAGTCGATATCAGGCAGTGGTTCTATGCCCATGTTGGGCTTGGTGTAGTCGGGCTCCAGCACGCTCACCAGCTTCAGGAAGAGGCGCAGCTTGGCGATCTCCACCGCCTCGGCCATGATGTCCACGCCATAGAGGTTGCGCAATATGATGCTCTTGAGGATGTAGTAGCGCGGGCTGGGGTGCTGCGCCATGTCGTCCAAAATGGGCTGGAACTGCTTGTAACGCTGGGGTTTCTTCTGTTCCAGGGCCTGCTGGCGGAACTCGGCCATGCGCTCCAAGCACACGGCATAGAGCGGCTGCAGGATGTTGAGCGCGGCGAAGAGGAATGCGCCGCTGCCGCAGGTGGGGTCCAGCACGGTCACCTGCCGGATGGCATCGTAGAAGGCCCACACCAGGTCGCCGCTCTCGGTCTCGCGCAACACGTCCTGCGCGAACTCCACGATGTCCAGGTTGTAGGTGATCAGGTCGTTGATCGCGGTGACCTCACCGGCCTTCAGTTTGCGGCGCACTTCCAAATACCGGCGGCGGCGGTCGATCAGCTCGCGGTAGATCTCGGTGGGCAAGGCGATGTCACTCGCTCCCCTCTCCTCGGGAGAGGGGCCGGGGGTGAGGGGGCTTTTGTTCCACGCCTTGCGGATCTTCCAGAGGTCCTTCTGCTCCGGGTTGAGGCCCTTGCGCACCTCGGCGGGCAGGTCGGCGAAGAGGCTGCTTTGCCACCAGGGCTGCATGGCTCCCTTCTCCTTGGGAGAAGGGCCGGGGATGAGGGCGAACTCGGCATCGAGCGCTTCGCGCATGGCGGGGGTGATGCCCTTCTGCACGCTTTGGTGGATGTAGTGGTCGGGATTTTCGCGCAGCAGGGCCCACACGCCGCCCTCGGGTTTGAAGGCTTGCGCATCCTTCTCCTTGGCCTTGTCGAAGAGCCAGGGGATGATGGTGTTGCGGCCGATGTAGTGGGTGATGTCCTCCTGGGTGTAGTAGGCGCCCATCTTCGCCCGCTCGTTGATGTACTGCTCGAAGATGTAGCCGATCACATCGGGGTTGATCTCGTCGCCGGGGGCATCGGGACGTATGTCCAGGGTCCACTGCCAGCCGTCGAAGAAGTCGAAGAGCTTCTCGAAGGCCTCGTCGGTGATGTTGATGGTGCCCGGCTTTTCCAGGTGGTGTACATCGAAGAGGCCACCGTTGAGGTATGGCACCCGGCCGATCTCCTTTTCCAGCTTGGCGTGGTCCAGCTTGCCCAGCCCCTCGTGGAAGAGGCGCAGGAGGAAGCTGCGGTAGAAGCCTTGGTAGAATTTGTCCTTGCCCTTGCGCGCGCGGCTTTCGGTGAGCTTGGTGCGCAGGTAGCCGTGGTCCTTGTCCAAAAAACCCTTCTTCTGGATGAAGTAGATGAACATGAGGCGGTTCAGCATCAGGCTGGCGTACCACTCGCGGTCGGCGGTGGCATCGAGCCCCTTGATGAAGGTGACGAAGGCCTTGTGTTGCTGCCCGAACTGGGTGTAGAACTTCTTGACGACCCTCTTCGTGTTCGCCTCGAACTGGCGGCGCGCGCGATCGGTGACGTCGATCACGGTGATCGAGTCCTCCTCGTCCAGCGCAACGAAGAGGCCCGTGAGCTTTTCGTAGAGCAGTTCGGGTTTCTGTCCCTTGTGCCAGGGCACCTCGTGGTAGCCGATGGGCTGCTGCGGGCGGCGCACGGCGAGTTGCCACACCTGGCCGCCGTTGCCATCGATGTACACGATCAAGTGCTCCGCGTGGAACTTGGTGAACTGTTTCTCGATCTTCTGGCGGCGGGCCTTGTCGGTGGGTTCGGCGGTCTTCACCACGGCCACGAAGAAGTCCTTCTTCTCGGCCACCAGTTCGGCCTGCACGATGTCGCGCTCGGCCACCTTCAGCGGGCGCTTGCCGCTGCTGCGGTTCCAGCCCAGTTTTACGAAGATGCCCTGGATGTCGCCGGCTTCGAGGCGTTGCTTCAGATCTTGTTTGGTAATGCTCATTCTCTCGGCGGTTCAATGCTATCGGACGGATTGGTCTTATCCGACATATCCGTCCGATCCGTCTGACTCGGCTGATACTTCTTTGTGCCCTTGCACTCCGGGTAGCCACTGCACCCCCAGAACTGGCTGCCAGCATTGCCGCCCTGACGGGCTGTTCGTAAGCGCATGGGCTTGTTGCACTTGGGGCAGTCGGGCGTTTCTTCCTTGGGCACCACCGGGCTGCCTTGTTGCTTGTCGCGCTCTGCCAAGCGAGCCTTGGTGAGTTGCTCTCGGTAGCCCCCCTCTTTGATAATGTCCTGTTCCAAGCGCGTGACCAGCCGATCCAACAAGTAGTTGGCCTGGTGAATCAGGCAGATCAGGCAATTGGCTCGCAGGGCAGGGTCTGGATGGTCCAACCAACGGGCGTAGTCCGCGTACGTGAGTTCGCGGTTGTCGGGCACTTTGGCCACGCCGCGAACGGCCATGGCCTCCGGGTCGTCCTTGTGCCATTGTTTGTGCTTGTGCTGGCGCAGGTAGTCCTCAAAGTCCATCAGCAGTTCATCCTGGCTGGCACGGGCCACATTCACCAGCTTCACTTCACTTTCGGCACTTGTGGCGCTGGCTCGGCTGCCTTCGCCGATGTTCTGGCGGCCGCTGCGTGCGGCACCGATCAACTGGTCGCTCAGTTTATGGCTGCGGATGAACTTCTCACAGAAGGCCTTGGTGCCGTCGTAGATCACCGTAGTGGTTTGAAATGCCCGCAGTTTGCGGTATCCACCACTGGGTCGTAATCGGTCGTGGCTGTTGCCCTCAGAACCCGTCTCGCTCATCTGCCTGCTTTCAATCCGATGGAACAAATGATATGCGGCTGTTGGGCCAGTTCAGTGGTGCCGTCCTCGGGCTTGTTCACCAGGTGGCCGTCCTCGTGCAGGGCCAGCACCAGTTCGGCGAGTTCTGCATCGGTGATGCCTTCGCGCAGGCGGCGGTTCAGCAGGTCCTTGGCGCGTTCGCGCAACGGGAAGCGGTAGATCTCCTCGGCGGTTTCCTTCAAGGCGCGGTTCTCGAACAAGGTGCTGCGATCTTTCTCGAAAAGCACTTTCAAGCGGTTGTAGGTCTGGTAGCGGGCGCCGTTCTTCTTGCCCAGCTGCCCGCCACCGGTGCTGCTCTCGTTCTCGTGGATGTGGCGCACGGCGGTCTTCACCAGTTCGTGGTGACCGGTCACACGCTCGGCAGTGGGTTCCTCCGGGCCGCATTGCAGCGCTTTCAGGATGCGGAACTGGCTTTGTGTCACCACCTCGCCGCTGCCGTTCACCCAGGTGAGCAGGTCGTTGTCCTGTGCGGTCTTCACGAACACGGCCACGCCCGGTGGCGCCTTGGTTTCCTGTACGGGAAGGTGGCGCGTGCTGTACACCACGTCGGGCATGTTCTCGATGCGTTTGCGCAGCTCGGCATCGCTGGCAGTGGCCTCGTTCCAGATCTGGTAGGCCCAGCTGCCAAGGTCCACTTCATCGTCGCCCTCTTCATCGTACATGCCGCTCTTCTCCGCGTAGAGGTCGTGCAGGTTCACGGGGTCGCCATCGAAGAACACTTCATCGGTGCCCACCACTTCGGCGTTCTCGGTGATGCGCTGCCGCAACCTGCCACGCAGGTTGATGATGGTCTCGATGCCTTCCTCGGGCAGGAAGCTGTAGCAATACACCTTGTCGCTCGTTTGCCCGATGCGGTCCACGCGGCCCGCGCGCTGGATCAGTCGGATGAGCGCCCACGGCAGGTCGTAGTTGATGATGATGTGGCCGTCCTGCAGGTTCTGGCCCTCGCTGAGCACGTCGGTGGTGATGAGCACGCGCGTTTCGTGACTGGTGCCCGCGATCTCGGGTTGTTTGTTGCTGCGCGGACTGAAGCGATGCGCGGCGTGGGTGGGGTCGTTCCGGTTGCCGGTCACCACATCCAGACGGCTCACCTTCCGCACGTCCAGTTGCTCGTGCAGGTACATGGCCGTGTCCGCGAATTGCGTGAACACGAGGACCTTCTTGTCCGGATTCTCCTTGGTGCAGAAGCGGTGCAGCGCGTTCAGTTGCTTGTCCTTGGCGGGGTCCCAGTCCTTGCCCATGGTCCAGATGTGGTGCAATTGCCCGGCATCGTCCAGCAGATGCTTCTTTAGTTGATCGCTGAAAAGACCGGCCCTCAACCACTTGAAACGTTTGCGGTTCTTGGGGATGTCGAGTGCTTTGTACAGCAGCGCGGCGTTCTCCGTGTAACGCTTGCCGTGCTCATCCACGCTCATCTCGGCGAGTTTCTCCATGTCCTCGTCGCCGAGGATCTCGTCGATCCCCTCGCCGTCCTGGATGCCGATGGGCAGGTCCAGGTCATTCTCCAGCGCGTACACGAAGAGGTGGTTGCGCAGGATGTGGCGTTGGAGCGAGAGCAGGAAGGACCAGCCACTGCTTTCGAGCCGCTTGAACAAGCTGGTGCGCGCGAAGCCCACCATGCGCTTACCGGCGCGGCTCAGGTCGTCGATGATGCGCAACTCCTTTTGGCTGGCCTGGCTCTCGGCCGCGCCATCGATGTAGCGCCGCAGTCCGTAACGGGCCAGATGGAGTTGGCGGATGATGTCCACCACTGCACTGCTGTACAGCTTGGCATACTGGTCGTTGGGGTCCTTGGCGTTGAAGCCGTATTTGAACGCCTTGGGCAAGCGCTCGGGGAACTTGAAACGCGAGCCGTCCTGGAACTCCAGGTAGGGCTTGCCGTCCGCCGGGTCGATGGGACTGTGCTTGCGGATGAAGCTGCGCGTGCGGCGCACGGTGTAGTGCTTCATCAGGTCGCGCCAATCGTCAGTGAAGGTGCTGTGCTCGAATGCACGCAGCGTCTGTGGCCGGGTCTGGTGTTTGGCCTCGAATTCATGCTGACCTCCGAGGTCGGCGATGTACTGGTTCGGTCGCAGGCCGATGTCCTCCTCGGGGTCGATGAAGAGGCCGAGTTGCGCCGAGAGGTCGTAAAAGCTTTTGTTGTAGGGCGTGGCGCTCAGCAGCACCACCTTGCATTCCACGCGGTGGATGAACTCGCGCACGGCCTTGTAGCGTTTGCCCTCCGGGTTGCGCAGGTTGTGACTCTCGTCGAGCACCAGCAACTTGGGGCGGGGGAATTGTTCCAGGTATTCGGCATCGCGCACGGCGCCGAGCGAAACGATCTCCAGCTTCATCTCGAACTCCTTCTTGAACCACTTCCACATGTCCTCCAGGTTCGGCGGACAGATGACCATGCTGCCGCGGAACTCGGTCTGCTCGATCAACTTGATGAGCGCGGCGGCGGTCCAGGTCTTGCCCAAGCCGACCACATCGCCGATGAGCACGCCCCCGCGTTTGTCCAGCATGCGCGCCGCCATACGCACGGCATCGGCCTGGAACTTCAGCAGCTTGTCGCGGAACAGCGGCGGCACTTCGTAGGTGGCCAGGCCGATGCGCGCCTCGTTGCTCAGGTGGTACACGATTTTCAGGAACACCTCGTAGGGTGTGCGGTCCAGGCCGGCCCAGCTTTCGTCGATGATGGCCAGCAGGTCCTTGCTGATGTCGATGCACCAATCGGCGTTCCAGCGGTCCTCGAACCACTTGGCCAGCTTTTGCGCAGCATCGCTTTCCAGTACGTCCACGTTCAATTCCCCGTTCCCTTGCAGCCCGCTGAAGGTGAGGTTGCTGCTGCCCACGAAACCGATGACGGGGTTGAAGCGGTCCTCGCGGAAGGCGAGGTAGAGCTTGGCATGGAGCAGGTAGGCCAGGTGCAGCTTCACCACCACCTTGCCCGCGCGGATCTGCTCGGCGAAACGTTTCAGCGCGCGCTCGTCGCTTTCACTGGGCGTACCGTAGGTCAATTGTTCCCGCAGGTCCTGGGCCAACCGTTTGCGCCAGCGGGCCACATCGCTCTGGTCGGGCTCGTGGTGGCCATTTGCCGCGTACAGTTCGGTCAGTTCTTCGCGGCGCGACTTGCTCATGCCCACGAGCACGCGGCATTGCTTGCCATCACCTCCTTCGAAGCCGTTCACCAATTCAGCCAGGGGTCCCCAGCCGCGCAGGTTGAGGTAGCCCACGCACACGTCGCTGCGGTAGGCCAAGCGGAAACTCTCCTTCAGCCCTTCAAGGAGCTTGCGTTCAATGTTGTCGTAGATGGTGGGCATGGTGGAAAGCGATGCCGCGTAGAAGATCGATCAATTATGGAATGGCGGGACTGAATTACAAGTAGACGGCTGTTGGTCACGTTGTCCACTTGCTTCGATGTCCTTCATCTTTCGGCGATCAAAGTAACCACGCCGCCCCGATCGCGCGGGAATGGCAGGCAGGATCAACAAATAGCGCGGGAGAGGATCCGGCATCGCAACGGGTTGCTCCACACCCCACCGTTGATCACCCGTTCCGCCAACGCGAAAAGCCACACACTCCACCTCCGTATCCTTGCACCCCAACACTCCACCCATGCGCAAATTCTACCTGTCCGCTCTGCTGCCTTTTGCTTTTGCCACCGCCCATGCCCAGCAGATGGATCTCTCCTGGGCCACATCCGCCGTCGCCGGCATCAACAAGGTGAAATTCGCGGGCAACGGCGACATCTTCTCACTCGGTTCAAGCAGCAACGGCGTGCAACTGCAGCGATTCAGCGCCAGCGGCACCTTGCTGTGGACCAAGACGCTGAGCGCGCCCACGCTCACTGCCATCGACATGGACGTGGACGGCATCGACAACGTGTACGTGTACGTGGGCTTCACCACCGGCCAGCTGGACCTGGACCCGGGACCCAACGTCACCCTGGTGAACCCCGGCAAGACCTACGCCAAGTACAACAGCAGCGGCCAGTTCCAGTGGGGCTTCAGCGTGGCCAACACCACGGACATGAGCGAGGAGTACGGGGGCATCAGTTGCGACGAGGCGGGCAACCTGTACATCGCCGCGGACCTCGGCCCGGGCACCTACGACATGGACCCCGGCCCCGGTGTCAGCAACCTGGTGCTGGGCGCTTCGGCCTACGGGCCTTTCATGGCGCGCTACCGGGC
>JAFDZE010000036.1 GCA_018267155.1 Bacteroidota bacterium | reverse complement strand
ATCCAAGGCGGCATCGCCAATTCCATCCTCGTGAAGGTGAACCAGATCGGTACACTGACCGAGACACTGGAAGCGGTGGACCTCGCGCAGCGCAACAGCTACACGGCGGTGATGAGCCACCGCAGCGGCGAAACGGAGGACAGCACCATCGCCGACCTTGCCGTGGCCGTCAATTGCGGTATGATCAAGACCGGCAGCGCCAGCCGCAGTGACCGGATCGCCAAGTACAACCAGCTGCTGCGCATCGAGGAGCAGCTCGGCAAGAGTGCTATTTGGCCTGGCCGGAGGCTTCGATATGTGGGCTGAACCGGCGGTAGCGGTTCAGCGGGTGATGTTCACCTGACCCAGCATCACTTCCCCGATCCCCTGGATCCGTGCGGATACGAACACGCTCTGCGCGGCGATACCGGTGATGTTCAACCGGGTGATGTTCGCGGATGCGGGCCGGTCGATCAGCGTACGTCCGAGCGTGTCGCGTACGATGATCCGTGCGTCGAGACCCCTGACCGCCCGCGGTGCTTCCATCACCAGGTGTTCACTCGCTGGGTTGGGGTATAATTTCCATCCGCGTAGCGCATCGCCGCTGGTCGCCACGCCGGTCGCGTTCTGCCGCAGGCCGATGCACCAATCCCCTGGCGTCATGCCGTGCGCGGTGAGCCGCGCGTAGCCGTCGCTGGCATCGCTGCTGATCGTATTGATCTCCGTGTCCGCATGGATGCTCCACGGAAAATGGGCGTTCGGGCGGTACAGCATCAGCAGGCTGTCCTCCTGGAAACCTGACCCACCGATGTCCGCGACCAGTCCGGGGTCGAAGCATGTGCCGCTCGTGGGTCGACCGTCCAGCGTGAGGCGCAGGTCCATCGCCGTGCCCTGCGTCGGTCGTCCGGTGATGCGCCACCACCGATCGGGCGAAGCCACGGATCCCGATCCTTCTCCGGTGGCGTCCGCAGCGGTCCAGAACTCCTCAACGCGCATGGGTGCGGCTGACGGGAGCACGCTCGTGATGAGTGATACGTCGGCCAGCAGCAGGTTCTTCGTGCCCGTGTTCGTCACGGTGTCCTCAGTGATCGTGGTCGCCAACGCGAGGAGCTGTTCGGCGTTCAGGAAGGCGGCGACGGGTTGGAAGGGCGGCGTGCTGACGGCAGTTGAATGCTCATTTCCGAGTATCGTCCGTTCGGGATCGGTCCAGCGCGTGCCATCGGCACCCTCGAAGGTGATGGTCACCGGTACGTTGTGGTAGAAATGGTCGGCATGGCGCAGCTTCTGCTGCACGTACAGTGTTGTGGGCCATGCACCGCCGTCCTGCGCCGTGGTGAACGAGTCCACCTCGAACGCGGCCCAACCCGGTTGCATGATCCAGTCGGCGAAATAGTCCGTCAGGTCGGTCCCGGTGGCCACGCTCAAGCTGTCGCGAAGCTCCTCGGTGCCCATGTCGCTGTACGCATTGTTGGTCAGCACGCGGGTGTAGCCGCTCGCGAACAGCGAGTCGCCCAGGTAGCCACGCAAGGTGTGCGCGAGGTCGGCACCCTTCCGGTAGGAATGTTCGCCGTAGGTATGTTCCTGTGGCACATTGTTCAGCGCCCACCATCCTTCGTCCTGCAAATGTGCCGTGCTGACCATGTCGTGGTGATTGTTGCGCACGGTACGCATGTACCGGTCACGACCGTACACATCCTCCAGGAAGAGATAGCTCAGGAATTCAGCGTACCCTTCGTTGATGTACATCTCTCCGGCATGTCGGCACGTGATCAGGTCGCCGAACCAATGATGCGCCAGCTCATGCGCCATGACGTCCTCGTACTGCAGCGTTCCATCGGCGATGGATCCCGGATAACTGATGTTGGTAGGATGCTCCATGGCTCCCTGGGTGGTCAGGCAGTATCCCACGCGTTCCCAGCGGTACGGTCCGAACCACCGCTCGAACGTGTCGAAGGCGTCGTGCAGGTGCTCGAATGAATTCTTGAGATCCGTGGTATCATTCGGCTTGGCCGCCAAGGCGACGGGAACCAGTGCCCCGCTGATGCTCGGGAACGAGTCGCGCACCGCCACATAATTCGTGGCGGACACGGAGGCGAGGTAGGAGGGGATCGGCTCTTCGATGCGCCAATGGAACAGGCGCTGACCATCGCCCTCGTCCACGTCGGCGATGAGTGTCCCGTTGGCGAAGACCGTGCGGCCACCATTCACGCGCACCTGGAACTCGAAGGTGCAGCGCTCCACGAAGTTGTCGAAGCAGGGGAACCAGGCACGCCCGTATGAATGTGGTACGGCGTCGAAGGCCACGCCCAGGTTGTATTGGTACGCCGACGTGGTGTAGAATCCGCCCCAGCCACTGGCGTCCACCGTGGGGTTGCCGCCGTAGTGGATCACCACCTCCAGTGTATCCGCCGGACCGTGCGCTACGCCGAGGTCGACCAGCAATTCTTCCCCGGTGTGCATGAAGTTCAGCGGATCGCCGCCCGTTTGTCGCACCGAGTCGACCGTGAGATCGAGCAGGTCCAGCGGCAAGGTGGTGATGCCCTCCACGCGAGGAACGAAGCGGATGTGGGCGCTGCCGTGGATGAGTTGCGACCCGGTTTCCCGCAGGTCCAGCTCGATCCGGGTGTGCAGCAGGTCGAGGCTGTCGCTCCTGGTGAGGCTGCCCGTTTGTGCGGCCAGTGGGAGCGTGGAAAGGAGCGTGATGGCCGCTACGGTCGTTCGGCCCGGTGATGGTCTGGTCATGGATCGGTGATCCGGACGAATGTATGGGCCCTGGTACCGCTTCAGCCTGCGCTGGACAAGGCCGCTCAGGATCCCTATGTTCGGGACAACCAGTTGGGATCCTGCCACGTCTATTTCATGGCCATGAAACCGAGTACGGAACTTTTCGACCTCATCCGTTCGCTCACCAAGTCGGAGAAGCGCTTCTTCAAGCTGCACAGCACCTTGCAAAGCGGCACGAAGAATTACATGCGGATCTTCGATGCCATCGACCGGCAGCACGTTTACGACGAGGACGCGTTGCGTCGTCAATTCGAGGGTGAGAATTTCGTGAAGCATCTGCCCTCGGAGAAGAACCATTTGTACAAGCTGGTCCTGAAGTCGCTTCGGGCCTTCCATGCGGAAGCCACGGTCAGCGGAACGTTGAAGATCGCGAGCAAGAACATCGAGATCCTGTTCGCCAAGGCCCTGTACGAGGAGGCATCGCGCACGCTGCAGCGCGCGAAACGCGTCGCGAAGGAGAATGAAAAATTCTACTACTGGTACGAATTGTTGAACCAGGAGAAGCAGCTTCTGGAAGAGGACTATGCGAGCGGACGCTTCTCACGCGACCTGGAGGACCTCGTGGCCGAGGAGCGGGAGGTGCTGGCCAAGCTCGGCAACCTGGCGGAGTACCATGTTCTCTACAGCCGGATCAATTTCGTGTTCCGGAGCGGGGGCCACGCGCGCACGGACGAGGAGCGGGCCATGGTGGAGGCCATCAGTGAGCACCCGCTGATCAAGGGGAAGAACACCGCCCTGAGCCACCGTGCCGCCACCATCTGCTATTACACGCAAGGCTTCTGCCAGTGGGCCGCCGGCGATACGGAACGGAGCCTGGAGAAATTCCTCCGGGTGAAAAAAATACTTGATGATCATCCTCATCTGCGTGCCGACCTGCCGAAACGCTACGTGCGCGCGCTGGAGTACATCATACGGTGCCGGGTGGAGCTCGGTGCGTTCAAGGAGGCCCGCGATACCATCCGGCTGATGCGCCAGTCGGCCATCCAGGACGGTTTCCGGGGCATCGATATCGCGGTGCAGGTCTTCCACGCGAGTTACCTCGGCGAACTGCGGATGCTGGACCGGATGGGCGAGCACATGAAAGCGGTGGCCCTGACCACGGACATCCTGCATGGTATCGAGGAGCATGGTGCGCGCCTGCACAAGGAGCAGTTGCTGGAGTTCTGGTCAGGACTGGCCATCGCCCATTTCGGCGCCGGCCAGGTGAACAAGGCGCTGTTCTGGTTGAACAAGGTACTGAACGACCCCGAACCCCAGTTGCGGCAGGACCTTTTCATACACGCACGCTTGTTCAACCTGCTGGTCCATCTCGAACTCGGCAACCACGATCTGCTTGAATACATCCTTCGTAGTACCAAACGGTTCCTGAACAAGAAGCACCGTGCGTACGAGGTGGAGCGGCTGCTCATGGAGGAGATCCGGAAAATGACGCGGGACAAGCGCGGCGGTGCGGCTCGCGAACATGCCGTTGCACTGCGCGATGGGCTGGCCAAGCTGGTCAAGGATCCCAATGCGGCCACCGTGCTGAAATATTTCGACTACCTGGCCTGGGCCGAGAGCCGTGTGCGTGGTGTGCCCTTCTCCGATGTGGTGCGCGAAAAGGCACGACCATCAACGGCGTGATCCACCCGACTTCTGCCGGAGGACCTCGTGCAGGGCGATGCCCGCCGCGACACTGACGTTGAGTGATCCGATGGTACCCGACATGGGGATACGTCCGCTCGCGTCGGCCAGTTGCAGCACGCTGTCGGATATGCCGATGTCCTCGGCACCCATCACCAATACCAATGGACCGCCAAGGTCCAGGCTGCTCAAGGCCGTGTCGGACTTCTCCGTGCAGGCGATCACGCGCAGTCCGTGGCTTCGGGCCCGGACGATGCCGGCACGCAGGTCCATCACCCGGCATACGGGCTTGCGCAACAGCGCACCGGCACTGCTCTTGATGGCATCACTGCCCAGGCGCGCACTGTGCTGCTTGGGCACCAGCAGGCCGTGCGCGCCGAAGCACTCGGCACTGCGCGCGATGGCCCCCATGTTGCGCGTATCGGTCACGTTGTCCAACGCGATCAGCAACGGGTCTTCGCCCCGATCGTAGGCCTGTTGCACCACTTCGTCAAGGTCCTGCGTGGCCACCGCGCTGATCCATGCGATCACGCCCTGGTGCGCGGCGTTCGTCAGCCGGTCCAGCCGCTCCAGGGGTACCGGCTGCCAGGGCACTTCGCGTTCGCGGGCCAAGCGTTGCAGGTTCTGGATGGCGGCGCCTCCGGCATCGCGGCGGATCATCAGCTTCTCTACATGCACATCGCTGTTGAGGGCTTCTTCCACGGGCCGGATCCCGCAAACGAGCTCCTTCATCGAAGCCGGGCTGGGGCGCCCGGCCCCGCTGTGCTGTTGTCCCCGCATGTCAGTTCTGGAAGACACGACCGTTGCGCCACGCCTCCACGTTCCTGTACCACGCCCCCTTGAAGTTCGGGTCACGGCGCAACGTGAGGTCGTTGTCGCTGAATGGTCCTTCGCGCTTGTCGAAGGTGAATGTGAGGCTCATCAGGTTGGTCTCCTCACCATAGATCCAGACCTCGCCGGTACTGCCCTTGTGTATGGTGCTCGGCGTGCCGAAAATGATGTGGACCAGCCCGCGGTCGGTGCGCCAGCCTTCGGTCCATGAGGTGAACCACCGGTTCGCGCTCTCCACCCGGCCGTAATACGCATCGATCGCGGCACGTGCCCGGTCACGGTCGCCGGCGGCATCGGTCCAGAATTTCTCCACTTCGGCCCGCGGATCATCCGCAGTGAGCATCCTGTTCCATTCCTGCAGGCTTGTTATGTACCGTAATGGAGGTACCATGTCCGACGCGGTGCGCACCGTGGGGTAGGTGCTGTTGAACGTGGACAGTGTGTATCCTTCGGTGGCCGAGGTGTCCGTGCGGAAATAATGCAGCCCGGTGCTGTCGGCGGTGAAGGGGAAGGAGCCGTCCTCCCCCACGGTCACACTGTACGTGTCGTCCACTTCCACGATCGGTTTCTCGCCGGCGGGTGCGAAGACCGGGGTCGGCAGCTTGCCCGGTGCTTTGATCCGCTCCGCGACCAGGGTGCGACCCGCGTACTGTTCACAGAGGATCCGTACACGCATGCCCGCCGGCACGTTGTCGTCGAAAAGCGGGATGCCCCGCTCGCTCATCGGCAGGAAGCCTTGGCGGTGGCCGGGTTCTCCGGTCTCTACAGGAATGAATACCGTGGTTTCGGTGTCGCGGTTCAGGTCCAGGGCGGTTACCTTGAGCATGAACGATCGCTGGTCCCCACGTCGCATGTCCAGGCTGCCGATCAGGTCCTTGTCCTCCTTCGGCGTGTCGCTCACGTCCTTCACGAAGGTGCTCGCACTGTCCAGCAGCGTGCCACCCGCGATGGTGGGATATGCCTCGTATTTGATGATGACCCTCGCACGGAAGGGGCCGCCACCTTCGCTCCGGTACAGCAGGTCGCGTGTGCGCAGCTTGTACCAGATGACCGACCGGTTCTCCGATGCGTGGTACACCCGGGCCTGAAGGCGGATGGCCGCCGCGCCTTTGCCGTAGATGTACGCGAAGTTGTCGCCTCCGGCAACGGGCACGTACGTGGTGCAGGTGCTGAGCAGCAGCATGCAAACCGCCATCAACGACCATGTGACGGACATTGTCCAGCTCCTGTTCCTGGAACCTGTGCGCAAGGTCATGGCGTCCTGTTTCTCCTCCTTCAACGTCGGTTCGTCCAGGTCCGAATACATGGGCTTGCCTGCTTTCGAAACGGATACATTGCATGTTCCCACCTGTCCAGCCCGATCGTCAGGGCCATCGCTCGAACGTGCCATCGCCGCGTCGTTACTCTTCTCGGCGGCGTCCATGTTCCGGTTCGCGTCGTTCGCCATGTTCGCCCCATCCGTTGCCGCGAAAGTAGCCTACCGTCCACCTTGCCCGGTGCCGTGGTCGCATCCATTCCGGTGGTCTGCGAGCACCGGTTCAGGACCGGGCCAGTTCCGTAGCCCGCGCACTGGCGGCTACGATCGCGTCGTGGATCGTGTTCTCCAGCCCCTGACGCTCGAAGACCTTGAAGGCGGCTTCGGTGGTGCCCCCTTTGCTCATCACGGCCTTGATCAGTTCGTCCGGTGTCCGGTCGGAGTGCTCCATCAGGTGGTAGCTCCCCAGCAAGGTCTGCTTCACCAGCGCGCTGGCAACGTGAGGTTCCAGCCCCAGGTCCGTACCGGTGCGGATCATGGTGCGCACCAGGTGGAAGATGTACGCCGGGCCGCTGCCGCTCAGTGCTGTCACGGGGTCGAGCAGCGTCTCGTTGGAAAGGTGTACCGCACGCCCGGTGCTGTTCAGCAGCTGTTCCACCATCAACGTCTGGCGCATACTCAGTTCGGTGGCTGTGGTGTAGGCCGTGATGCCCATGCCGATCTGCGCCGGGGCGTTGGGCATCGCGCGAACCACCGTCCGATGGCGCAGCGCGACGGAAAGCCGCTCCAGGGTGATGCCGGCCATGATGGAGAGCACGACCTGGTCGGCGCGCAAGACGTCCGCCAGTCCAGTTGAGAGAGCGCCGAAATCCTGTGGTTTAACGGCCACGATGACCAGATCGCTGGACGTGATCGCCCCATCCACCGTTCGCGTTACCCGGCCGAGCCGTTCAAGCTGCTCATGACCGCTGTCGCTTCGCACCACGAGCAGGAGGTCGTCGGACTTTACCAGCCCGTATTTCCTGAAACTGCGTGCATAGGCCGTGCCCATGTTGCCGCAACCCACAATGGTGATCCTCATGTTCCCTGCGTCGGTCCTGTTGAAGGATGGTGCTGGCGAATGTAGCCGCGTTGGTCAATTGTCCAGGATCAGCACCAGTGTTCCCGTAGGTATCTCGTTGAAAAGGGTGATGATGTCGGTGTTGCGCATACGGATGCAACCCCGACTGCTGGGGGTTCCGATCGATCCCTCATTGACGGTTCCGTGGATGTAGATCCATCGGTCATGGCTGTCCACATTGCCGCCCGTGTTCACACCGCTCTCCAAGCCGCGGAGCCACAGTATTCGTGATGTGATCACGTCGCGGTCATCGGTACATGTGCTGTCGGCAAGTTCACCGGTGAACAGCCGTTCCTTCAAGATGCCCCACATGGGAACGCCTTCGCCGATGCGCTCACTCACGTGATGCAGACCGGTGGGCGTGCGGTAGCTGTTCCGCTCGGTCCCGGGTCCTTGCGTGGAGGTGCTGATCATGTACTCCCTCAACATGGTGCGTTCCCGCACGTGGAACATGCGCTGGCGTTGAACACTCACGTACAGGATGTCGCCGTTGAGGTCGACCCCTGGATAGCGCACTTCCATGTACTCCAGACAGAAGTCCGCCAGTGCTTGTTTGTGCCGGGCGTCGGTTCCTTGGGAATATGCGGGCTGTGAAAGGAGCAGGACCACCGCCCATGCGGGGATCCGATCGATCGCGGTGCCGGCTCCTTTACGCCCGAGCCTTGCCGATCGCGGGCCATCGGCCGCGTATTGCGGGCAGGATCCGAGTTCGTTCGCGATCAGCATCAGAACAGGCTGGTGAACCCGAAGTGGATCTTGCCACCACGCAATTCCACGGGGTTGTTGAACTGCCGCCCCAGCGCGTAGGTCAGGCTGAAGATGCCGGCCTTGGTCTCGAAACTGGTGCCCGCGCCGAAGCCGATGGGCGTGTCGGTGAGCAACGCATCCCCGCTCCGGTCCTCCCACCAGCCTTGATCGAAAAAAACGAAGAAGTTGCTGTTCTCCTCGAAGAGAAAGCGGTATTCGACGGTGCCGACGGCCCAACTGGAGCAGAAGATACCGGCCTCGTTCACGCCACGCAGACTTTTTATTCCGCCGATACGGTATATCTCATTGCGGTACAGGCGGTCGTTCAGCATGGTTCCGCCCCGCCCCGCCAGCCGGATCGTACCACGCTTCCCGATGGGCAGGTGCTGGATCGCTTCGCCGTTCAGCTCGTATTGGATCGTTCGCGTGGTTACCGGACCACCGGGATCCTCCGCACTGCCGGTGATGCTCCGCTTGCGGCCCACGGACCCGTCCAGGTACACGCTGAGACCCTCGCGCGGATTGAAGCGGTAGTCGAAGCGCTCGTGATGAAGACCCAATCCGTACGAGGTGAGCTTCACGTCGCCCAGACCGGTGACGGTGGAGGACGGCGTACGCCCGAGACGCTGGCTGCTCTTGTCGTTCACGAAGACGCTCACCTTGGCGCCGCGGGCCAGCAGGTAATCGATGGCGGCGCGAGCGTTCACTTCCAGAAAGGTGCTGTCCTTCTTGAAGAGCCTGAGGTTGAGGTCGGTGCCGAAGGGCGTGTTGAAGAGGAACGGATGGGCGTAGCGCACCTTCAGGTCCTGGGTGCGGTCGGCCAGCGCGCGCCAGTTGAGATCGATGGCCTCGCCACGCCGCAGGGCATTGCGCAGGCGAAGGTCCAGGTCGCCGGTGAGCTTCACTTTGCCCGTGACCGGATCGGGCAGCACGCCGAGGATGCCGTTGAAGCTGCTGGCCTTCTTGTTATCCAGAAAGAGGTACAGTTTTGTCTGGTTCGCACCGAACCGGACCTGGGCCCGCTGCTTCACGGTGACGAACGGCAACTCCCGCAAGCGCTTGTCCAGCGCGCTCACCAGCGCCTCGTTGTACGGGTCGCCGGGCCGGATGCCGATATGGGAATGCAGGTAGCGTGCCCCGATGCGGGCGTCGCCGCGCACGATGATGCTGTCGATGCGGATGAACGGTCCACGTTCCAGATGCATCGCTGCGATCAACCCATCGTCCGAAGGCCGAAGGCTGTCGAGCCCTACCGAAGCGAAAGGATGACCGTTCGTTTCGCAGTGAACGAGCAGGCCCTCGAACAGTCGGGACATCTGCCTGGGCGAAACCGGCCGGTCTGCATAGAATCGCTCGCGGAAACGGGTGGCACTGGCGATCTCCCGTGGCAGGTTCCCCGCACCGAGCCGTGCCCAGCGATAGCGCGGGCCCGTGTGGAACCTGCACAGTGCCGTGTCGCCCGATGTCGCGATCGTGTCGCAAGCCGCTTCAAGCCACCCCTTGGCCATGAGGTCGGCCCGCACGTCCTTCGCCCATTGTTGTGCTCCCAGGGGCCCTTTCACTTTTTGCACACCACGCCAGTGTTTCGGCAAGGCATCGCCTCCTGCCGCCACCACGTAACGTGGTTGGGCCAGCAGCACGGTGCAGGCCAGCAGGGCGATCGTGAGTGCGGCCGTGCGCATCAAAGGCTCCAGTCGATCGGTGGATGCCCCTGCTCGCACAACAACCCGTTGGCCTGACCGAAATGACCGCATCCGATGAAGCCACGGTGCGCTGACAAAGGAGAGGGGTGAGACGCCTTGAGCACGTGGTGATCCTGGCCGATGAGCGGCTCCTTGTTCTGTGCGTAGCGGCCCCAGAGCAAAAAGACCAGCCCCTTGCGCTCCCGGGCCAGTGCGCTGATCGCCGCATCGGTGAAACGCTCCCAGCCCCGGCCTTGGTGCGAGCCTGCCTGGTCGGCCCGCACGGTCAGGGTCGCGTTCAGCAGCAGCACGCCCTGGTCGGCCCATTTGCCCAGGTTGCCGTGATCCGGGCGTGCGATGCCAAGGTCGCGTTGGAGCTCTGCGAAAATGTTCCCTAAGGAGGGTGGTGATGGCAGGCCCTCAGGTACGCTGAAGCACAAGCCATGCGCCTGGCCAGGACCGTGGTAGGGATCCTGCCCCAGGATCACCACCCGCACGGAATCGAACGGTGTTCGCTTGAAGGCCTGGAAGATGTCCTTGCCCCGGGGGTAGACCGTGTATCGGGACCGCTCCTCGATCAGGAATGCCTTCAAGTCGGCGAACCAAGGCGATGCGAACTCTCCGGCCAGGCGCTCGTACCACCCCTCCCCGATATCGGGTCGAGGAGGGGCCCCTGTGCCAATTTCCGTGTTCATGGGCGCTATTTTGCCGGTCCCGATCGTTGAAACATTTTGGAAGGTAGCGCGGTATCAGGGGCTACATTTGTCCGAACCGCTCCCCGTCCAGTAACGGCCCAACGATGAAAAAGCAGACGAAAATACTGGCACTTCTGGCGATCTGTGCCGTGCTCTTCAGCGCATGCCGCTCCACCCATGCGTGCCCGGCATACGGAAAGGCTCCGAAACCGTCGCCTGAAAAGAACGCCTGAGCGATCCCTTCGCGATCATCTTGAAGCCCCGCGACCACGGGGCTTCGGCCTTTCCACACGTCCAGTACGAGTTTGCCGCCATGTCCTGCACGCACAAGACGTGACGGCCAGGGGGTGGACCAAGAGGGGTTTTTTCCCGCGAGCATCCCGCGGATCGCAGCATGGCCCTGCTAAGCGACCGCGGGAGCCGCCCTCCCCGTCATGTCCACGCGATCGTGCTCTCCTGTACCACATCCGGATGGAGGCTGCGGGCCACCGGGCAGGTATGCGCGATCCGCTCCAGCACGAGGCGATCCTTGGCGTCGATCCCGGTGCCATCCGCACTGATGTGAACCTCGATGCGAGCCACCCGGCGCGGATCGCTGGCCATGTGCTTGACCACGCGGGCACTGGCCTTGTTGAACGGGATCCCTTTCTGCTGGGCACTGATGCCCATGGTGGTCAGGATGCAGGTCGCCAGTGATACGCACAGCAGGTCCGTTGGGCTGAAGGTGGAGCCCTTGCCGTGGTTGTCCACCGGGGCGTCCGTGCGGATGTGGGTGCCGCTGCGCACGTGGACGCAGGTGTTCGTGAGGTCGCCATTCCAGGTGATCAGAGCCGTATCCATGGGCAAGGGTTTGACGAGTGTTAAAGGTCGCCAGGGGCGAAAGATGGGCATCCGACTGTTGGCGGGACTACCTTTGGGCCTCTTGATCCAAGCCCCATGTGGACCGTGCGCACCGCAACCCTGCTCGCAACGGCCCTGCTGCTGTTCTTCTCAGCGCGGGGGCAAAGCATCTACGACGATGAGGGGCGCACGCTCTACTCGCGGGAGATCTACGGCGGTCCCATGGTGCATGGGGATGGCTGGGGCTTGCAGTTCTGGTTCGCGAAGTACCGCACCGCGCGCCACCGGCACCTTCTCGGGTTCGAGGGGCTGGGCATGAAGCACCCCAAGGAGATCAAGAGCTACAACCCGTATTACGAGGATTCGCGCGGGTATTTTTATGGAAAGTTGAACAGCCTGATCATCCTGAGGCCCGGGTACGGTGGCAAGCACCAGATCGCGGAAAAGATCCGAAAGAGCGGGGTTGAACTCAATTGGCTCTGGCAGGTGGGCCCCTCCATCGCGCTGCTCAAGCCGGTGTACCTGCAGATCGGTCGGCGGCTCGACGATCAGACCGGACCACCATACGACAACATCGTGGAGGAACGGTACGACCCTTCGAAGCACTTCGCCAACAATATTTTCGGCAGGGCGTCCTGGTTCAGGGGCGTCAACGAGATGAAGGTGCGCGCGGGCGGTTTCGCGAGGCTTGCCCTCAATTTCGAGTATTCCGGTCGTAACCGTGGCGTCAAAGGCTTGGAAGTCGGCGCCACCGCGGACCTGTACCCCGTGGAACTGCCCATCATGGCCGAGGTGTCCGGGGTGAAGAACAAGCAGGTCTTCCTGGAATTCTACCTGGCGTTGCAGTTCGGCGCCAAGACGATCCGATGAGCGATATCCCTGGGGAGGTGGTCGCCACCACACCGCATCACCGCCGCCGTAAACCCGATTGGCTGCGCGTGAAATTGCCCACCGGCGATAACTACCGGAAGGTCTCCGCCATCGTCGGCGAGCACAAGCTCCACACCATCTGCCAGAGCGGTAATTGCCCCAACATGGGGGAGTGCTGGGGTGCGGGCACGGCCACCTTCATGATCCTGGGCAATATCTGCACGCGCAGTTGCGGCTTCTGCAACGTGGCTACCGGACGCCCACTGGATGCCGATCCCTTCGAGCCCGCCCGCGTGGCCCGCAGCGTCCAACTCATGAACGTGAAGCACTGCGTGATCACCAGCGTGGACCGCGACGACCTGAAGGACGGAGGCTCGGATATCTGGGCGCGGACCATTCGTGCCGTGCGCCGCATGAGCCCGGGGACCAAGCTCGAAACATTGATCCCCGATTTCAAGGGGGAATGGCACAACCTGGCGACCGTGCTCGACACGCGCCCCGATGTCCTGAGCCACAACCTCGAAACGGTCCGGCGGCTGACCAAGCTGGTGCGTGTCCAAGCCCGCTACGATCGGAGCCTCGAAGTGCTTCTTCGCGCCAAGCGCGCCGGACTGCGCACCAAGAGCGGTGTGATGCTCGGCCTCGGCGAACGCGACCATGAGGTGCTGGAAACCATGGATGACCTGCGCAGCGTGGGCTGCGACGTGCTCACCCTGGGGCAGTACCTTCAGCCCACACAGCGCCACCTGCCCGTGGTGGAGTTCGTCCATCCGGACACCTTCGCACGATTCCGTGAGGAGGGCCTGGCACGCGGTCTCCGCTTCGTGGAGAGCGGCCCGCTCGTGCGTAGCAGCTACCACGCCGAGAAGCATGTGCTTTGATGGTGGTGTCTTCAACCGTATCGTATCCCGTGCCTCCACCTTGACCCGCAATTGACCATGCGCATCGCCATCAACGGCTTCGGAAGGATCGGCCGAGTCACCGCCCGGATCCTCCAACAACGGAATGATATCGAGCTGGTCGCCGTGAACGACCTGACCGATACGCGGACCCTGGCCCACCTCTTCAAGTACGATTCGGTCCATGGTGTGTTCAGCGGTGAGGTGGGGCACGACCCCGAACACCTGCTTCTCAACGGGCGCATAGTGAAGGCCTTCGCTCAAAAAGATCCCGCAGCACTGCCATGGAAGCAATTGGGCATCGACGTGGTGATCGAGTCCACGGGGCTGTTCCTCACCCGCGAGGCGGCCACCATGCACCTCAAGGCCGGAGCGAAGCGGGTCCTGCTCTCTGCGCCGGCGAAGGATCCGGACATCCGGACGGTGGTCCTCGGTGTGAATGACCATGTGATCGACCCTGCCGACCCGGTCCTCAGCAATGCGAGTTGCACCACCAACTGTGCAGCGCCCATGATCCTCGGCGTGCAGGAGCTGTGCGGCATCGAGGACGGCTTCATCACCACGGTACACAGCTACACCGGGGACCAGCGCCTGCACGATGCGCCGCACAAGGACCTGCGCCGGGCCCGGGCGGCGGCCGTCAGTATGATCCCCACCACCACCGGCGCGGCCAAGGCCATCACGCGCATCTTCCCCGAACTCGATGGCCGGCTCGGCGGTGGCGGTATCCGTGTGCCCGTGCCCGATGGCTCCATCACCGACATCACCGTTCGGGTGAAGAATTTGAAAAGCGCCGGGGAGATCAACGCGTATTTCAAGCAGCTTGCCGAAGGTCGGCTGAAGGGGATCCTGCGCTATACCGAGGACCCGATCGTGAGCGTGGATATCGTCTCGGACCCGCACAGCTGCATCTTCGATGCGCAACTCACCAGCGTGGTGGGCAACATGGTGAAGATCATGGGCTGGTACGATAACGAGTACGGGTACAGTTCCAGGCTCGTGGACCTGGTGGGCTGGTTGGGGAAGTTGTGATCCGACCGCTCGGGTTGCGACCTGCTTCAGCGCCCGGCCATCGCTCTCCTCTTGATCGGTCGTCGTGGGATCCGGTCCTGTTCACACCGCTGGTCCACCGCTCACACGGACGTCGTCGCACAGTGGTCCATCGCCCACGCGCCGCTTCAGTTCCACCTCATGGCCATCGAACACGGCGTAGGTGAAGTAGCTGATCCAATCGCCCAGGTTGATGTAGCGCCCTCTACGACCGGCCGCCTCCACATCGATGTCGACAGGCAGGTGGCGATGACCGAACAACATGAAGTCGAAGTGCTTCTTCTCCAGTTGCCCGCGGCAATATTGTACCAGCCATTCCTTGTCCTCCCCCAGCCACTTGCGGTCGTTCTCGTAGCTCTTCTTCCGGCTGCGCCCGCTCCAGAAGTCACCCAGCCACAGTGCGAAGTTGGGATGCAGCCGTGCGAACAGCCATTGGCATACCGGGTTGCGGAAGATCGACCGCATGAATTTATACCCGTGGTCGCCGGGTCCCAGCCCATCACCATGGCCGATGAGGAATCTCTTCCCGTTGATCTCGCGTTCAATCGGTTCGCGGTGGACGATCACGCCGGTTTCCTTCGGCACATAGTCGAAGATCCACATGTCGTGGTTCCCCAAGAAGAGATGAACGGGGATCCCCCGGTCCGTCAGCTCGGCCAGTTTGCCCAGAAGCCGGACATGGCCACGCGGCACGGCTTGGCGCCACTCGAACCAGAAATCGAACAGGTCGCCCAGCAGGAAGATCTCCGATGCGTCCTTGGCCGCTTCGTCCAGGAAGGCGCAGATCCGCCTCTCCCGCACCAGGCTGCTCGCCGCATCGGGTATGCCGAGGTGGAAGTCGGAGAGGAAGTGGACGCGCTGGCCGGGTTTCATGCGGTCGTGGTCAGTGCGGGGCTTTGCGCAGCAGTTGTGTGGGGTCCATCTTCTCCAGTGCCAGTACGAAGCGGATGCGTTCGCCGAAGTCGAAGCCCCGGAACCCTTCCACCTCGTCCCTGATCTCCTTGCTGTACACCAGGGGTATCCACATCTCCACAACATCGCGCACCAATCGGACACCAAAGCCAGCTTCCCAGTATCCTTTCCAGTCCGTTCGCTGGCCCTGCTGAGCAACGATCGTGTACGGGGCGGCGCCGTAGCTGGCGAACACGCTCAAGGGAATGCGGAACGGGAGATCGGCCTCCAGGTTCAACGCCGCGATCCAACTGTCGCTGGTGCCGTACGATGTGGGCGTTTTGAAGCCTCCTTGCACCTTGGCCATCTGTTGGGCCGTGTTGCGGCCAGGGGCCTGCCGGTCGATGAAGAGGTTGTCATGCAGCAGATCGCTGCTGCCCCAATACATCCGCCAGCCCATGGCGGATGGCATGTATTGGGCCTTGTTCAAGAACATGCCGGCAAAACCGCGCAGGGTAACACGGTGCTTGCGTTTATCGTAGATCGCGCTCCACCTCGCATCCACCGATAAGCGCGAGAAGTAACGCAGGTGGCTCAAGCTCGTCACCTGGATGCTGAACGGGAATATGCCTTTGGTCTGCTCCGAGGTGAACGAGAGTTCGTGGAACGGGTTGAGGGTGACCGCCAGACCGGACGACTGGATCAGATCGGTCTCGTCCGTCCGTTTGGCGCTGTTCCACATGAGGATGGACCGGTATTTTATGTTGTGTTGTACCGCGTTGGGCCGGGAACGCAGGTCGAGCGCCAGGCTTGGGACCAGGCGTTGGTAGCTGTGATCCCAAGTGGCATCGGCACCTTGCGATGCCGCAAAGCCCGACAGGCCCACATGGATGTTGCGCAACCAACGGCTGTTCAGGCGGTCGTGGCTCCATGCGATCCGCCCACCACCGGCCAGGCGGTGACTTTGTGTCCCGTACAGCGGGGCCAGCACCCATTCGATGCGCTGGTCGGGCACGGTGGTGTTGCGGAGCGT
>JAFDZE010000035.1 GCA_018267155.1 Bacteroidota bacterium | reverse complement strand
AAGATCACGGTGGCCCCGCCATCGTACAGCCGATCGGCGGTGATCGTCACGTGCACGTTCTGCGGGGTGCCGTCATTACCAGGGAAGGTCACCGTTTGTGTTGTGTAGTTGCCCACGCGCCCCGGATCGCCGATCCCGATCGCCACATCCACCGTGGTGGCTTGTGTGGTGCTGAAACTGCTGATGGTAACGGTGAGGTTCGTGCTGCCCGCACCTTCGCTCACCACGCTCGATCCGGTAGCGAAGGACACGCTGGTGTTGTCCAGCCCCGATCCGGACACGTTCAGGTTGTCCACCGAGAAGCTGGGGCGACTGCCACTTCCACTCACCTGACGGCTGGCCCAGCGCACCTGCACCTCCGCTTGGTTGTCGCAGGCGTTGGGCAGGGTCACGGTCTTGGTTTGCTGGTTCTGCGGATCGGTGTTGCCCGAGTTCGTTTGGGTGGTGGTGTTGTTCTGGTACTCCTGGCCACTGATCGTGGTCCACCCACCGGAATTCCCTACGCGATACTGCAAACTCACCTCATTGATCCGTGTGTTCGCACCCCCGTTGTGCGGGTTGCGGATCGTGGCGATGTCGTACACCACCTGCACGCTGGAGAACCCCGTAGTGTTCAGTGCAAGCCCGACCGTCAGATCCAATGAACCGCTGTTCAGGAAGCCGATCTTACCGTTGTAGTTGTACACATTGCCCGAGGTGCCCGCCGCGTCGCCGGACGCCTCCAACACGCGATCGGTCGTTGGACCGGTGGTCTTGTAACTCGCTCCTGGATTGCCCCCGATCGCCCAGCCCTGCCAACCGGCCGGGTACACCGTGGATGAATGTGCCAAGCTGCTGAAATCCTGCGTGTAGGGCAGGGCCTGCGGCGTTGGATTGGTCTGGGCCCAGGTGGTTGCTGCCAAGGCCAACGCGGCCAGACCCATGAGTGAACGGGTCGGCCGAGGAATGCGTAAGGTCAGTTTCATGTACGTAACGATTGGGGTGACGGGTTCGGGGAAGCCAAACTATCGGATCGGTGTGAATTGTCGGAAAAAAATATTTTCCACAGCAATTGCGCTCGGTCCATAGGTCGGTTCTGCCCTGGCGGTACCGTTGGCCCAGGGCCTTCAGGTGCAGTTCGATGAACTCCTGCATTCGTCTGCATTTCGATACGATGCCCACCTGTAGCCCCTTTATCCTCGCCGCCCCCCTGGCCCCCCCTGCACCGCGTCCTCACAGGCATTCCAGGCACCGGAACGCCCCACNNNNCCGGCCATCACCGTGGGGAACCTGGCGGGCAACGATGCCTTCCTGTTCATCGCTGACCTCTCTTCCTTATACCAAGGTGCGGCTCAACTCTGTGCGTTCCCGGTGCCCCGCGCGTGGTCCACAAGCCGCCCAGAAGGAATACGCTCCGCATGATGCCGAATACATCGGCTCGACCACCGTGCCTGCGAACGGAGCCAGTTATGCGCGATCAGGCATGGCATACTGTTCGGGTCGTCCCTCTATCTTGCTCGCGCCGAACCCAGCCTACGGCATCCGGACCCCATGCGCATACTTACTCTTGGAACAGCAGCTTTTCTGGCCACGACGCTCTCGGCCCAGACCTTGTTCACCGAGGACTTCGAGGGGAATTCACCCGCCTTCGTTCTGAACACCACCGATGCCGGCTCCATCGTGAGCAGTTGGAACACCTGGGTGATCAACAACAGCTACAACGGGGGCGATGGTGACCTGGTCTGCCTCGGTTTCCCGTTCGGCTATTCCATCGTGAACACACCGGCACAACCCGCGGGTATCACCAGTGCGAACGGGCGTTATCTCCACACCGCCAGCGTGGAGGGCATCGCCGATGGCATCACCAATTGTTCATTCGGTGCGGCGGACGGCTTTTGCATCAATGCCGACAACACGTTCAGCCGCATGAGCACCGATGTGAACACGGTTGGTGCCGGCAGCGTGGACCTGAAGTTCTGGTGGATATGCGAGGGTGGCTCCAGTTACTATGGTCAGGTTTACTACAGCGTGGATGGCGGGTCCTCGTGGACGGCCACCTCCACTCCCTCGCAGTATAATTTCCAAGGCTCCTGGACCGAGCAGACCGTGAGCCTGCCGGCATTCGCTGGCCAGGCCACCTTGCGCTTCGGATTCCGCTTCGTCAATGCGGTGGGCTCCGGGGCCACTGATCCCGGTTTCGCCATTGATGATGTGCGCATCATCGCCGACAACACCTCGTCGGCGGCCATTGTGCCGGGAGTCGTGGCGCCGCTCAGCTATTGCCAGGGCACGGATGTGGATGTTCCATACACGATCACCGGTACATTCAACCCGGGCAACGTGTTCACCGCCCAACTGAGCGATGCAGCGGGCAGTTTCGCCCTTCCGGTGCCCATCGGTTCGGTCGCCAGTGTCACCGGTGGTACCATCGCGGCCGTGATACCACCCGGAACACCCCAGGGAACGGGCTACCGCATCCGGGTGGTGTCCAGCTCTCCTGTTGTGACCGGTGCGGACAATGGCTCGAACATCTCCATCCTGATGGGCCCCAACGCGGGTACCGATGCGTCCCTGACCATCTGCGAGGGCGATGATCCGGTTCTGCTCAGCACGGGTGGCGATCCGGATGGTACCTGGTCCGGTCCAAGTCCGGTGGTGGATACCCTGTACGATCCCACTTCCATGGATCCCGGCACCTATACATACACCGTGGTAAGTACAGGCCCCTGCGGCAACGATATGGCCACCGTGGTGGTCTCCGAACTCGTGGGCGCCGATGCCGGCGTGAGCGTCACGGCGACCATCTGCAAGAACACCGGGATCCACGACCTCTTCGCCCTTCTGGGCGGGGCCCCGGATGTCGGGGGGACGTGGACCAACCCGGGCGGCATGGCCCACACCGGCATGTTCAACTCCGACTTTGAGCAGGGCGGCATCTTCACGTACACGGTCACGGGTGGTGGCAGCTGCGGCAATGACGAGGCGGTGGTGGCGGTCACCCTGGGCCAGCCGGGCCAGGCCGGTCCCGATGCGGTTTGGACCGTTTGTTCCAGCGACCTGCCCGTGGATCTGTTCGATCTGTTGGTGGACGCCAACCTGACCGGGGTCTGGCACCAGGATGACGAGGCGTTCAACGGGGTGGCCACCGCTGCTGGGGATTATGTCTATGTGGACTTCGCGCAGCAACCGTGCAGCAACGACACGGCGTTCATCACCCTCGCCGTTACCCCGGCCGCTGATGCGGGTACCAACAGCACCGCTCAGATCTGTCCGGGTGATCCCGCCGCCGACCTGCTTGCCTTCCTCGGTGGGACCCCGCAATCCGGAGGCACGTGGACAGGCCCGGGTGGATCCCCGCATTCAAGTACATTCATTGCGGGCACTGATCCGTACGGCCTGTACACGTACACGATCGCCGCCAACGGGCCATGCGCGGCTTCCCAATCCGTGCTGGCCGTACTCTGCGAAACGGGGATCGCCGAGGGCGCGGCAAGAGGTGCATTGCGTTGGCTGGGCGCCGACGGGGCCGGTCTGCAGACCTTTGATGGCCCGGCCATGCGGAACGCCGCGATCGATGTGCTGGATGCCGCAGGGCGTTCCGTCATGCATCGTACAACGATGACCCTGACCACCCGCTGGCAACTCGCCACGGACATGCTCGTTCCGGGGAGCTACACACTTGTGGTGCGTCATGCCGAGGGGACCGCATTCGTCCGGTTCGCTCAGTGAAGCAGAGGTGATCGGCCTGTTCGCAATTTGTTGATAGTTCAACGGACGCCTTTTTTCAGGGTCCGGTTATGTTCGCCTCACCTTAGAGCAGAGACCCAACCCGTGAGTCGCGTCACCCCTAGCCGCAAGGCAAGGGGGGACACCTGGTAAGAGGAACAGCGGCTCATTCAAGGCGTGCGCCAGCAACGCCCCAACGGGAAACGAAGCCCTCAGGACATCCGATCGGGCCACGGCTCGGCCGAATGGGAGCGGGGAGCGCCTTCCGGTGTTCCCCGCTCCATTTTTCTGCACCTGAGAGGCCCGTTCAGCAGGGCTCCAGGTGTCCATATCGCCGCCGCGGTTGGTTGTGTCGGATCGTCATGTACAACGAGCGAGCGAACGACTATCTCTGTTCCCGCGTACAAGCGTTCAACATCCCATGCGCCCTGATCGTTCATACCCTCGCGATGCCAAGCGATCCTTGGTGCTCGCGGTCCCCTTGTTGGCCACGTGCACAATGGCCCAACTCCCGGCAACGGTGGACATCATGCTCGCCAACGCCGGTACGCCGGACAGCCTTGAAGTAAGGTTGCGTGCCAACGGTGCGCCCTTCAGCGAACTGGTCACTGAGGTCACCTTCACGTTGGCATGGCCGTCCACTTCCACCGCCACCATAGGGGGGCGAACGGTCCCCTGCTTTGATGCGCTGCCATTCGCTCCTTCTCCCATGGTCACCGATGGCGACTGGCACTACGTCACCCACCACGCCATTGCCCTCCAACTGCTCGATGAGGTCTGTCCGTCGAACACATGGCCCGCCGATACATGGGTTCCCGTTATGCGGATCAAGGTCGATGGGCTGGTCGGCTGCGTACCCTTCGCTATCGTGAACGATGCCTTCACCGCTGCCAACAACCGCGACTTTTTCGTTTCGCTGAATGGAATTGAAGCGCCCGGGGTCATCTTAAGCGGGCCCGTGGATGTGGGCAATTGCGGCGGCCTCCCCGATTGCCTCGGCGTGCCGGGCGGTCCGGCCCTCCCCGGAACGACCTGTGATGATGGTGATGTCTGCACGTCGACCGATACCTGGGGGGCTGATTGTGTGTGTGCCGGGACATTTGTGGATACCGACGGGGATGGCAGTTGTGATGCACAGGACGGCTGCCCTGCGGATCCCCTGAAGGTTGAACCGGGCATTTGTGGATGCGGTACGGCGGACACCGACACCGATGCCGATGGCACGGCCGATTGCAACGACGGCTGCCCTGTGGATCCCCTGAAGGTTGAACCGGGCATCTGTGGATGCGGTAC
>JAFDZE010000034.1 GCA_018267155.1 Bacteroidota bacterium | reverse complement strand
ATCTACGTGAACCCCGAAGGCCCCGATGGTGTGCCCAGCGCAGTGGCCTCGGGTCGCGACATCCGCGAGACCTTCAAGCGCATGGCCATGAACGACGAGGAGACCGTGGCGCTGATCGCCGGAGGCCACACCTTCGGCAAGATGCACGGTGCAGGCGATGCCAGGCTGGTGGGACCCGCGCCAGAAGCAGCGCCTCTGGAAGCGATGGGCCTGGGCTGGATCAATGCGTTCGGCAAGGGCAAGGGAAATGATACCACCACCAGCGGCCTCGAAGGCGCTTGGAAACCGAACCCCACCACGTGGGACGACGGTTACTTCCGCATGCTGCTCGACTATGACTGGGACCTGGTGAAGAGCCCTGCGGGCGCCAACCAGTGGGAGCCGGTAGGCCTTGCGGAAGAGGACTACATGCCCTCCGCGCACGATCCCAAGAAGAAGGTGAAGCCCGTGATGACCACGGCCGACCTCGCCCTGCGCATGGACCCCATCTACGCGCCCATCTCGCGCCGTTTCCGCAAAGACCACAAGGCCTTCGCCGATGCCTTCGCCCGCGCGTGGTTCAAGCTTACCCACCGCGACATGGGGCCGAAGTGCCTCTACCTCGGTAGTGAAGTGCCGAAGGAGGATCTGATCTGGCAGGATCCCATTCCGGCGGGATCACCCTTGACCGATTCGGATTCCACGGCACTGAAGTCCAAGATCCTCGCGAGCGGCCTCACCGTGGGTGAATTGGTGAGCGCAGCGTGGGCTTCGGCCTCCACCTTCCGCGGTAGCGATAAACGCGGTGGCGCCAACGGCGCCCGTGTGCGCCTGGCCCCGCAGAAGGATTGGGCCGTGAACGATCCCGCGCAACTGGCCAAGGTGCTGAAGGCACTGGAGAAGATCCAGGATGAATTCAACGCGGGCGGTAAGAAAGTGTCCATGGCCGACCTGATCGTGCTGGGCGGGAACGCGGCGGTGGAAAAGGCCGCGAAGGATGCCGGTCACGCCATCACGGTACCTTTTACCAGCGGCCGTGGTGATGCGAGCATTGAGCAGACCGATGTGGAGAGCTTCGCGGTGATGGAGCCGCAGGCCGATGGTTTCCGCAACTGGCAGAAGAAGGCCTACAGCGTACCCGCCGAGGAATTGCTGATCGACCGGGCCCAACTGCTCACCCTGAGCGCACCGGAAATGACGGTGCTCGTAGGCGGCCTGCGCGTGCTGGGCGCTAACACCGGCGGCAGCAAGAACGGGGTGTTCACCGAACGCCCCGGCCAGCTCACCAACGATTTCTTCGTGAACCTGCTGGACATGGGCACCACGTGGACCGCGCTCAGCAACGGCCACACCGGTACCTATGAAGGTCGGGACCGCAAGACCAATGCGGTGAAGTGGACCGGCACACGGGTAGACCTGATCTTCGGCAGCAACTCGCAACTGCGCGCCATCAGCGAGGTGTACGCGCAGAACGACGCCAAGGAGAAGTTCGTGAAGGACTTCGCGAAGGCCTGGGCCAAGGTGATGGACCTGGACCGCTTCGATCTGAAGAAGTAGATCGCTTCGTTTTGAGATGAAGAGGATGGCCCGGGAACGGGCCATCCTCACTTCCATACGGTTCCTGTTGCTTGTGTTTGTTCCGGACCCGTGGATCGCCTACCTTCACGAACCCATGCGCACGAACGACGATATCCTCCTGATGGAAGGCGCCCACATCACCATGCATGTGCGACCGTCCGAACGCCTGATGTTGCAGACTTGGCGTGGTTTCGTGCCCAGCGGGACATTCCGTTCGATCATGGACCGGGCACTGGTGCATGCCAAGCGACTTGATGTGCAACGCTGGTTCAATGACCTGCGCAAGATGGAGGCCATTCTCCAGAAGGACGAGAAATGGACCATGGAGGATTGGTTCCCCCGGCTGGCCATGACCAACGTGTCGCGCATGGCCTTCCTGATGAGCTCGGATTACTTCAACCAACGCAGCGTGGACCGGATCATGCAGGTGGGCACGGAAATGATGCCGCTTTCGGTGGGCTATTTCGATGATGCCGAGGAAGCGCGGTCGTGGCTCCTGAGCAGCGAGCCTGCGATGGAACCGGTATAAGTCCGTCAGTACCCGTCGTGACGAGGTGAGGGGAAATGGCTGGACGATCGGGGTGGCGGCTATTGATACTTTCGGATGATGATCACGCCGACGACCACCAGCGCCATGCCCAGCACCTTCATCGCGTTGATCGGGCTTTGCTGGGCCACCAGGATGTTGAAGTGCTCCAGTACCAGTGAAAGCAGCATCTGCCCCGCCACCACCAGCCCGAACGTGAGGCCGGGGCCCAGTTGCGGAAAGGCCAGGATGATCACGGTGACATAGAACGCCCCGAGCAGGCCGCCGAGCCACACATGCGCGGGCGCCTCCCGTACGCCGGCCCAGGAGACGCTACGTTGGGTGATCAACAGAAAGAGCAGTAGACCGGCGGTACCCACGATGAAGGAAAGCATGGCCGCATGCACCGGACTGGTCGCGGCTTTGCCGAGTCGTGCGTTCATGCCCGCCTGTATGGGCAGGACAGCTCCGGAGAAGAAGGCAAGCATGATCCAACTGAGTTTGTGCATGGGCGATGGGATGTGGCCAAATGTGCGACGATCGAAGCGATCCGCGATCCCTCGGCCAGGTCCCACCCAGGACTTCACCCGCGACGCATCCTTGCCCGTCTTGTTCCTTCCAAGGCAGAATAATCCCGATGATCGGGAACTACGATGGACCTGATCGCCAAGCGGTCCCGGGGCGGGAGTGTGTTACAACTTCATGACCCGGACAGTTCGCGTACCCGCGCCATCGACCAGCGTGATCGCGTAGGTGCCTGCGGGCACCGTCGAGAGGTCCACGCCGGTGGTTCCACTATTCGGTGCGGCTGGCGTGTTCAGGACGGTGCGGCCATCGGCACCCACCAACAGGATCCGTTGGATCGGCCTGCCATCCGCACTCGAAATGCTGACCTGATCCATGGTGGGGTTGGGCCGGATACGCACGGGATAGGCATCGTGCGATACCTCGCCGGTACCCGTGCCCACCGTGAGCGTGAAGTCGTCGAAGTTGCCGTACTGGTAGCTGCCGCACGGGCCAAAGCCATTGGAGCTGCCCGGGGTGAACCCGTCGGACCCCCAGGGTGCGATCACTCGCATCCGGTAGTTGCCGTCAGGCGTGCCGGGCGGAAGGGTGAGGTCGAACGTGTACGTGAAGCTCGGGTCGCCACCCACGTAACTGTAGAACAGGTTCTCGCTGTCCTCGAACGTCATGTTGCTGTTCAGGTCCACCCACACCGCGCAACCGGTCCAGACCCCGCTGATGACCGTCATGGGCTCGGCCACACCGGGTTCCATCACGGTACTCAATGCGGTGTGGTCCGAGGTGCCGCATTCAGCCGAGCCGATGGGCAGGTCGATATCGCCGATGGTCACTTGCTGGTTGTACCAGTTGAAGCAACCGTTTGCGAAGGTGGGCGAACAATACTGGGCCTGGACGATCGAAGCGATGGGGATCACCAAGCAGGAGAGGAGTCGATGTGGTGCCATGGGTACGGGAGTTCGTGTGAACGAAGTTACTGACTATAGACTTGTCCCGGTTCAAGGGTGCGAGGGTGCGAGAGACGTGACTCTCGCACCCTCGCATTTTCGCACCCCCATGGTTCATTCTGGCGACGACGGTCGAGAGATCGGATCTTCATCACCGGCATAGCAGGTGTTGTGGATGGGGTTTCAGCATTGCGCATTCCCCCTTGCGCGGAGCGCCCGCCGCGCCCGGATCCCGGGCGGCAAGGCCGCGACGGGTGAGCTGCTGGGCCACAACGATCATACGGCCCCTGTTGCGAGCGCCGGTCAGTACCGTTCCTTATGGAATTTTTTACCGCCGGGCCGGAAGGACGATGCCCTTGGCTTGTCGCTGTAGGAACTGTTGGGCCGGTCGCCGCGCGGTGGGCCACCATGGCCACCGGTCCCTTCGTCCACCCGGATCTTCCGCCCCTTGTAGTTGGCGCCCTTGAAATGCCCCAGTACCTCGTCGAAATGTCGCGCGTCCACGTCCACGAACGAATACATGTCCTTCAGGAGGATACGGCCGAAGTGCTGCCCCGTCAGACCCGTGATCCCACAGAGGTAACCGAGCATCTTGCCTTTCTCGAATCCGTCGGCGCTGCCCAGGTTGATGAACATGGAGCGCATGTTCTCCTCACCTGTTCCACGTGTGAACTCCTTCTTCTCCCGCGTGCGCGCGTTGGGATTGTGATCCTTGCGGGCCATGTCCACGTTCAGGTCGCGTGCTTCGCGGTACTGTTCCAGGAACCGGTTGAACTCGAGTGAGACCACACGCTTGATCAGCTCGTCCCGATCGAAACCGGCCAGGTCCAGCTGCACGGCGTCCATGAACCGCTCGATACCTTCCTCGTCGACTTCCACCTCCTTGATCTTCTGGATCAAGGTGAGCAGCTGCCGCTCGCAGATCTCGGCCCCGCCGGGCACGCGTGTGAACGCGAAGTGCGTCTTCAACTGGCGCTCCAGGTTGCGCACCTTGTGCACGTCCTTGCTACCGATGATGCTGAGCGAGATGCCCGTCTTCCCCGCACGACCGGTGCGACCGCTGCGGTGCGTATAGCTCTCCACCTCGCCGGGCAGGTCGAAATGGATCACGTGGCTGACGTTGCTCACGTCGATACCGCGTGCCGCGACATCGGTGGCGATGAGCAGTTGCAAACTCTTGCTGCGGTATCGTTCCATCACGCGGTCGCGCTGCTGCTGGCTCAGGTCGCCGTGGATGGCGTCCGCGTTGTAGCCGTCGCGCGTGAGGTTCTCGGCCAGCTCCTGCGTGTCCTGTTTGGTGCGGCAGAACACGATGCCGAACAGGTCGGGCTCGGCATCCACGAAGCGCTTCAGGGCCAAGTAGCGGTCGCGCATCATCACCACGGCGTACTTGTGCTCGATGGTGGTGGCGGCGGCGTTCGCGCGCCCCACGCTGAGCTCTTCGAACGCCCGCATGTAGTTTTTCGCGATGCGACGCACCTCGCCGCTCATCGTGGCGCTGAACAACCAGGTGCGTTTGTCCTGTGGCGTTTTCTCCAGGATGGTGGTCAGGTCCTCCTGGAAGCCCATGTTCAACATCTCGTCCGCCTCATCAAGCACCGCGATCCGCACGTTCGCCAGGTCAATGGCCCCGCGATCGATCAGGTCGATCAAGCGGCCGGGCGTGGCCACCACCACGTTCGCTCCACGCTGGATGCCGCGCATCTGCTCGCGGATGTTCGCACCGCCGTATACGGGTACGCAACGCACACCGGGCAGGTTCTTGCTGAAGTTGCCCAGGTCGCGGGTGATCTGAACGCACAACTCGCGCGTGGGTGCCAGCACCAACGCCTGCACCTGACGCAGTTCCGGATCGATGGCGTGAAGCAGCGGCAACCCGAATGCGGCGGTCTTCCCGGTGCCGGTCTGGGCCAGGGCCACCACGTCCTGTTCGCTACTGAGCAGGTGGGGAATGGCCTTCTCCTGGACCGGCGTGGGCGTTTCGAAACCGAGCTCAGTGATCGCGGCGAGGATCTCGGGCCGGATACCGAGTTCGGAAAAGGTGGGCATGGCGCTGAGAAAAAGGGGCGCGAAGGTAGTTGTTGCGGGCCGTGGGTTGTCCCGTCCTGATGGGCGCCGGGCGTACCTGCGTGCAGGTCTTGATCCCAAGCGTGCTCCGAGTTCACCGGGCACTCCGCCTGGCGCCCGGGAGCACCCCGTTCCGGCTGGCTCCCCACAAGGACGCGTGGAAATGGTGCTTTTCATCACGCGCCTACCTTCGCCCGCCATGTTCCTGCTGAGCGCCAACGGAACCCTGCGTACGATCCTGGTCCTCCTGATCGTGTGGCTGCTCCTGCGTGCCTGGGTGCGCAGCCGCCAACCGGTGCAGGGCCGACCGCCCGGTACCCACTGGAGCGCGCCGGACAACCGCGCGAAAGGCGAGGTACGCATCGAACGCACCGAAAGTGCGCCGCATGCGCGACAGGGCCCCGTGGAGGATGCCGACTTCGAAGAGATCAAGTAACCATTCCCGTATGACCATCGACTGGAAGAAGCTGCTGCCCGCGGGCGCGGCCGTTGCCCTGTTCATCGCGCTCACCCTGGCCTATTTCAGTCCGGTGATGGAAGGCAAGCGGCTGATCCAAGGCGATATCCGCAACCACGCGGGCATGGCACAGGACATCGTGGAACATCGCGCGGCGTACGGCGAGGAGCCGCTCTGGGCCGGCAGCATGTTCAGCGGCATGCCTGCCTACCAGATCAGTGTGATCTGGTCGGGCAGCGCGCTGCATGGGCTCGATCGCCTCTTCCACGGCTTCCTTCCGCGACCGGCCGACTTCCTCTTCCTCTACCTCATCGGTATGTTCATCGGCCTCCGATGTATGCGCGTTGATCCCTGGCTGAGCATCGTGGGCGCGATCGCCTTCGCATTCAGCAGCTACTTCTTCGTGATCCTGGAGGCCGGCCACAACAGTAAGGCCAACGCCATCGGCTATATGCCCATGGTGCTCGGCGCGCTCTACATGCTGCTGCGCGGGAACAAACTCCTCGGAGCGGCACTCTTCGCACTCTTTCTCTCGCTGCTCGTGTACGTCAACCACGTGCAAGTGGCCTACTACCTGGGCATGCTGCTGCTGCTCTTCGGACTGGCCGAGGCCTGGCGCGCGATCAGCGAGAAACGGATCCCTGACTTCGCGCAGCGCGCGGGACTGGCCCTGGTTGGCGTGGCCCTGGCCCTGCTCACCAACGCGGGCATGCTCTGGAGCACATACGAGTACGGCAAGTTCACCACGCGGGGACCCAGCGAGCTCACGATCACCCCGGAAGGCGACAGCGCCCATGCCAACATGACCGGAGGTCTGGATCGCGACTACGTGACCAATTGGAGCTACGGCAAACAGGAGAGCTTCACACTCATCGTGCCCGATGCCAAGGGAGGTGCCAGTGGTTCGGTGATCCAGGCCCGTGAGGACTTCGATGCCATCACCGATCCGGCCTTCAGGTCCGAGGTGATGAAAAAATACAAGGACGGCGGGTACATCAACAGCTATTGGGGCGATCAGGATTTCACCAGCGGGCCGGTGTACGTGGGTGTGGTGGTCGTGTTGCTGATGCTGCTCCTGCTGGCCCGGGCCGAAGGGCACGCGCGCTGGTGGGTGCCCGGTTCCTTGCTGCTAATTGGCGCCTTGCTGAACATCACATCGCCCATGCTGGCCGGTGCGCTGGTGATCGTCTATCTGATCACAGGTATTTTTCTGTGGAAGGATACCCTCGCGTACGCGCTCTTCAGCGGCCTCTTGCTCACACTGCTGCTCAGTTGGGGCAAGTTCTACATGCCGCTCACCGACTTCTTCCTGGACCACGTGCCCGGTTACGACAAGTTCCGTGCGGTCACCATCATCCTGGTGATCGTTGAACTCTGCGCTCCCGTCCTCGCCGTGCTCTACCTCGACCGGTTGTTGAAGGAGGAGAAGTGGAACGCGGTAACACAACGGAACTTCCTCATGGCCTCGGGCGCTTTCCTGCTCCTGCTGCTGGTGATGGCCTTCGCCGCACCGAGCCTTTTCAATTTCTTCAGCGACAAGGAGAAGGTCGAGCTGGCCGACGGCTCCCAGACCTATGTGGACGGGTTGAAGGCCCTGCGCCTCGGTATTTTCACGAGCGATGTGTGGCGAAGCATCGGCTTCCTGGTGGTCGGGGCCGCCCTGGTCTTCACCTATGGAAAGCGCATCATCGGCGGTCCGGTCCTGCTGTCGGGCTTGGGCCTGTTGATCCTGGCGGATCTGTGGTCCGTGGACAAACGCTACCTGAACAACGAGAAGCGCGATGGACGGTACGTGAGTTGGGAGGATGATGCCCAGAGCAAGCTTCCCTTCAAGCCGCAACCCGCGGATCTGGCCATCCTGCAACGCGAACAGAACGCCGCTACCGAAGCCGACCTCGCGCAAGCGCTGGACCGGTTGAAGGCGGCGAAGCGCGACAGCGACGCGGCCAATAAGCTCGTGAGCAAGGATGAGGAGGCCATCACCCGGTTCGGCAGCCTCAGACGTACCACCAACTTCCGTGTGCTCACCCTGCAGAACCCCTTCAACGACTCGCGGGTCAGTTACTTCCACAAGAGCCTGGGCGGTTACCACGGTGCCAAGCTGAAACGCTACCAGGAATTGATCTCCTTCCGGCTGGGCACGGAGATGGCGGAACTTCTGGCCGACCTGCGCAAGGCCCGCACCCCCGGGGCCATGGACAGCGCCTTCCTCGATCGCCCGGCACTGAACATGCTGAACATGCGCTACCTGATCGCCAGTAACGACCAGCCGCCGCTGCACAACCCGCACGCCCTGGGCGATGGTTGGTTCGTGGATGAGGTGCGCACCGTGAAGAACGCCGATGAGGAGATCACCGCGCTCGCCACCATCGATCCCCGGCGCACAGCACTGGTCGATGAACGCTTCTTGAAGGACCTGGACATCGCGGCGGCGAAGCCGGACAGCACCGCCACCGTAGCGCTCATAGGACCTTGGCGCGCCAACGACATGCGCTATACCGTGAAGAGCAGCAGCGGGGGCGTGGTCGTCTTCAGCGAGATCTGGTACGGCCCGGACTGGCACGTGGAGGTTGATGGACAACCCGCCACGTACGCCCGCGCCAACTATGTGCTGCGCGCCATGAGCGTGCCCGCAGGCGAGCACGAGGTGCGCTTCTACATCAAGAGTGCCCCGTACAGCACGGGCGGCAAGGTGGCAAGCGTGAGTTCATGGATCCTGGTGCTCCTGGTGCTCGGAGCCATCGGTTTTGTGGTTCGCAAGCAGCCGGAGGGCGGCTTCCCGGCCGTTGTGGACTGAGGTCGCATGCGACGCGTACTCATCATTACGTATTACTGGCCGCCTAACGGTGGGGCCGGTGTGCAGCGCTGGCTGAAGATGGCCAAGTACTTGCCGCAGCACGGCTGGCAACCGGTGGTGTACACGCCGGAGAACCCGGAGATCATTACGCCCGATGAGGCACTGGCAAAGGAGGTGCCCAACGAAGCCGAGATCATCAAGCGGCCGATCACCGAGCCGTATGCCTTCTATAAACGACTGACCGGGCGCAAGGCCGATGAGAAGGTTCACCTCGGCTTCCTGAACGAAGGGAAGAAGAAGAGCTGGCGCGAGGACCTGGCCGTGTGGCTGCGTGGCAACGTTTTCATCCCCGATGCACGGGTGTGGTGGGTGGATCCTTCGGTGAAGTTCCTGACCACGTACCTGCAAGCACATCCGGTGGATGCCATCGTGAGCACGGGCCCGCCGCACAGCATGCACCTGATCGCCTTGGGCTTGAAGAAGCGGTTGCCTGCGCTACGCTGGATCGCCGACTGGCGTGATCCGTGGACCAACATCGATTTCTACGATCAGCTCAAGCTCACGGCCTGGGCCGATCGCAAGCACCATCGTCAGGAGCGTGAAGTGGTCGGTCGTGCGGATGTGAATGTGGCCGTGGGCTGGACCATGGCCGAGGAGTTGAAAGCACTGGGGTCGCGGCGTACGGAGGTGATCACCAACGGCTACGACCCCGATGATGTACCGGAGCCCCCCGAGCCCGTGGACGAGAAGTACTCGTTGGTGCATGTCGGCAACCTCACGGCCACGCGAGACATTCCTCAACTGTGGCCCGTGCTCGCGGAACTGTGCCGTACGAGCACCGAATTCGCCAGGCGCTTCGAATTGCGTTTCGTGGGCCCGGTGGACCATGTCGCGCTGGCCAGCATCGATCGCGCGGGCTTGTCGGACCGGGTCACGCGCCTTGGTAGTGTGGACCATGCACGGGCCATGCGCGAGATGCAACGGGCACGCGTGCTCCTGCTCAGCGTGAACGACACGGCCAACGCCAAAGGCGTGCTCACGAGCAAGGTCTTCGAATACCTCGCGGTGGGCAGGCCCATCCTGGCTTTCGGGCCGCAGGATGGTGATGTGGCGCGGGTGCTGGAAGGACACGTGTTGGTCGATCGCCGGGAGGTGCATCCGGACCCTTTGATGATCGCGAAGCTCTTCGAACGGACCGGCGGGGGAGGGGTGAATGCCGATTTTTCGCGATCGGCGGGAGCCGGAAGGATGGCCACGATCCTGGCCGGTGCGTGAACCGGCTCAACGGAGCAGCGTCACGTGACCGTATTTCTCTTTCCGCGTGCCGGTACACCGGTCTTTCCAACGCACGATGTAGATGTAGGTGCCGTCCGGTACGGGCCCGCCTTCCACTTTCCCGTTCCACGGTTGCTGTACGGATGTGGTTGTGAAGATCTCCTGCCCCCAGCGATTGAAAATGAGCAGTTCGATCAGTGTCTCCGGGTCGCTCAATACCGGTGCGAGAGTCTCGTTCAACCCATCCCCATTCGGCGTGAAAACGTTCGGGACGTAGGCCGCCGCTTCACCGGCCAGACCGATCACCTGCACGTTCAACGCGGCCGCGTACAGGCAGCCATCGCTACCTGTCACGGCCACACTCAGGAGTTGATCGACCGGGAGGGACAGCAGGATCGACGAGGTGTTATCTCCCGTCGACCATGTCACATCATCCATGCCAACACCGTGAACAGTCACCGAATAACTCGCCTGCTCGCCATCGCAGATCAATGCAGGACCTTGCAGGGCGATCATGCCCAAGGCACCGATCCCGATGGTGAGGGAAGAGGTATCATTGCCGCACGCATTGGAGGCGATGAGGGACACGGTGTAGCTGCCCGTGGAGTCGTAGGTGTTCACGGGAGACACTTCAGAACTGGTCGTGCCATCTCCGAATTGCCACTCGAACTGGTCCGCATGGATGGACATGTTGTTGAAGGTCGCATCGAACAGGCAAGGGTCTATCTGCACCTCGAACAAGGCCGTTGGGGGCGCCCCACCGGTCACGACCACGGTATCGCTGGAGATGCAGCAGTCGCTCGAGGCGATCACCCAGTACGTACCGGGGCCTGTCGCGGTAAAGGTCGCGTTCGTTGATCCGTCCTGCCACTGGTACGCGGTGGCCTCGGAGGGCGAGGCGTCGAGCATGATGGCGGAACAGGCTGTGGTGTCGTTGCCCAGGAACCCGGTTGTGGTAAGGCACTCGTTGTTGATAAGGCTCCATGACGTGTTGCTCACTGGCACATACGCGATGGCATCGGGTATGGACTGCGGATCCAACGACTGGCTGAAGGTGGGGCCATCGGTCTCGATGACGGTGAGGTTGGATGATCCGCCACAGGCAATGGAACCGGTAGAGTCGATGCGGTACAGTGCGATATCGGAGTCCCCTCCTTCTTCTCGCTCTCCGGTGAAGACCACGTCAGAGCCGATCGCACATGAATTCTTCAAATAGGAGTGAAGCAGCTTGTCGGAAGTGAATGGGCTTCCGTAGCGCTTCGCCCAAAGGACCTCCCCTTGGAGGGACACGGCCAGCACGAAGAGGTCGGGGTCGGTATCGAGTGATCGACCGGTGATGGCGTAGCCATAGGGCATGCGAAGCACCTTCACTGCGATCTCGGACCCGAATTCGGTGATGTCGTAATCCTTGGCCCACGCCGTGATACCTGATGTGTCCGTACGGATGAGCCCGACCCGGAAGGTGGAGGAGTACTGTGTGATATCCCCGGTATAGCAGACCAGCAGACTATCGGTCGAGGTGATCATATCACACCCGTAGATCCGCGCGTCGCTCGATCCGGGAATGAGATGGTAACGTGTCCATTCGTGTGATCCATTGCTCGTGAACTTGCTGATGAAGGATCGCATACTGCCGGGCGCGGAGCCGGCCAGGAAGATCCGTCCCGTGGTGTAGTACGTTCCACCGGAGCCGATGGTGGCGCCATAGGCGTCATCGATGTACGAGTTCTGAGGGATATAATCTAGTCGAGGTGCGGCCCAGATGATGGTGCCGTCGGAAGCATTCACCCCATGGGACAGCGGGTCGGCGAATGTGGGGGAGGTGAGATCGTACATCTCATCGACGAGAACATACTCTTCGGTTGTTCTTGGCAACAGGGCAAATGAAAAAGCGGGCCTGGGATCATCGGAGGATCTGATCCATTGAGCGTTTCCATCGAGATCGAATTTGAAATACAGCACCGACCGGTACATTGCCGGGCTTCCCCCGTAGCTGTCACCGGTTCCGATGAGGTACCCATCGGGTGTGATGGTCAGTTGGTTCACGATCTCGCGTTGCGCGTTGGTGGATCGGAAGGTGCGCGACCATACAGGATGGCCCAACGGGTCCACGCGCATGATCAATGCACTATCGCCGCGGTAGCCACCGATGAAAAGATCACCGACCGAGGTTACGGCCATGGCCGAACCTCCCTCGTCGATCGTTGCGGACCCGAACCGCGCCATGAACGTCTGGGCCCGTACGGGCAGAGTGAGGCAAGGACACAGGAGCAACAGCCAGGACAGGAAGCAGTTCGGTCGACCCATCGGTCGGGCCAAGGTACATAAGTGGTGCCGCCTGCTGCCGCAGGGCGGTGTGGCCGATCTACCTTCCGCGCCGATGGGGACATTGGCCAGACAGAGTTCGTGGATCGCTGTGCTCACGGTGGCCGGACTGGTCCTGGGTTTCGTGAACATGTCCTTGCTGTACCCGCGATACCTCCCGGCGGCTGAGTTCGGATTGACGCGACTTGTGGTCTCGATCGCCATTGTTGCCGCTCAGTTCGCGCAACTGGGGGCGGAAGGGACAGTGATCCGGTATTATCCCTATTTCCGTGGAAGGTCAAGTCGGAACGGCGGGCTCTTCCGGTGGGCTCTTCTGGTCGGCTCGGCCGGAGCGGTGATAGCCATCCTGGTTCTGATCCTGTTTCACGGTCGATTGTCCACCTGGTTCAATGACCGGAGCGGGTTGTATGGAACGCATGGTCTGGTGGTCATTCCGTTATTGGTCGCTGAGGTCTACTACCTGCTCTTCAGAGGTGCCAGTAGAGCGGTGCATCGGAGCGTTGCGCCGATGTTCGCAAGGGAATTCCTCCTGCGTGCGCTACAGACGGGGTTGATCGCAGCGCATGTGCTTTGGGACCTGCCCTTCCCGCTTTTTCTCGGTCTCTTCGCATGCACCTTCGTGATCAGTACGGTTACGCTGATCGTCGATCTGTGGCGCGCCGGGGACTTCACGTTGACCCTGGACCCGGTACGGCCATCTCGGCGACTCATCCGGAGCATGGCCCGGTACGCAGCGGTCACCTTGGGTGTCGGGGTCGCCGGGGTCGCTGCCGGCAATGTGGATCAGGTGATGCTGGCGGCCATGCTCCCGGACGGACTGGAATATGTGGCCTATTACGCCGTGGCCATGATGCTGGCCAGTGTGGTGATGGTGCCTTCACGAGCGATGACCATGCCTGCACTGCCGCTGATCGCCGAGGCGTGGAGACGGCGTGATCTGGGAACCATCCGATCGCTGCACGCCCGTTCGACCACCGTGCTCCTCACCCTGGGGTTCTACACGGCGCTGTGCATCTGTGTGAATACTGACGTGATCTATTCTTGGATGAAGCCTGGATACTCCACCGGAGCGAAGGCCCTGTTGATCCTGTGCGTTGTGAATCTCGTCAACCTTGCCGGGGGCTTGGGTGGAAGCATCATCGGGACATCGCGCAGATACGCCTTCGACGCCAGCTCGGGCCTTTTGTACCTGGGCCTCAACATCCTGCTGGATTTCTTCTTCATTCGTCTCTGGGGCATGGAAGGCGTGGCTTGGAGTTCGCTCGTGGCCATGGTGGTGGTGGTGGCCTGGCGAACGGTATTCCTGTGGCATCGCTTCAAGCTATGGCCGTACGAGGCGTCAGCATTGATCAAGTTGACCGGAGCCATACTGGTATCGCTGCTCGCGTGGTGGGTTCCAAGTACGGGCACCCCCTTGTACGATGGGCTGCTCCGATGCGTGGTGATCACCGTCCCGTACTGGGCGGTGGTGTTCTGGACGGGGGCCTGTCCTGAGTTGATCGAGCAGGCCAAGAAGATCGCCCGCCGGGTGTCCCTTCGTTGAGCAGACATGTCAGCGTGGAGATCCGTCGGTTCATAGGGAATTCTGCACGGATCCGCTCGCGTGATCCATGGGATCGGATCGCGCGTTGCTCAGCGGTCATCGCGAGAAGTTCAATACAGATCCGCACCGCTTGATCCACGTCCTTGCGTTCCAGTATGCGCCCGGCACCACGGACGATATCGGGCATGGATGATACGGCACTCACCAGGGGTATGCAGCCGCAGAGCATGGCTTCGCAGAGGGCGTTGGGCATGCCTTCGGACAACGAAAGCTGGAGGTGGAAACTGCTTGATCGGTACAAATCCCGAAGCTGCTCCGGAGGAAGACGTCCGATGAACTCCACATTGGGTGAGGCACTCTTGTATGCCGCGGTGTCGGCCAGGCCCACCACCAGGAATCGGGCCTGCGGTATGCGTTCCGCTATCTTCAGCACCAGGTCGATCCCCTTCAAGGCGTGTAAGCGGTTCTCCGGTGCAACAGGGCCGGGAACACACACGAACAGCCCGGGGTCGCGGTCAACGGTGCTGTCCGGGCACCAGAATGAGGCATCGAAGCCATAGGGAACGACCGTCCAGGGAACGTGATCCACGCGTGCGAACGCAGCAAGACCTTGTTCGCTGGGAACTGCGTCCGAATAGGTCTGATGGCGCCGCATCAGGCGTTCATGCACGGGGAGGAGGCGAGTAGCCCCGGAAGCGGCCAACCCTGTGGCCCTGCCAAGCAAGCGGCGCGCATGAGCACCATAACCGATGGAAGGAATGCTCGCACAATCGCTTCCGGCCAGGATGATGAAGGTCCTGCGACAGAGCAACGTGGGCAGTACCGCGTGGTATCCACTGAAATGGCAGATGCAGTCCCGTGTCCATGAACGATTCCGGATCAACCAGATGAATTGTTGGAACAGGCGTAAAGGCAGGAGATAGGCCGGGTCCGCGCGCAGTTCATTCGTGCGCACTTCAAATGAGGCGGCAAGCCCCGACACGTCGCGTTCGATGAATGTGGAACGCCTCGGGTAGCAATAAAGGATGACAGACCTCCCGTGCGTCGATCCGTTCCCGTCACGGTCCATCGGCAAGTTCCGGATCAGGAGGCCGTCGCCACACCGGCCAAGGGTGAAGGGGTTGCTCCCGTTGTGGTGATCCGCTCGCAATAGACCACTTCGCCGTAGAATCTGTAGGTCCACGCCGAACGACTCAAGGCTTTGAAGAAGGCGTCCCCGCATCCGGGTTTGAACAGATCGTGCAACTCGATGGCAATGCGATCCACGCGTTCCAGCCAACCAAGGTCGGGATCGCGGAAGAGTTCCATTTCGGCACCTTCGATGTCGATCTTCAGCAGCCCGATCCGATCCAGGCCGAATCGCTCCATGATCCGGGGTATGGAGAGCGCTTCAATACTGTCGCCGCCACCGGTCGTTGATCTGGTCCGGAACGCCGAATGCCGGAGGCCATCGCGCTCGAGTTCCACGAAACCGTCCATGGGCCACACAGCGGCCTGGACCGCCTCGCAGCCTTGCAGGTGTTCGATGTTCTTCCGCAGCAGTTCGAAATTCTCCCCATCCGGTTCGATGGCGATGATCCGTGCCTGTGGAAAGAGCTGCTTCAGGTACCGGGTGGCCAGACCGATGTTGGCCCCGCAATCCACCACGTTCCTGGGCGGCGCACCCGTTGTTGCGGGCATGTACGGACCGATCAGGAACTGGTCGATGGTGGCCATGTCCGCAGTGGACGGGCGCACGTACACCTTCCCACCCAACCAGGGCGCGTCCACTGTCTGTAGCCCTCCTGGACCCCGCCGCTTCAGCCGGATCACATGAACGGCCCGGTTCCAACCGAGACGGTAAGCATGTTCGAACAGGTGGAAGAGCGCTTTTGTGACGTTCATGGAGGCGCGAAACTAACCTTCGGAATGCCCGGATGACCGGTGCGGTTTCCGCATGCATCGTGAGTGGGGTGGTGGGTCCGTTCGGTGCGGAGGATAGTCGATACGAGCTGTCCGTGTTCAATCGATGGGGTGAACGCATCTTCAATAGCACGGAGACCGAAAGGGCCTGGGATGGTACCTACAAGGATAAGCCTGTTCCTGATGGTACCTACGTCTATGTCCTGCGGTATGCGGACCAATGTCAGAGCGGACGCATGATTCACCGTCCGGGGCACGTGACCCTCTTGCGATAGATCACTCCCTCACCCACTCCTGCGTCCGGTAGAAGAACGCCACATACCCGCGCACCATCAACTTGCCGTCCTCCAACCACAATTTGCAGTCGTACACCTTGCCGTTCTCGGGGTCCAGGATGGTGCCGTCCTCCCACTCGTCATCATCCTTGACCATGTCACGGATGATCTCCATGCCGAGCACGGGCTGGTCCTTACGGTCGGCCGGGCAGAGGTTGCATTTCTTCGTGCGCTTCTCCTCCTCGAAGAGGTACGCGATCCGCCCGTAGGCCTTGCCGTCGCGTTCACTGATCTCCACGATGCTGCGCCGCTTGCCGGTGTTGTCGTCCACGGATACCCAGCGCCCGAAAATGCTCTGCGCGGCATGGGTGCCCGGCAGGAGCAGGAAACAGGCTGCGGGCAGCAGGTGCCGCAGCATGCGGTGTACCGCCCACCGCCCGCTGTACGGTACATCCTGATCGCTGGATCCCCTGTTCAACATGCGATCAGAACGCACGTTCGATGCCGATGACATAGCGGAACGCGAAGTGGTCCTGCTCGTTGTTCGGCAGGCTGCTCACGAAGAGCGGCGCATCGAAGCGGATGGTGAGTGGTTTGATACCGTCCAACGGGCCGAATTTCTTGATGGTCAGGGCCAGGCCCGCCCCGGCATCGGCTCGCGGATAGGCGAAGCGGAGCTGCTGGGAACCCCCGTCGGTGACCCGCCGGTAACCCATGCTGCCGATGTCGCCGAAAAGATACACGTCCAAGTGGAGCCACTCGCGCGTGGCCTTGGGCCGCAGCCGCACCAGCCCGTCCAGGTCGAGCTCGGCGTTGAATGCGGCGCCCGTGTTGCCGCGGTACACGAGGAACTGGCCTCCGAGCGTGCTGTCCATCGATTCGGGGGCCACGTAGCCCGCGTAGCCTCGCAGGCCCAGGCCACCGCCCGCCTGGAAGTGCGTGATGGCACTGCCATACCCGCCCTGGTCGTAAGGCACGAAACCGACGCTGCGCGTGTACTTGTTCTCCATCATCTCCTCGGGTGAGGCCCCGGCCAGGTACAACTGGCTCTCGCGCGGGGTGTCGCCCGTGCCGAATTGGGCGATCAAGCGTGTGCGCAGGCTCAGCGGGCCGATGCGGTCCAAACCGGATGCCGTGAGCGTGGCCTGCGCGAAGCGGTGCGCCGAACCGATGGAACTGTTGCGCACCTTGATCGATACCACGCCCTGTCCGCCGCGGGTATCATACCGGTGCTCGATGCTGTTGTCCCACGCGCTGTTCAGCGCGTTCCGTTCCCATTCGCCCGGATGGATCAGGTAGCGCATGTCGTCCGCTGTGCGCCGCAGCAGGAAGCGCAGGGAGGACCGCATGGTGGTGCGCCCGTCGGGCATGTCCCAGCTCAGCGCACCGGCGTAGCGTTCCAACCCGTCCAGCATGCGGGCCGCCACTTCCACCCGCGAACCGCGCAACAGTTTCTCGGTGCCGTTCTCGTAGCGCACGTTGAACGAGATGGGGTCGTAGCCCACGGTGGGCGTACCGTTCGGCAGGTATTGGCCGATCCCGGTATTGATCCAGGCCGTGGCCCACAGCTTGTGCTTGTAGTTCATCCATGAGCTGTGGAAGTGGACACCTCCCTTCAGCCCGTCGAAGCCGTTCCACCAGAGGTCGGGCCGAACGAAGCCCTGGTACACGCGGCGGTCCGGTGGGTTCCACACGTGGTTGTCGAACACGGCCTCGAACGGGAGCCTCAGGCTGTTGTTCAGTTGGTAGGCATCGGCCAGGCGGTAGGTGGTGTCGATCCGCACGTCCGCGATGCCGCCCCGGATGTCGACGTGCGCGGTGTAGGTGCGCTGCAGGTCATCGTGCCCGATCCAGCGGGGCAGCACGGTGGCCTTGGTCTCCTTCACGAACCAGCCGTTGGGGATGTGGAAGTCGTGGCGCGTGCCGTCCTTGGCCACCACCTCGAGATCGATCGGCATCTCCATGCCGCCTTTCCGCTTGAGCACGATCTCCTGCCTCCGGTCAGCCCCGCGGTGTTTCACGCGCACCACGGCGTAGTCGATCCGCTTGTCGGTGTCGATCCACTGGTCGAAGAACCAATTGAGGTCCACCCGGGTGAAACCGATGATGCTGTTGCGGAAGTCCTCCACCGTGGGGTGCGCGATCTTCCACTGGTTGAAGTAGTGTTTCATCGCCTGCTGGAAGAGCGTGTCGCCCAGCACGTACTGCAGGTTGTACAGCATGGTGGCGGTCTTCATGTACACGTGGCGGTAGCCGCCGCGCCCCTGGGCCGTGTAGTACCCGAACCCGTCGCTGTGGGTGTTGATGGGGGGCAGGTCGTCCCGGATCGCATCGATCATGTATCCCCGGTACACTTCATCCTCGCGGGGCGATACCGGGTCCGCGAACCGTTCCTCGTAACGCGTGCGGCGCGGCTCCTCCACCATGATGTCCCCATCGATGTCGGTGAGGCCGAAGGCGGTGAGGAACTGGGTGAAGCCCTCGTCCAGCATGGCGCGGTAGGTCTCGTTGTTGCCCACCATACCGAAGAACCAGTTGTGCCCGATCTCGTGCGCGAAGAGCCCGCGGTAGTTCGGTTCGTTCCCGCTGTCCAGCGTGAGCATCGGATATTCCATGCCGTCGCGGGCATCGGCCACCACCATTTTCGGGTAGGCGTACATGCCGAAGTTCGTGCTGTGCGAGCGGATCACCTTCGCGCAGTAGTCCGCGGCGTTCTGCCACTTGGCGGCGTGGGGCTCCTGGGCCATGGCGATGCATTTCACGCCGTTCCATTCGGTCTGTCCGATGCGATAGGTCGGGTCGGCGGTGAAGGCGAAGTCATGCACGTTCTCGGCGTGGTAGCTCCATTTCCGGCGTACCGCGGCATCGTACGGGATGGGCTCGCTGGGCTTCTCGTTCCAGGGCTTGTCCTTGAAGTTGCCGATGTCGAGCTTGGCCCGCAGCTCCGGTGGCAGCGTTAGTTCAGGTTCTTGCAACTGGCCCGTGGCCTCCACGATCATGTTGTTCGGCATGTCCAGCTCCACGTCGTACGTACCGAAATCGCCGTAGAACTCATGGCCGAGGTGCTGGTCGGTGTCCCAGCCGCGCTGTTTGTCGTACACGCTGATGCGCGGGTACCAGTGCGTGCCGTCGTAGTGCTTGTAGCCCCATGCGTTGAAGAGCTTCATGCGGCGGCCGCCCCCTTGCCAGTGCGTGCGGAAGGTGTACTCGAATACGGTGTGCCCGCCTGGCGCGATCGGGCGCGGCAGGGAGACGCGCATCACGGTGTTGTCGATCACGCGTTCGGTCTCCTGCCCGTCCATCTTCAGCGTGCTCACCTCGGTGCCGCGCTGCAACGTCGTGTCCCAAGGCTCGCCGCCCTCGGCCCGTTCCTGCTTCTCCAGGTAGCTGCCGGCATTGTAGGCGTTCTGGTACAGGTGGAAGAAGACCTCCCGCAGCGTGTCAGGCGAATTGTTCCAGTATGTCAGTATAACGGAACCATCGGCCACGTCGGTGTTCTCGTCCAACCGGGCCTTGATCCGGTAGTGGACGTCCTGCTGCCAGTAGCCCGGGTAGGGCGGCCGGTTCTTCCAGTAGTACGGGTTGTCCGCGTTGCGATAGGTGTCGGGCGGGTGGAGCGGGTCGTAGGGCTGGGCGATCAACGTGGCCAGCGCGATCGTGGACGCCAGGCAGGTCAGGAGCGTGCGCATCATCAGGGGGTGAATGTACCCCGCGCAAAGTTCCTGATGTGCCGGGCGCGGGCCGGGCCGACCGGTCAGGTGATGTCCCGGCCCTGACCGCTGTGCCAGAGTTCGAAGACCATCAGGGCCCACAGGAGCTTGCGATGGTTCGCGCGCTTGCTGAAGTGCTCCTGCTTCAAGCGTTCGATCGTGGCGCTGCGGAACAGCCCCTCCCGCGTGATCCGTGCTGGCGCGAGGAGTTCCTCGCACAGCGGCCGCAATTCGTTGCGCAACCAGTCGCTCAAGGGGATGCCGAACCCTTTCTTCGGGCGGTCGATGATGTTGTCCGGCAGCTTCCCACGCATCACTTCCTTCAAGAGGAACTTGCCGTTGGAGCCGCGTCGTTTCAGGTCCCCGGGAAGGGCGTTGACGAATTCCACCACCTCCGGATCCATGAATGGCGCCCGCACTTCCAAGGAGGCGTACATGCTCGCGCGGTCCACCTTGAACAGGATATCATCCAACAGGTAGGTGCGCAGGTAGATGTAGATGATCTCCTTCAACCCGTTGTCGGCCCAGGCCGATCCCCGGAGCAGGTCATCAACGGGTTCGAGGCCGCTCGTTCCGTTGAGTTGCGCAAGCACGTCCGGGGTGAAGAGTTGCGCTTTCTCCTCGGGGGTGAAGGCCCCGAGCCAGCGCGTATGCACGTGGTGCGGGCCGGACCCGAAACCGCGCAGGAACTGCTTCACCTTGAAGTCGAAGGAGATGTTCCGGTCGCTCGCCGGGAGCAGGGCGGCCAGGTTCTTGAGCCCGCCGATGATCGGGGATGGCAACGCGGCGAAGACCTTTCGGAAGCGATCGGCGGTGAACGTGGGATAACCCGCGAACAACTCGTCGCTGCCATCGCCCCCGAGTGCCACGGTCACCTTTTCGCGCGTGAAACGACTGAGCAGGTGGGTGGGGATCAGCGAGGCGTCGGCGAACGGTTCGTCGAGCATGGCGTACAGGTCCGGTATCAATTCCAGACTGTCGCGCTGGCGCAGGATCCCGGTATGGTGCCTGCTGCCGATGTGGTCGGCCACTTGACGGGCCTGTCGGCTCTCATCGTAACTCGCCTCCTCGAAGCCGATGCTGAACGTGTCTATACCGCGCGAGGAGGATCGCTGTGCGTACCAGGCCAACGCGCTGCTGTCGATCCCTCCGCTGAGGAAGACCCCGAGCGGCACGTCGCTCATCAGGCGCCGTTCCGTCGCGTTCCGCAGGAGCTCGTCCAGGCGGGCCATCGCCTCCTCCCGGCCGATCGGTCGCGTGGTGAGGTCGATGGTCCACCAGGGGGCGTGTTCCGTGATGCGCCCGTTGCGCACCAGGAGGTAATGCCCCGGTTCGAGCTTGCGCAAGCCCGCCACGATGCTCCGGGGTGTCGGCACGTACTCGAAGCTCAGGTACTGGTCCAACGCGTGCGGGTCGATGCGGTGCGGTGCGAGCGGATGTGCCAGCACGGCTTTCAACTCGCTGCCGAACGCGAAGGTGTTGTCTTGCTGCAGGTAATGGAGCGGCTTCTTCCCCATGCGGTCGCGTGCGAGGAACAACGATCCATCGCGCATGTCGTGGATGGCGAATGCGAACATGCCGTTCAACTTCGACAGCATGTCCGTACCGTGTTCGCGGTACATCCGAAGCAGGACCTCGGTGTCGCCCGACGTACGGAAGGCGTGCCTGCCCGTCCGCTCCAGCGATGCGCGCAGGTCCTTGTAGTTGTAGATCTCGCCGTTGAAGACAACCCAAACNNTGTAGATCTCGCCGTTGAACACGATGGTCAACTCGCCTTCCGCATCGCGCATCGGCTGATCGGCACCATGGCTCAGATCGATGATGCTCAAGCGGGCGTGCGCCAGTCCGGTGTCGTCGATCAGCACGGCTTGTCGGTTGTCCGGACCGCGATAGGCGATGCGTCCGATCATGCGCCGTGCGTCATCAATGGTACCACTCCCCTGGAAGCCGGCGATCCCGCACATGGTCGTTTCTCAGTGATGGTGGGGTTCGCGTTCACCGATCGCGATGATCGACGAACCCGCGAGCGCGCCGGGGAGGAGCATCCCGCCCAGTGCCATGAGGGTGCCCACGGACCGGTTCATCATGCTGGCGAAACCTCTCGCCGGGGCCCGGAATGCGATGGCCCGCTTCCGCCCGCGCAGCAGGTTGTTCAGGCCGATCGCCCCGTAGAGGGCATGGAAGAAGTAGGCGTTGTGCGTCGTGCGCAGCCCGCTGCGTGCGAATTCATCGCGAATCATGGACCGGTCATACCGGCGAAAGTGGCCGAAGTGGTCGTCAAAAGTGGTCCAAAGTTCTTTGCGGGCGGGTACGGTAACCACCACCCACCGGACATTGGGAAAGGAGGCGAGCATGGTGCGAAGGAACGCCGGAGCATCGGCCACATGCTCGATCACATCGAAGAGCAGGAGCGCATCAACGCCGAGGCGCTGCTGCTCGGGCAGATCGGTGGCGTCCTGGCCAAGGATCAGACGATCCGGGCAACGCAGACCCGACCGGGGCTCTCCGAGGTCCACGCCGGTCACGTCCCAGCCGAGGTCGTGCAAATAGCAGGTAACGATGCCGGTGCCGCATCCTACCTCGAGCAGGCGTGCGCCCCGTGGCAGGTTCGCGTTGATCCTCCGGGCGATGGTGCGGTTGCGGGCAACGTGCCACCAGGAACGCTCGATGCCGGGCGGGTATGCCCCGGCGAACTGGTCCCGGTCGAATCGTGTGTCGGTCATTCACTTTTTCACGCGCATGCGGAATTCGACCTCTTCGAACCCTCCCACCCAGAAGCACCACAGCCGTGAACACAGGAATGGGCTCAGGTTGGCGAAGAACGAGAAGAATGCGCCCATGGCGCGGGCGCTCCAGAACACCGGGGGCGAGAGCACCGTGCGTTTGAAGTAGGGTTGCGCGAACCAACGCAGTCGCACCGCCGTGGTTTCGAACTCCACACCCTGGTAGCCGCCTTTGAATCCCTTGCGGAAGTAGTACGGAAAGGTCACATCGAAGCCGGCCTTGTGCTCGGCATGGGTGAAGCCACGACTGAAATGGGGCACCCGGATGATCACCGTGGCGCCGTTCTTCGCGATGCGATGCACCTCCTTCATCACGGCGAAAGGGTCGGGCAGGTGCTCGAAGCAGTGGTCACTCTCCACATGATCGAAGTGGTCGTCGGCGAACGGGTAGGGGAATCGGCTCAGGTCATGCTCCACATCGGGTTTGCTGACGCTGTAGTAGTCGACGTTGACGAAACCTGTTTTCAGGTATTCACCGCTGCCGAGGTTCAATTTGTTCATGCGCGGGGCGGTTCGTTGTCAGGTGTTCCGCCCGCGGGTGTACCGATGATGCGGCGCACGCTGTAGGTCCGTTTGCCCTGGCTCTCGAAGTAGGTGCGCATGAGCATCTCGGCCAGCACGCCCAGCAGGATCATGAGCACCCCGATGATGAAGAACATCGCCGTGATGCCGGGCAAGGGGGTCTGTACGAAGTCCTTCTGACCGGTGAGCTTGAAGTACAGGGCCAGCGAGAAGGAGAGCAGTGCGGCACCGAAGGAGAGGAACCCGGCACCACCGAAGAAATGGATGGGCCTGGTCATGTGCTTGTCCAGGAACTTGATCACCAGGAGGTCCAGCAGCACCTTGTAGGTCCTGAACAGGCCGTAGTTGCTCTTGCCGAACCGGCGTGGCTCGTAACGCACGGGCATCTCTCCGACCCGCCCGCCCTGCCAGCTGCAATACACCGGGATGAACCGGTGCATCTGGCCGTACAGGTAGACGTCTTTGATCACATCACGACGGTAGGCCTTCAACGTGCAGCCATGATCGTGGAGGCGCACACCGCTGATCATGCCGATGAGCCGGTTGGCCAGCAGCGAAGGCAGTTTACGCGTGAGGAACTGGCCCTTCCAACGGTCGCGCCTCCAGCCGCTCACCACATCGTACCCTTCGTCGAGCTTGGCCAGCAGCAGCGGTATGTCCGCCGGGTCGTTCTCCAGGTCGCTGTCCATGAGCACGAGCACATCGCCTGTGGCATGCTGGATCCCCGCGTTGATGGCCGCGGTCTGTCCGAAGTTGCGGCGGAAGTCAATGGCCCGGATCCGGGGGTCGGCCGCACAGGCCTGGGCCATCACTTCGAAGCTGTTGTCGTGCGAGCCGTCGTTCACCAGCACCACTTCGTGATCGATACCTCCGAGCGCGGTCCGCAGCCGCTCAAAGAGCAACGGGAGGCTGCGGGCTTCGTTGAATACGGGTATGATAACGGAGAGAAGGGGCATGGGGCCGGTCAGGATGTCGGTCGACGGCGAAGATGGCGGATCCGGGTCCACGTGTCCGCGACGAGCAAGATGGCCAGCAGCAAGGCCAGCAGATAGATGGTCGTACTGTATCGGGACTCCGTCATGCGTACACCGAAAGGAAAGATGGTGATCCCGTACAACACGAGCGCCGCGCACAACCGTGAACCAGGGGAGGATCCGCGATGGACCAGCGAACGTAACGCCCACAAGGATCCCAGGAGGAAGGAAGCCAGGTAGAGGAACGAATAACTGGCCCGCACGATGATCCGCACGGGATCGAGCTGCGCCATGGGCCGACCCATCAACGTACTGGTGCCGGAATGCAACAGGAAGGTCTTCAGCATACGCAGCCGTGCGGTGACGTGATAATGGAACGGATGTTCCGTTCGGAAACTCGCGATGCACCGATCGCAGTCGGCATTCACCTTGGCCAGCAGTTGTTCGCGTTGGCCTTCATCCGTGGTCTTGTTGTACCGCGCCACATCGTCCGCGATGGCCCGCAATGAATCGCGTGGACAGGCGTCCGTGTAGACGTAGTCCGGCAGGGGCGGTTGCCGGTCCGGGAACTGCACCTGACCATTTTCCTCCTGGCGGATATTGAACCAGCGGATCTCGGCCGAGGGATCCCACCAGATGAAGCTGGTGCCGTACGCCTGCATCAACCGGAGCAATGGATGCCGGATGCTCACACGCAGATCAGGATACAGCATGCCGTCGGTCAGGGGGCGGAATTCCCCGTGCTTGACCGCGTTGCGCAGGCACCATGCCCCGTCAACCACGAGCCAGGGGATCCCCAGGACCACCACGGCCAGTAGCCTGCTGCGCAGGGCGGCCCCCTTGTGCAGTACGATCGCCAGCCCGAGGAGGGCCAGTAGCGGCAAGTACACCGGCTTCATGAAGATGAGCCATGTGAGGGCGCAGCCCGACAGCAGCACGTTCGTTCGGGAGCCGGTCCTGAAATACAGCACGGCTTGTTGTGCCGCGCCCACCAACGCCAGCACCGCGAAGGACTCAGGGCGGATCTCGCGGTCGTACAGACTGGCGTACGTGGATGCGAGGGCCAGCCAAAAGGTCCAGCGAAACACTCGCGGGTCGTTGCTGAGCAGGGATCCCAGGTGCGCGATGAGCACGACCGCCAGGGAACTCGCGAACAACTGGAGCAGGACCATCATCTGGAGCGAGGCTCCTTGTCCCATGAGCAGCCTGAGCACGAGATACGGGGCGCCGTATCCGGGCATCCGATGATCCGGCTGGTAGCCATCGCCGCGCAGAAGCGATTCGATGGGCCCGATGTACCCCTCTACATCACCGTTCCTGAAATACCAGGGGCCATTGACGGGCACCCCGTGCTCCACCAGCAACAGCAGCAACAGTACGAGCTTGCCGAGCAACGCTACGGCCAATGCCGAACGCAGGTTGTCAGGCCTTATTTTGATCCACGTCATTCAGTACGATCAGCGGATCCCGCCTCCTGCCGGTCCGTCACAATAGTAGGTGATCCGTCGTCCCGCTGATGTGATCCCGCTGCGCCTGGTCGGGATCGCTCGCAAGTTGGCAGCGAGACCAATACTGAGACGGCCAGAAAGAACCGGTCGGTCCCGGGTTCAAGGGTACGAGGGTGCGAGAGTCGTGACTCTTGCACCCTCGCACCCCATGGTTCATTCTGCCCACGATGGTCGAGCGACTGGATCTTCATCACCGCCTCAGTAGACCTCCGTCCCCATGGCCCGGAGGAATGAAAAAGACTTGTCACGATGAGCCTGCCGACCGTGCCTTTGCGTAGCCGCTACGGCGAAGCAAGGACCGGTTCGACGGGCTCACCGTGACATTCAATAGGAATTACGACGGAGGTCGAGTATTGTTCAGGCGAGGTGGAATGTCGGCGTACAGCGGCGCACACGTGACCATTTTTTCGGTGCAGCATGGGCCGAATTGGGGACGCCAGACGCCTGTGATGGGAGCCCCGATCGGCTCATTGCTTCGCGCTTTTCAAGCGAAGCGTGTCGGTGCGTTCCGATCGGGCCTTGGATATGCTCGTATTCAATTCGAAGCCGATCAACAGGACCAGCATGTTGAAATACAGCCAGAGTTGCACGGCAAGAATGGCGCCGAGCGATCCGTACAACGCGTTGTAATCGGTGATACGGGCGAAAAAGAAGGCCAACGCCTGGGACAGCAACAACGTGAGGATCACCGCGAGGACCGCACCTGGGGTGAAGATCCGGAATCGGCGTGCTCCGGGGTCGCCCGCGCTGTACAACAGGCCGATGCATGCGGTGATCAGCACCACCGTGATGCTCCACTTCGCCGCGAAGAGACCGAAATGCTCCAGATCCCCCAAGCGGATACCCAGACCGGGCAGCATGCGGATCACGTGGTTGCTGAAGGTGAGCAGGGCCATGGCCACCACCATCATCACTGTGAGGGCCAGCAGCAGTCCCAGGCTCAACAGCCGTTGCATGAGGGGCGAATGCCAGCGCTCGATGTGGTAACTGCCGCGGAAACCCATCAGGATCGCGTCCAGTCCGTTGCTGGCGAAGTACAGGCCGGTGATGAAGCTCACGCTGAGCAACCCGCCGTGCTTGCGTACCACCAGGTCGTGCAACAGACCATGGATGAAATCGAACACCGCCGGTGGGAGCATCGCCTGGAAGTTGTGCAAGAGCTTCTCCTGGAAGTCGGCCACGGGTATGTACGGGATAAGCGTGAGCAGCAGGATGATGATCGGAAAAAAGGCCAGGAAGAGCTTGAAGGCGATGGCCGATGCGCGTGTGGTGAGACGGCCTTCGGCAAGGGCCAGGAAGAAGAAACGTGCGATGTGGTACACGCTGAAGCCACCCGAGCCCGGGAACCGGATGCGCTGCGCCCACGAAATGAGGCTGCGGTTGGCGCGCGAGTACAGGAGCTTTCGCCAGAGCCGTTTCAGCATGAGGGTTCAGTTCATGGCCTTCAGGCTCAGGTCCAGGCTGCCCGCACTGTGCGTGAGCGCGCCCACACTGAGGAACTCAACGCCGGTATCGGCCACAGCACGCGCCGTGGCCAGGGTGATGCCTCCGCTGGCCTCGGTCTCGCAGGCCCGGTCGATCATATCAACGGCCGTACGAAGATCGTCCAGTCCGAAGTTGTCCAACATGATCCGTTGAACACCCGGTATGGAAAGCACCTGCTCCACTTCGCTGAGGTTGCGCGTCTCCACCTCGATCGGGAGCCGCATGTCATGCTCCTTCAGGTAGCGCTGTGCCGCCTGGATGGCCTGCGGTATGCCACCGGCCATGTCCGCGTGGTTGTCCTTGATCATCACCATGTCGTACAAGCCGTTCCGGTGGTTGTGCCCTCCGCCGATGCGCACGGCCCATTTCTCGATCGCGCGCAGGGTGGGCGTGGTCTTGCGCGTATCCAGTACCTTGCATCCGGTACCGTTGACCGCCTCCACGAAACGCCGGGTGAGCGTGGCGATGCCACTCATGCGCTGCATGAAGTTGAGCACGGTGCGCTCCACGATGAGGATGCTGCGCGCCGGACCGGTGAGGGTGAATGCCACGTCGCCCGCGTGGACGGCCGCGCCATCCTGGATGAGCGTGCGCAGCCGCAATGCCGGATCGAAGTGCAGGCAGATCGCCTCGGCCAGTTCCACCCCGGCCAGCACGCCCTCCTGCTTCACCAACAGGTGCGCCGCACCGCGCACATCGGCCGGTATGGTGCTCAGCGTGGTGTGATCGCCCTCGCCGATATCCTCCAGCAGCGTGCGACGAACCAGGTCGTCCGTTCCGGGTGGCAGCACCGACCTTATTTGTTGCTGGGCTCGATGCGGAGCTGTTTCACCTGCGTGACCTCTCCCGTCTTCTTCAGGAAAAAGGTGACACGGAATACGCCATTGGCCGTGTTCAATTGGCCGATGCAGTACCGGTCGCCCATCTTGCTCGTGCCTTCGTGCTCGATCCGCAGGCCCTTGGGCTCGTGTCCCTCATAAAATTTGCGCAGGATCCCCGTGGCCTGGGCCTTGCTGTAGTAGTCGCTGGTGCTCAAAACCGTAAGGTCAACGTTGGCTACCAGCTTCTCGCTCAACGTGTTCACGTCGCCCGAGCCGAGGGCGGCGGTCACCTGGTCCTTCACGTCCGACTGCGCGATGAGCAGGTGTGCGACCATGGCGGAGAGGAGGGAAAGGAGGATGCGTTTCATTGGTGTTGCTGAAGCGTGAGCGAATTTTGCAAACATCAGGCCACAGGAGAGCGGTTCCCCGGGCTTACTTGTGAACAACCCCGTCCATGAAGACACGATTGCTGATGGTGGGCCGTACGGAACGGGGTTTCGTGGCCGAAGGCCTGGATCATTACCTGGGCCGTATCCGGCATTGGAGCCCTGTGGATGAGGTGGTTGTGGCGAAAAGTGACCGCACCACGCCTGAGTTGCAGCGTGCGGAGGAAGAGAAGAACCTGTTGAGAGCCATACCCGCTGGTGTACGACTGGTGGTGCTTGACGAAACGGGCCGCTCCTTGGACAGTCGTGCCTTCGCCCGGAAAATGGGTGATTGGCGCGATCAGGGTGCCCGGGAAGTGTGTTTTGTCGTCGGAGGCGCGTACGGCCTTACCGATGCGGTGCGCAACAAGGCCGACCTGCTGCTGTCCCTTTCGCCCATGACCTTCCCGCACCAGCTGGTGCGCGTGCTGTTGGCCGAACAGTTGTACCGCGCCTGGGCGATCCTGAAGGGTACGGGTTATCACCACTGAGTCCGACGGCACTATGCCCGCCCGCACCAGTGCTTCTGCACGCCGTACCGATATTCACTATCCAGGATCTTCCAGCCCGCGCCCTCGATCACCTCAAGCAACGAGTCGCGATCGAATTCCCAGATGTGGTCGTTGTCCGTGTACTGCAACCGGGCCCCGGCCAGCTGCCGGTAGTGGTTCAAATAGGAAGCGTCCAGATCGGGCAGCTCGATGTAACAGTGGGTGGCGTGGGCCTTCAGCCGGGCCAGCATCGCTTCGGGTTTCTCCAGATGTTCCAGGATGTGGGACAGGATCACCAGGTCCACCGGCGCCGTTTCTTTTTCCAGAACGTCGAAGGCATCGGCGTGGATGAACTCCAGGTTCGTTGCCGGGTGCGCTGCGCGTGCTTTTTCCAACGCCTGCGGATCATGGTCCACGGCGATCACACGTTCGGCTTTCTCCGCCACGATCGCGCTGATCTCCCCGTATTTGCAGCCCAGATCGAGCACCCGTGCCCCGGACTGCATCCGGGCGAGGAGGAACTCCAGGTTCTTGCGGCGCATGGAGCTCTCGCCGAAGCCGTACATGCGTTCGGCCTGCTCAATGGCCAGACGCCAGCCGATCCAATTCAGGTCGAGGTAGAAACGCATTTTTCCCCGGGCGCTCGCGAAGGGCAGTTTGGCCAGGCGATAACAGATGGAAAGCAGCGTATGCCGCGGCTTCCGACGTTCGAACCGGAGTTTCATCGCTCGGGCATCCTGTTGCTCGGCCCGGGCTCGATCCTTCCAGGGTCCGTATCGGGTTTGACATAACAAGCTTTCATGCTGTCCCCGAGCCGAAGCAGGTCCAGCACGGCATTGGTGAACCGCTTGGCCAGGCGCAGGTGGGCCTTTTGCTCCAGCGCCATACGTATGGATTCCTCTTTCTTCTGCGCAGCGTTCTTGTTCTGCGCACTACGGTCGTGGCGCACTTTCCATCGGTATATGCTGAATCCCGTGGTGGTCAACCGTCGCTTGCGCAGGCCTGCTGAGGTGAGCATCCGGTCCAGTGTGCGCGGCGTGAAATAGGTCAGGTGTTCCGGATAGCTCGCCACGTTCCAATCACCGGGTGAAAGACGGCGGGCAAGGCAGTTGAAGTTCGGTGTGGTCACATAGAACAGACCTCCCGGTCGAAGCACCTCCATCACGTTCCGGAGTTCGGTCCGAGGGTCGCGCAAGTGCTCGATCACTTCGATGGAGCACACGATGTCGAAATGTCCGGACGGGTAGTTTTTCGGATCGAGCGGACCATCGATCATCCGCACACCGCGTCCACCGGCCACCGCAATGGCGTGCGCGCCGATCTCCGTGCCGTGCACCTCCCAACCCCGCATGGCGGCCCGTTGCATGAAGATGCCCGAGCCGCAACCCGTCTCCAGGATACGGCCGTTCTTGCGGAATGGCTCGAAACTGTCCAGCACTTCCTCGTAGCGCAGGATCGTTACCGGGGAAATATCCTCGACGGTGAGGTAGCGCGAGTAGAATGCGAGCAGATCCCCCGTCGAGGGCTCGAGTGCCGTGTACACGAGCCCGCACCCATTGCAGCGGGCAAGGTGGTGCGGGGCCATGGCACCGATGGGCGTCCGCTCCGAGGTGCCGCACTGGGGGCACGGTCGGGGTGTCCCCGGCACTTTGATCGGGCCACTTCCGGTCTTCGAACCCCCGCTCGCATCCACCGGGGTCGTGATTCGTGGTTCGCTGTCCGGAACGCGCAGGTCGGTCGGTGGTGTACCCTCTTTGCGCAACCAGACCGCCACCTCCATTCCGGTGCGGGTCCAGGCCATCAAGGGGCGTGCGATGATATCCAGGACCTTGGGGAGGTAGGTCGGACACACATAATGGGCGTAGCGTTCCACGATGTAGCCGTTCGTACGGCCATGGGCTCGAAAGGATCCCACCGTGAACTCATGCAGGTGGTAGGGGGCATGCATCGGGCTCAGGTTCCCCACGCATTCCGAACGGCGCAGCTTGTAATACAGGTTCGTCATCCGGACGATGAGCCAGTCGGACGAGGGTACCTCCACATGGATGACGCCGCCCGGTTTCAGCCATGTGAGCGCCCGGGCCAGCGCCGCTCCGGGATCCCCGATGTGCTCCAGCACCACGCACAGGTTGATGAAGTCGAATGACTCCGCTGGATAATCCGCATCCTCCACCGACCCCAAACGAAGACGGTCCGATGGCACGCCGATCTTGCTGATGGCCCGGTCCCTGAACGGGGCCGAGGGTTCCAGCCCGTGCGTCTCATACCCGGCCTTCTCCAATTGCACCATGGCGTAGCCCAGACCGGCACCGATGTCCAGTGCCCGCTTCCTGCCTTCCCCCAACAGTTGCCGGCTGACCTTGACCTCGCGTATGAAGTAATCCGCGGGGACCTTGAAGTAAGAGGGGTCCCAGTACGACTCGGGCGGTACACCGTAGTGGTCGTCGATCGACATCGGTACGGGTTGCGGATCGCAGTACACCAGCCCGCAGGACCGGCAACGCATGATCGTTGTTCCCACTCCGCGCTCCTTGCGCGGGTTGCGCCCCTGCTTCTTGTTGAGTCGTCGCCCCAGCACGATGTGCCGATCCGTGGGATCGCCGCACATGCTGCACCGCTCAATGGGCTTGAAGGTGTAGTATCCCGTCGGGGCCATGCGCAAGTATACCGATACGCCTCACCTTATCGTGCCTGTGGTCGCACAAGTCAGCAGCCTTGCCATCCGGTCGTCCGTGCCATCCACTTCATGGCTTTGCCCGGACATGCGTCCGTTGTGGCGGTCCAAGCGAAAACGAGCCATCCCGATTTGCGAGGCCCTGTTCGCTCCGGACCGGAGACCCGGGTCGCAGCGGCCATCCACTGTTCGGGTGCCGCCCATCTGGATGGGCACACCGGTCGGCAACTGTCCCACCGGCAACTGACCCGATATTTGAGGCCATGATATATGTGCTCTACCACGGCTACGTGGACATATACATCTGGGAGTACTTCCTTTCGTTCTTCTACATCATCGGCCTGTACGTTTGGTTCTCGCGCATCAAGAACATCCACATCAAGGCGCACCCCGAGTACAAGTACTTCATCTGGGGCTTCCTGGCGAAGGTGATCGGCGGGATGATCTTCGCCCTCGTTTATTTCTACCATTACAAGGGTGGTGATTCGATCATGTATTTCTATTCCACGGTCTCCAGTTCGAAGCTGATGTTCGACAGCCCGCTGTCCTGGATCAAGGTGATGCTGGGTGAGAACACCATGGAGAACTGGAACCTGTTCAACATGGAGACAGGGTACCCGTACCAGTACATCTACTTCGACTCGCGCACGTGGATGGTGATCCGCCTCTTGGACCCGCTGGTCACGATCGCCTTCCGCAGCTACCTTGTGACCACGGTGATGCTGGCGAGCGCGGCCTACATGGGGGTATGGCGGTGCTTCCGCATGTTCGTGGGCTATTTCCCCAGTCAAACGGGCCAGCTCGCGATGGCCTTCCTGTTCGTGCCATCGGTGATCTTCTGGGGGAGCGGCGTGGGCAAGGACACCTTCACCTTCAGTGGTACGTGCTTCTTCGTGTACGCCGTGGACCAATGGTTCTTCAAACGCAACAGGAGTTTTGGTACTGTTCTCGGCGGACTGCTCAGCGCATCACTCGTGATCTACATCAAGCCGTACATCTTCATGGCCCTGGTCCCCAGCATGCTCCTCTGGGTGCTCTATGCGCGCATCTCGGACATCCGTAACACCCTGATCAAATTCGTGGTGGTCCCTTTCGCGTTCCTTTTCCTGGTGGCCGGTACCATCGCCATACTCAGTGGCCTGGGCGACAAACTGGGCAAGTTCTCCCTGGACAACGCGGTATCCACGGCCATGGTCACCAATTCGGATATGACACGCAATGCCGATTACAGCGCCAATTATTTCGACATCGGACCAATGGACGGGACATGGAGCGGTCTGCTCGCCAAGGCTCCGAAGGCCATCTTCGCGGCGTTGTTCCGGCCAAGGCTGGATGAGGCTCGTAACCCCGTGATGCTCATCAGCGGATTGGAGAACGCCTGGTTGTTGTGGTTGGCGTTCAGCTGCCTCTTGCGCGCGCGCATCGTGCTGCTCCCGCGATTCATCTTCGGCAACCCGATCGTGCTCATGTGCCTCGCTTTCTCCGTGGTATTCGGCTTCGTCATCGGCATCTCGACGCCCAACTTCGGGGCTCTCGTACGGTTCAAGATCCCCATGCTGCCCTTCTTCATCACCGGCCTCATCGTGATCAATTATATCGTACGCCTGGACCGGTACTATCGCGAGCGCAACAGAAGGTTGGACCTGGCCTCCCTTCGGCAAGGCACCGCTCACCTTCGTCCTGAGGATGACCTGCCCACCAAGGGGCGTCAGCGCAAGCGGCCACGCCCGTTGATGCCGGAGCCGATCGCGGAAGCCGGATGAGCACAAAAGAGCAACGCGGCCCCAAGGCCGTCCTGGTGATCACCTACTGGTCCAGTGCTGATGCGCTGGTGCGGACCTATACCCTGCCGTATGTCCGGATGATGCTTCGCGCCATGCCCCCTGGAAGCCGGGTGTACCTGGTCACCTTGGAGAAGCCGGGGCCGACCTGCCAGCGTATCGAAGAGGATGGGATCATTCACCTGCCGTTCACCTATCACGCCTTGGGCCTGGCCGGAGCTGCAATGATCGCCGGTCTCACCTGGCGATTAACACGCCTGGTCCGTCGGTATCGCATCGATACGGTGCATGCCTGGTGTACGCCGGCCGGCATGGTCGGGTACATCGTGTCCGTGCTCACAGGCAGGCCACTGGTGATCGACAGTTTCGAACCTCATGCCGAAGCGATGGTGGAGAACGGCACCTGGAGAAGATCCGGTATGGCTCATCGCCTGCTGTTCCTCTTCGAGCGCTTGCAAGCGCGCCGGGCCCGCGTGCTTATCGCGGCCACGGACGGCATGCGCGCGTACGCCGCCCGCTCCTACGGACCGACCACGGCACGGTGGTACACCAAACCGGCCTGTGTGGATGTCCTGCGGTTCGCCGAACAGGAGGTCAAACGGCCGGACAAGTTGAGGGAACTCGGGCTGGAAGGGCGCATCGTTGGTCTCTACGCCGGAAAGCTCGGAGGTATCTACCTGGATCAGGAGGTGTTCGACCTTTTCCGTGCGGCACGCGACCATTGGGGCGAGAACTTCCGCGTCCTGCTGCTCACGCCCCATCCCGTGTCCGAACTCGAACCGATGATGGCACGCGCAGGGCTCGACCGGTCCATTTTCACGGTACGGTCCGTTCCGCACGAGGAGGTCCCCGGTCTGATGGGACTTGCGGACTTCGCCGTCACACCGGTGAAACCGGTACCGTCCAAAAGGTACTGTACCCCGGTGAAGGACGGCGAGTACTGGGCGCTTGGCCTGCCCGTGATCATCACCCGGGATATTTCGGACGACTCCGGGATCATTCGTGAGCATGGCATCGGCAGCGTGCTGGAGAGCCTCGACCGACCGGGTTATGAGAAGGCGGTCAAGGAGGTGGCGGCATTGTTGGACGGCGCATCGCGGAAGGAACTTTACCAACGCATCCGCCAGATCGCGCTCCGCTACCGGAGTTCCGATCGGGCCGAACGCATTTATCAGGAGATCTATGGGGAATGAACGCATTCTGGTGACCGGTGGGGCCGGGTACATCGGTTCACACACCATCGTTGAACTGCTCGCCGTGCCGGGCATCGAAGTGGTCTCGGTTGACAACCTGTCGAACTCGGATCCGGCCGTCTTCGGTCGCATCGCGCGGATCTGCGGCCGGGAGGTCCGCAACCACGTGATCGACCTGTGCGATGCACGCGCGCTCGACCGGATGTTCGCGAATGAAGCCCCGTTCAGCGGGGTGATCCACTTCGCGGCGTTCAAGTCCGTGCCGGAGTCGATGGCGGATCCGCGCAAATACTACCACAACAACATCAATTCCTTGTTGAACATCCTGGAGACCAGCGTGCGCAACGGGGTCCCGAAGTTCATCTTCTCCTCATCGTGCTCGGTCTATGGCAACATCGAACGCATGCCCGTGAGCGAGACGACGCCTTTGGGCCGGGCGGAGTCGCCCTACGCGCATACCAAGCAGGTGGGGGAACGGATCGTGGGGGAGTACGCCCGTGCGCACCCTGCGTTGGCCGCCATCAGCCTGCGGTATTTCAATCCCGTCGGGGCCCACGCTTCGGGCCAACTGGGCGAGGACCCGATCAACCCGCCGAGCAGCCTGGTGCCGGTGATCACGCGCACGGCCATCGGCAAAATGGCCCGGGTCACGGTTTTCGGTACGGACTATCCCACACGCGATGGTTCGTGCATACGCGACTATGTCCATGTTTCGGACATTGCCAACGCGCACGTGAAAGCCCTCGATCGTGCGGCCCGGAACGGGACCGGGGTCGAGGTGTTCAACCTGGGCACGGGCACCGGGGTGAGCGTGCTCGAAGCCATCGCGGCCTTCGAACAGGTCAGCGGGATGCGGCTCCCGTACGAACTGGGTCAACGGCGATCGGGCGACGTGGGCGCGATCTGGTCCGACACCACGCGCTCCCGCGAAGCTCTGGGCTGGAAAGCGGAGCGGGACCTGCTCGCGATGATGGGGACCGCATGGGCCTGGGAGCGCCACCGGTCCGAAGAAAAATGATAGCCTGATCGTAGTCGATACGTTCGGCAGCCTGCCCGAGGTCGGCCAATGCGCTCCGCCTGGTCCTGACCTGCCTTGCTG
>JAFDZE010000033.1:15494-25392 GCA_018267155.1 Bacteroidota bacterium | reverse complement strand
TGCAGCACCACAAGCCGGTCGTCCTGCACATGTACCATGGTGTTGGTACAATCATGCAATCGCACCATCGCTCCAATGGCCGCGTTGCCATGGGCGTCCTTGGGTACGTGCGTGTACAGGCTGCCCCATGTGCCCAGGTCGCTCCAGCCGAAATCGCCGGGCACCACGAACACATTCTTGGCCTTCTCCATCACGCCGTAGTCGATGCTGATGCTCTCACAGGTGGAGTAGGCTTCGGCGATGAAAGCACGTTCGGCGGGTGTACCGTAGCTGGCCGCACCTTGGGCGAAGCGCAGTTCCATGGCGGGCAGGTGCTCTGCGAAGGCGTGGTGCAGTCCCTTGGCTGTTGCGATGAAGATCCCGCTGTTCCAGAGGAAATCGCCACTGGCCACGAACTTCTCCGCTGTGGCATGGTCCGGTTTTTCGCGGAAGCTGATCACGCGTTGCACACCCGGGATACCCGCTTCGCCGCCGTACTGGATGTATCCATAACCCGTATCGGGCCGGTTGGGCCGGATGCCGAGGGTGACGATGCAATCCATCGTTCCGGCTTGCTGCAGCGCGAGGCGGATCACGCCTTGGAACTCAGCATCCTTCAGCACCAGGTGGTCGCTTGACGCCACGATGATGCTGGCGTTCGCATCGCGCTTGCTGATCACGTGGTTGGCGTAGGCCACGCACGGCGCGGTGTTCTTGCGCAGCGGTTCGGTCAGGATGTTGGCATCGGCCATGTCCGGCAGCTGCTCCTTCACCATGGACGCGTACCGTTCGTTGGTGACCACGAGGATGTTCTCCGGCGGGCAGATCGGAAGAAAACGATCCCAGGTCTGTTGGATCAGGGTACGACCGAGGCCGAGAAAATCGAGGAACTGCTTGGGGCAGGCCGTGCGGCTCATGGGCCAGAAGCGGCTGCCGATGCCGCCGGCCATGATCACGCAGTAAGTATGCTTGGGGTCCATGATCGGGGCGCGAAGGTCGCTTTTTTACGATACGGCCACGGGCCGCCGACTCAGGACGCCCGCCGCACCGGGGTGGTCTGTTCCAACTGCACCTCCACGGTGGGGTCTATGTGGTAGATCCGCCTGTCGTTCAAACATTTGCACCGGTAGCGTTTCCGCAGGCGCTCGCCCTTCACGAAGATCTTTTGCTGGAAGCGGAAGACGGTGGATGCGGGCAGTTCCTCCAGGAAGGGCCGGGGATCCGGGTCGTAACGGCGCAGTGTGCGCATGAGCCCATGGTCGGTGCAACTGCTGCTGGGCGCGTCGGCGAGGTGGTGTTCCAGCGCGTGGAGCACGTCGGCCGGGAAGACCGCGCTGCTCAGGAAGGGGCGCATGAGGCGACGGTACTCAGCCTTCCATTCGGGGCCGTGCGGCTGGTGGCGACGGAATTTCTGGAAGGTGCTGTAATGTGCGAACTCATGCACAAGCACGGTCAGGAAGGCGTAGCGGTTCAGGTCGTTGTTCACCGTGATCCGGTGCGGCACGCGCGTGTTGCCCACCCGGTAATCGCCCAGTTTGGTCTTGCGGCTGGGGCTCAGGTGAACGATCACCGGGTTGCGTTGCAGCCAATGCATGATCACGGGCCATGCGGCGGCGGGCACGTGGGCGCGCAGTCCCAGCAGGTCAGTTGATCGATGCGTGGCCATCCGTTGCTGAAGGTTCCTGGTTCCAACTCCTCCTCCCGTCTTCACCCTTCTGCTGTGGAACGGCGTTCCAGTGCGGACAGTCGCACCCCCTCTTCTTCTTGCGTGCGGCACCGTAGCGGGGGCCGCTGGCGCAACCTGTACCGATCACAGAGGTGGCGAGCAACGCGCCGGCGAGGATCATGGTGGTGATGGAGCGTTGCCTGTTCATGTCGCACCCGCCGGTCGGGCGGGTGTTCATGGCCAAATGTAACGACCCACATCCGGTTGTGGAAGCCCTTTTTCCGACCGTGGCGGACGACCCGGTGGGGCCTGTAGCTTGGCACCCTTCCATCGGTGGATCTGCTGTTCCATATCGGCCGCTACTTCCAACTCATCCGGGAGACGTTCACCCGGCCCGAGCGTTTCGGCCTGTATTGGAAGCGCACCCTGGAGGAGGTTGACCTCCTGGGGGTCAAGAGCTTGGGCATTGTCGCCCTGCTCAGCGTCTTCATGGGGGCGGTCATCACCATCCAGACCAAAACCAACATCGACAGCCCGCTCATCCCCCTGTACGTGGTGGGATTCACGGCGCGGCAGAGCACCATCCTGGAGTTCAGCCCCACCATCATCAGCCTGATCCTGGCGGGCAAGGTGGGCTCCACCATCGCGGCGCAGATCGGTTCCATGCGGGTGCGCGAGCAGATCGATGCGCTGGACATCATGGGCGTGAACTCGGCCGGCTACCTCATTCTGCCCAAGGTCATCGCTTGCGTGGTGATCAACCCTTTCCTGGTGGTCATCAGCATGTTCCTGAGCATTTTCGGGGGCTACCTGGCCGGCACGCTCTCGGGTCTGGTGAGCGGCGAGGTCTACCTGCAGGGGATCCAGACGGATTTTACGCCCTACCACGTCACCTACGCATTGATCAAGACCGTGGTCTTCGCCTTCATCATCACCACGGTGAGCGCGTACCAGGGCTACTACACCCAGGGGGGCACGCGCGAGGTGGGCATCAGCAGTACCCGTGCCGTGGTATACAGCGACGTGGTGATCCTGATCATGAACTACCTGCTCACCCAACTCCTGCTGATATGATCGAGGTGCGCGGGCTGAGCAAGCGGTTCGGGCGCACGCAGGTGCTCACGGACATCAACGCGGTGTTCCAGAAGGGCAAGGTGAACCAGGTGATCGGCAAGAGCGGCAGCGGCAAGAGTGTGCTGTGCAAGTGCATCGTGGGGCTGTTCGAGCCGGAGGAGGGCGAGGTGCTCTACGATGGTCGCTCGTTCCACAACCTGGAACTGGAGCAGAAGCGCCAGGTGCGCCAGGAGATCGGCATGCTGTTCCAGAGCAGCGCCCTGTTCGATTCGCTCACGGTGTTGGAGAACGTGCTCTTTCCACTGCGCATGTTCGGCACCATGGATGAGGCGGGGATGCTGGATCGCGCGCACCTGTGCCTCAAGCGGGTGAACATCGAGGGCAAGGACCGGCTCTTTCCCAGCGAGATCAGCGGTGGTATGCAGAAACGTGTGGGTATCGCACGGGCCATCGCCATGAACCCACGGTATCTTTTTGTGGACGAGCCGAACAGCGGGCTGGATCCACAGACGAGCATCCTGATCGACAACCTGATCGACGAGTTGACGGCCGAGTACGACATGACCACCATCATGATCACGCACGACATGAACAGCGTGATGGAGGCGGGCGACAACATCCTCTTCATCCACGAGGGGCGTGCCTGGTGGAAAGGGTCGCGCGAGGAGTTGCTGCGGAGCGACAACAAGGAGTTGAACGACTTCATCTTCGCCAGCGGCCTGATGCGCAAGGTGAAGGACGCGATGAAGCGCTGATCCCCGGAAAAGCGGAAGGGGCCGCCTCTTTCGAGACAGCCCCTTCAACTTCGTAGTTCCGATGCTCAGCGCAGCACAACGCTCTGCGTGGTGGAGGCTTTGTCCGTGGAAACGCGCACGCTGTACACACCCTTCGCGAGGCCGCCCAGGTCCACCTTGGAGCTGCCGTTCATGCGCTGGGTGCTCACCGTCTGGCCCAAGCTGTTCATCACATCCACGCGGTAGGTGCCGGTTTCGCGCACGTTCACGTTGAGCACGCCATCGGTGGGATTGGGCCAGATGCCCACACCTTCCAGGCTGTTCTCGTCCATGCCCACGGCCGCGTTGCGCAGTTGGATCGCCAGAGCCGTACCGTTCGTGTAGGAAGCGCCCTGCACGAAGATCCCGCTGGACCAGCCTGGTTGCGGGATGGTGGCGTCGTCGGAGATTTTGAAGTCGTTCTCGTTGGCATTGCTGTACATGGTCACGCTGGCATAGTACGCACCGGGGCCCAGCGTGATGGGCTCGGTCAGGGGTACCACCACGGTGCCCGTGGAAACGGTCAGGTCGAACTCATCGCTCTCGGCAAGGGGCGAGCCCGGATCGTCGTTCAGGATGGCGGTGCTGTCGTGGATGGCCACGCTGTAGAAGCCGCCGCTGGTGGAGCCGGTGGCCAGGCGGAACGAGATGGCGTCCACCGTCAGGTCCTCCTGTACGGGATAGTAGGTGAACACGATGAGCCCATCGGCGCCATCGGTGAAGTCATCCGTGCCGATGCTGCTGAGGACCTGGGTTCCTTGCGGGTGGCCACCGATCTCGTCCAGGGAGTAGATCATCCCACTCCCCGATTCGGTCACTTGGAATGTGCGCACCCAGCCGTTGTTGTCGGGATCTGCCTCGGCGGCCTGCTCATCGGAGGTGCCGGTGAAGGTGACCGTGTACGCCCCCGTGGCGAGGGTACCGAAGGTGGGCCATTCGTTCATGATCAACGTATCGCCAGGGACCAGGGAGGGCGACGTTGCTGAAGCGGTGAACTGGGTGGTACTGGTCGCATTGTCGGTGACCACTGCGGTAAGCGTGGCATTGGTCAGTGGCGTGGCACCTTCGTTCACCATATAGCCGCCGAGGTTCATGGTACCTCCAAGCTGGTTCTGCGGGATGCGGCCGTGCTCGGTGCCGTCGCCGCGATGGCTGCAGTAGCCGTCGAACACACGAGCGTCGGTGGCCGGTGCCGTGCTGATGCTGATATCGTCGACCTGCCAGTGGTAGTGTGAGGTCTGGTAGTTGGCCCCATCGTGGTGGAAGCGGATCTGCACGTTGGCGGGGTTGGCCGCGATCAGGCCAGTGATGCTCAAGCTCTTGGTCACCGTGGCCGAAAGGGTATTGATGGCCAGGTTATCGTATGCGGGTACATCGACCCAGGTCGCGCCATTGTCGGTGCTCACCCCGACCATATCAGGCATGTCGCCGCAGCACCAGCGTGCGCGTTGCTGGAAAGTAAGAATGGCGGCCGGGGTAGCACTCAGGTCGATCACAGGGGAGACCAAGCTGCCGTCCCAGTTGGTGAACTGGTCTGAGGGAATTGCGGTGGGCGTGTTGTCGCTCCACGTGCAGTTGGCCGAATCGCCGGCGAACTTGGCGAAGCCGTTGCTGAAGGTGGTGGATTGGATGCGCTCATTGGCCGGTGAATAGGCACCAAGTGGCGCCGTTGTGCCGGTGTGCCAGATGGCACCATCGGTCCCGTCGACGGTCCATGCTCCGCTGGGGTTGTTACCCGCCATGCCGTTGGCGAAATCCTCGGACCATACCACGTCGCGGTCCTCCGAGGAGGCGTTCGGCGTGGCGTGCTGAACTTCACTCGCCCGGGTGGTGTGCAATTGCGGTAAGGTGCGCGCCAGCTGGGCTGATGCGTTGGTGCCCGCCAGCAAAGCGGCGGACAGGATCAGGGTACAGGTTGGTTTCATGTTTCGTTCGCGGGTTCTGTCGGTTGATCAGGCTGGCGAAAGTAGGTGCTCGGCCTGTTTTTTCGTCACCGGCTGCACGGACCGTCCCGGTGCAGGCACGAACGGTCGTCCGAACGCAGGACCGGTACGGGTATGAACGACCGGCGCCCCCCGATGGTCGGGAGGCGCCGGTCCAGTGGTCAGCAGTTTTACTGCAGCACAACACGGTCCACCGTGGTGGCGGTACCGTTGGAGATGCGCAGGCTGTAAACACCTTTGGGCATCGTGCTCAGGTCCATGGTGCTTGTGCCGTTCATGCGCGTGCGCTGCACGGTCTGGCCCAGGCTGTTCAGGACATCAACGGTGTACTTGCCGGTATTCACGAAGGCGACGTTCACCAGGCCGGTGCTCGGATTGGGGTATACCCCTACGCCCGTGAGGCGGCTCTCCTCCATGCCGATGGTGGGGTCGGAGCTCAGGCGAAGTGCCAGGGCGTTGATGTTGCTGTACAGGGTGGCGTCCAGGAACAATGCACTGCTGATCCCGGGTTGTGGCACGGTCAGGTCGTCCAGTACGCGGATGTCGTTGGCGTTCTCGTTGCTGTACATGGTAATGCCCGCGTAGTAGGCACCGGGATCAAGGGTCACCGGGTTGTCAAAAGCCACGTTGATCACACCAGCGTCGAGATCGGCTTGGGTCACCTCGTGATCATTGGACACCTCGATCGGGGTGGGGTCGTCGGCCATCAGGGTGGTGGAGTCGTGCAGGCTCACTTGAAGCGTACCGCCGACAACCGTGCCGTTGGCGAGCTCGATCTGCATGCCCGTAACGGCGAATTCCTCGATGATCGGGTAGTAGGTGAAGCCCATCACACCATCGGCTCCGCCGGTGAATTGGTTGGTACCGAAGTACGTCAGAACTTCAGTGCCCTCGGGATGGCCACCGATCTGGTCGAGCGAGTACATGTCGTCGGTCACCTCGAAGGTGCGCTGCCAGTTATTGTTGGCCATGTTGCCTTCGCTACCGCTCTGGTCACTGGTCACGGTATAGTCCACGGTATAGGCACCGGTCGCCAGGCCGGCCACGGAAGCCCATTCGTTGAAGAAGAGGGTGTCGCCGGGGTTGAGGCTGGCGGCGTTGGTGCTCACCGTGGCGAACGCGGTCGAGCTGGCGCTGGCGGTCACGTTCGTCAGCACGTCGTAGCCCTTGTTGATCACCCAAGCGCCCACGTTCATCTGGCTGCCGAGTTGCGTGCTCGGGATACGTCCGAACTCGCTCCCGTCTCCCCTGTGCGAAACGAAACCGTTGAGCATGTAGGAATCGTACTGGTACTGGTCGTAGATGCTGATGTCGTCGATGTACCAGGTGTAGCCGTAAATACCGGTGAATTGCAGGCGCACCCACACTTGTGGCGCGTCGCCCGCTGCAGCGCTGATGTTGAATTCGCGTACGGTGGGGTTGCCGGGCGAAACGCCTTGGGTGAGTTCGCCATCCTCCCAAACGCGGAACACACCGGGCATGGCGCTGATGTCCATCAGTGGATCGTCCAGCGTGGGGAAGTTGCCATCGGTGCTGACCACCAGGAACGTCTGTTCGTCGTTGTACCGACGGTACTGCGTTTCGAACGAGAGGATCACGTTCGGGTGGCCGGTCAGGTCGATCGGAGCGGCCGTGGTGATGTGGGCTTGCTCGTAGTCGGTGGTGGTGTTGCCCGCCGCGTCGGAGTCGTACATGGCATAGCCGTTGGCGGCTGTGGTGCTCTCGATGGCCGGGGTACCGAAATCCCCTTGGCTCTCCAAGCCCACGCCGATCTGGAAGTCAGCATTGAAGTTGCCGTCGTGCGCGATCGTCCAATCGGAGGGCGTGGCGAAGTCGTTGCTCCAAACAACGTCGCGGTTGGCATCCACGGGTGTCTGGTGGCCCGGTGCGGAGTGGCCGGCGCGGGTCTTCAGAACGGGCGCCCAATGCTCGGTGCCGCTCTGGGCCATGGCGGTGCCCGTGAGCAGGGCAACGGCCATCGCAGAGGTGTACAGGTTGTTCATGGGTAGGGGTTTGGGTTTTTCTTTTTCAGGAGGGGCGAATATAGGTGTGTGCCCCGTAGGCCCTGTTCGGGATCCGTTGTATGGAAGACGCAAAAGGTGGCCTCGGCGCTGCCTACGGCACGATCGCAACACGAACGCATTCAACCCCCCGGGTGGTGGCGGCCTGAACAACGTACAACCCCGGAGGCCAGTTGACCGCAGCGATGCGCGTACGTCCCTCGCCGAGCGCGATCGCTCCGCCCTGCTGGATCAACCGACCATTCGGGTCGAAAACCCGGGTGGTACCGGTCGGCGAAAGCAGGGGCCCGGTCAGGATGATCGAACCCATTGCGGCGTCATACCGAGCGGCGAACCCGGGGGAAGGAGCCGGTAACGGTCCTTCAACGCCTACGGTAACCGGGGAGCTGAAGTGCAGCCGAACGATGGGGGTCACCTCCGGGTAGGTGATGATGAACTCGGGATCCTGGATCAACCAGTTGGCGCCGACCGGTGAGTTGCCGCCAGCCATGATGCGGACAGCACCGCTGTCCGGCGGGCTGTGTACCAGTGCGATCACGTCTTGTGGCCCGTCCACATCCAGTACGCTGTCCAGCGGCAGGTACACCGTGCCTCCGTTGAAGCTGAGTTGAAGGTCCTCCTCGGTAATGGTGTGCATGGAGGAAACGTGCAGCGGGTTGAGTTCGCCGTTCATGAGCACCACGCGCACACGCGCCCCGAGGGCCGTTCCCGGTCCGAATCGCGTGCTCACACCGTGGATGGTCGCTTGACCTTCGTTCAACTCGTAACGGCAGCCCACCGAGAAGCCATCGTCACCCAGTGCCACGGAAGGCTGGTCGTTGTCCAGGGCCATGGCGTGGTTGCCCACATCGGGTGCGGTCACCTCGTAGGTCAGCGAAGCGTCGTTGTCCGATGGTTCCTCATCGGCGTTCGCGGCGAAGATGCTCAAGCTGATGTTCACGTGCCCGGCAACGTCGGCCACGAAACCGGTGTTCCACGTGACCAACGTGTCGTGCAGCGGTGCGAGCGCGTTCACAACTACCGGGCCAACAGTAACGGGTGTGCCGTTCTCCGGGGTGATCGTCGTTTCCACGGTGATGTCGGTGGCCACGTTCAGCCCGTTGTTCCGCACCCGGGCGGAGAGCAGGAGCGGCTCCTGCTGTTCCACGGGGATACGGCTGTAGCCCAATGAACGGACATCGGTGATGAAGGGGCTCACGGTACGATCGCCGAGCCAGGCATCCACCAGCGCGATGTCATCCGCAACGCGGGTGAAGATGCACATGTCGTCCACGGCCATGCCCGAAGACCAGTTGCCATTGTCGTCGTACCGGAAGCGGAGTTGCACGGATCCCGGTGCGAAGGCGCCGAGGTCGACCAGGCGGTGCTGCCAGGCGTTATGCACGGCGGGGATCTCCTCCAGGGTGGTCCATACCGTTCCGTCGGTACTCGCATCAAGCCAGGCACGTCCATTGGTCGGCAGGCCGTCGTGGTACACGCGGTAGCTCACGGCGGGGGCGGGCACGGTGCTCAGGTCATATACGGGCGATACGAGCGACACGTCGCTCATGGCGCAATCGCACGGTGGCGCGTCGTCGTTGGCCATGGCGAAGGTGTTCCCGGGCGGCTCATCGGGTACGGGAAAATACCCGGCAGCATTGGCCTGCTCGGCGTTCCCGATGATCCACGGTCCGGTGAAGCCGCCGGTGGTGTCGCCGTTCTGGTCGAGCAGGGCCACTTGTGCGGGCGTAACGGCCCAGCCTGCGGGCATGTCGGGGCCGCTGAACGGTTCGGCGTACAGGCAGGTCGCACGCTCCTGCCCAACGGCGGTGGAAGAGAGAAGAATGGTCGCGGCGGTCGCGGAAAGCAGGCCCTGCATCATCACGCCTCCGCGGTCATGTACTCCTCGATGGGCGGGCAGACACAGATCAGGTTGCGGTCGCCGTAGGCATTGTCCACGCGGCTCACCACAGGCCAGTATTTCCACTCCCGGTTCACATTCGCCGGGAAGGCGGCCTGCTCACGCGGATAGGCATGGTCCCACGTGTTCCCGCATACTTCTTCGCTGGTATGCGGGGCGTTCTTCAGCACATTGTCCAGTTTGTCGGCCTTGCCTTGTTCGAGTGCGGCGATCTCCTGGCGGATGCCGATCATCGCCTCGATGAAACGGTCCAGTTCGGCCTTGGCTTCGCTCTCGGTGGGTTCCACCATGAGCGTTTCGGCCACGGGGAAACTCACGGTGGGCGCATGGAAGCCATAGTCCATCAGGCGCTTCGCGATGTCGCTCACGTCGATGCCGGCCGCCCGTTTGAAATCGCGGCAATCGAGGATCATTTCATGCGCCACCATGCCTTCGGTGCCCGTGTACAGGATGGGGTAGTGCTTCTCCAGTCCGGCGCGCAGGTAGTTGGCGTTGAGGATGGCGTACCGCGTGGCGTCCGTCAGTCCATCGCTGCCGAGCAT